>CAJQMX010000079.1 GCA_905479515.1 uncultured Parasphingopyxis sp.
GGCCCGATGGGTTCGCTGTTCCGTGTGAACCGCGATCTGTTTCTTCGCACCGTGTTGCTGACCTTCGCGATCCTTCTCGTAACGCGGCAGGGCGCGATACAGGGCTCAACCATCCTCGCGGCCAATGCGATCCTGTTTCAGATGTTCATGCTGACCGCACTGCTGCTCGACGGGTTCGAGAATGCCGCGCAGGTTCTGTGCGGGGAAACCATCGGCGCGCGGGATCGCGGCAGTTTTGACAAGACCATGCGGGGGATATTGCTGCGCGGGGTTGGCACCGCGCTGCTGCTGACCGGCGTGTTTGCCGTGGCGTCCGGCCCGATTACCGGGAGCTTTTCAACCGACCCGGATGTCGTCGCGGCTGTTCAGCATTATGATATCTGGCTGCTTGCCCTGCCGCTGGCCGGTGTCGCTTCTTTCGTGATGGACGGTGTTTTTGTCGGGGCGACATGGACGCGGGCCCTGCTCGCCACCATGGCCGCTGCCTTTATCGCCTATGGCGTCATGCTCTGGCTGACGGCGCCGCTGGGCAATCATGGCGTCTGGCTGAGCTTCACCATATTCCTCGCCTTTCGGGCGGCCGGGCAGTTTCTCCTCACCCCGCGCCTTGCCGCGCGCACTTTTGCGCCTATAACTGCCGAAAAATAAGATCAAAACCGGAGAATTACCGAATGCCTTATGTCCGCCCCGATGTTCAGATGATGCTCGACCTGCTGGCCGCCCAGGAAGGCCCGAAGACGCACGAAACCGATCCGGAAACGGCGCGCGCGATGATGGACATGGTGTTCACGATGGCAGAGCGCCCGGCAGGCGAACTCGCCACCAAGAAGGACTTTGCGATCCCCGGCCCCGCCGGCGATATTCCCGCCCGGCTTTACGATCCGCGCTCAAGCCGTGACCCCGGCCCGGTCATGATGTTCTATCATGGCGGCGGCTTCGTGATCGGCAATATCGAAACCCATGATTCGCTGTGCGCGGAAGCAGCACGGACGCTGGATATCCCGGTTGTATCGGTCGACTATCGGCTGGCCCCGGAAGCGCCTTTCCCGGCGGCACCCGAAGATTGCATCGCGGCTGCGCGCTGGGTCGCAACCAGCCCCGACGCGCTCGGCCTGCAGGTCACCGGCCTGATCCCGGCTGGCGACAGCGCGGGCGGCAATCTCGCAGCAGTGGTTTCGCTCTCGTTGCGGGACGAGCCAGCGGATGTTCCAGTCGTGGCGCAATGGCTGATCTATCCGGCGACCAACATGTCGGCCGAGGGCGGATCGATGGCGGATTTCGATACGGGCTATTTGCTCGAAGCGGCGACGATGGACTGGTTCGGCAACCATTATGCCGGCGATGAAAACGACTGGCGGCTCAACCCGGTGCTCAAGGATACCGCAGGCCTGCCGCCCACCATGCTCATCACTGCCGGGCTCGACCCCTTGCGCGATCAGGGCCGGCATTATGCGGGCAAGCTGATCGCCAGCGGGGTGAAGACCGTCTTTCACGAAGCGAGCGGTAATATTCACGGCTTTGCCAATCTGCGGCAGATCATTCCCTCCGCACATGACGATGTGATGGGATGCCTTGCTGCGCTCGGCCTTATCCTTGACGGTATTGCGGCCGCTCCAGAACAGGCCGCTGCCGCCGAATGATCAAAGCTGACGATCTGCCATACCGGCCTTGCGCCGGTGTGATGCTGTTAAACCCTGTCGGCCATGTCTTTGTTGGCCAGCGGCAGGATTCCAGCAGTGAGGCCTGGCAAATGCCGCAGGGCGGAATCGACCCGGGCGAAGATGCCAGAACCGCAGCCTTCCGCGAACTGGAAGAGGAAACCGGCATCATCAGCAGCAAGGCGAGCCTTGTCGCTCAGGCGTCTCGAGAGCTTCTCTATGATCTGCCGGACGAACTGATCGGCAAAATCTGGAAAGGCAAATATCGCGGCCAGCGGCAAAGCTGGTTCCTGATGCGCTTTCAAGGGAGCGACAGCGATGTAAATATCGCGACCGAGCATCAGGAGTTTCGCGCCTGGAGATGGGCGCAGCCTTCAACGCTGCCGGACCTGATCGTTCCTTTCAAACGGGAACTCTATCGCACCCTGCTCGTTGAATTTGGTGCGCATCTCGACCTTTAAGAACCGAAAAACGGGGACTTCATGTATTTTTCGAAAGCCTGTGCGGCGCTTTGCGTCGCGACACTGATTGCACATCCTGCCGCCGCTACGCTTCCCGATCCGGTGCGCGCCATGATCGACGCCGCGTTTGAAGATGGCGAGGTGGACACGATCAATACGGTTATCGAAATAGCCAAACGCACCAATCCCGATGATGTCGCAGAAATCGATGCGATCCGCGCCGAGTATGACGCGGCCCGTGCGCAGGCACGCGTCGAACGGCTCGGCAGTCAGGGCTTTTTCGATGGATGGTCTGGCGAAGGCGAACTCGGCTTTTCGCAATCGACCGGCAACAGCGACAATATCAGTCTGGCGGCTGGCCTGTCGCTGACCCGGGAAGGTCTGCGCTGGCGTCACGCTTTTCGCGCCCGGGCCGATTTTCAACGCTCCAACGGCACGACGACGCGCGAGCGGTTTCTGCTTGCCGTCGAACCGCAATACAAGATCAACGACCGCCTGTTCGCCTATGGCCTCGGCCAATATGAGCGGGACCGGTTTCAGGGCTATTCAGCGCGCTATATGGCGTCCGGCGGGCTGGGTTACCGGGTGATCGACAATGACGGAATGACGCTGGACCTGCGCGCAGGCCCGGCATGGCGACAGACTGAATTGACGGCGGGCGGCACGGATAGCGCGCTGGCCGGCCTGGCCTCGCTCGATCTGCAATGGGATATCACGGAGAGTCTGGCGCTGCACCAGACCGCCTCTGCCTAGGTCGAAAGCGGCGCCTCTACCTTTACTTCGGAAACGGCATTGGAGACGCAACTTGTCGGCGCGCTTTCCGCACGGCTTGGCTACCGCGTCGAATATGAAACCAATCCACCGGCAGGCCGCGAAAGCACCGACACACAGACGCGCGCAACACTGGTTTACGGCTTTTAGCCGCCATTTCAAAGGGCGCATCAGGCGAATTTCTTCAGAATTCCGTGCGTGTTCTGTTCCTACAGAATTTCTCTAAACCCCTCTCTTCATTGTAAATATTTCAGGCTTAGCGGGAACCAATCTCTTTCTGTCAGCGTTTTATCGCTACTCAGAAGGGAGATACTCATGACCACGAATACCGATACAGACGCCACGCACATTTTGGAAAATGATCATCGTACGGTCGAAGATCTTTTCGAGAAATATGAAAACGCATCCGGCG
>CAJQMX010000080.1 GCA_905479515.1 uncultured Parasphingopyxis sp.
TGCGCGTGTGAAGGCGGAAATCGGCCGTCCGACCAAGGTCATCTCTACTGGCGGGCTCGCCACCCTGTTTGACGAACATACCGACATTTTCGATGTGATTGAGTCTGATCTTACCATTCAGGGGCTGGCCATGCTCTACCAAAGGTCTAGATAGGCCCGCATGAACCCCAAAAACGAACTGCTATTCCTCGCGCTCGGCGGGTCGGGCGAGATCGGCATGAATGTCAATCTCTACGGAACCCAGGGCAAATGGGTCATGGTCGATTGCGGCATGACCTTTGGCGATCCCCATTATCCCGGTATCGAACTGGTGCTGCCCGATCTCGAATTTATCGAAGATCGCGCGGACGACCTGCTCGGCATCGTGCTGACCCATGGTCATGAAGACCATATCGGCGCGCTGCCCTATCTGGCTGGCGATCTCGGCGTGCCGCTTTATGCGACGCCCTTTACCGCGGGCCTGATCCGAAGAAAGCTTGAAGAAGCGGGGCTGCTCAACGAGATTGAGCTGAATATCATCCCCAATGAGGGATCGTTCGAGCTTGGCCCGTTCGGTTTTCGCTATGTGCCGCTTGCCCATTCGATTCTTGAAGGCAATGCACTGGTTATCGATACGCCGCATGGCCGCATCTTCCATACGGGTGACTGGAAGCTCGATGATGATCCACAAACCGGCGTGCCTGCCTCGGCGGAGCAACTGACAGCGATCGGAGACAGCGGCATTCTCGCGATGGTTTGCGATTCAACCAATGTGTTCAATGACAAGGAATCCGGCAGCGAGGGCGCGGTAAGGGCGGGGCTGAGCGAAGTTGTCGCTGCGGCCACCGGACGTGTGCTGGTGACGACTTTTGCATCCAACGCTGCACGGCTTCAGACGCTTGGCCGGATTGCCAAGGAAACCGGGCGCAAGGTGTGCGTTGCGGGCCGGTCGCTCGACCGGATTCTCGGCGAAGCGCAGGCGAATGGCTATCTGAAGGATTTTCCCGGCACCCTCAAATTTGACGAGGCCATGAGCGTTCCTCCCCGCGAGTTGCTGATCATTGCAACCGGCGGGCAGGGTGAAGCGCGGGCTGCGTTGGCGCGAATCGCCGAAGGCAATCATCAGTTGAAGCTCGACAGCGGCGATCTCGTGGTTTTCAGTTCCAAGCAGATTCCCGGCAACGAGCTGTCGATCGGCCGCGTGCAAAATGCCCTGGCCGCACAGAAAATTCCGATGATTACGGATCGTCAGGCTGAAGTTCATGTTTCCGGGCATCCGGGTAAACCGGAGCTGGCGAAAATGTATGGCTGGATCCGGCCCGAAACGCTGGTTCCCGTACACGGCGAACTGCGGCACATGGCCGAACAGGCGCGTTTCGGAACGGCGCAAGGCATTCCCAAGGTTATTGTTCAGCAAAATGGCGATGTCGTGCGCCTGGCACCCGATGGCCCCTCGATCATTGGCAATGAGCGGACCGGACGGCTCGTGCTTGATGGCGATACGATTATCGCCGCTGATGGCGAAGCGATGAACGAAAGGCGCCGCATTGCCCAGCGAGGCATTATTGCAGTTACGGTGGCGCTGGACAGCAAGAACAAGCTTGTCGGCACGCCTTCCTTCTCAATGGCGGGCGTTCCAATCGAAGATGAGCGCGAAGACTTTATCGATGAATGTGTCGAAGCGGCCGCTGGCGCTGTGCGCAAGGGCGCGAAGGACAATGAAAAACTGCGCGAAGCTGTCCGTCTTGCCGTGCGCCGTAAGGCCACCCACTGGACAGGCAAAAAGCCTGTGGTCAATGTGTCGCTAATGGAGGTCTAACCATGCAGCCGATTTCGGCCCTAGCGGTATTTTTTCTGATGTGGTTCCTGTCCCTGTTTGTTGTCCTGCCATTCGGTATCAAGACGGACCGGGAGATGGGTGTGGAACCGGCTCCCGGACATGCCGAAAGTGCACCGCATCAGTTTCGGTTAGGACGTATCGTCTTGCGCACGACAATCATTGCGACGATCCTCTTTGCGCTATTTTATGCGAATTACAGCTATGGCTGGATTGGCGTCGATTTCCTTGATTTCATCAAGCCGGAATCAATCCGTAATGCGGGGCAATAGAGACTGACTTCAGGAGCTTTTAGCGGAGCCGCTCGATTGCCTGGGCGAGTGCAACATAGAGCTTCCCATTGTCAGATGAGAGCAGGGTAACCGCCAGCGGCGAACCATCCCGCGTGGTAAGGACCCGGCGCAGCATGGCTTCAAAATCATGCACATAGCGGTTCACATGATCACGAAATTCGCTGTTATTCTCATATTGCGCAATGACTTCGCGGGCTTCGCCACTGTCGAGTAACCTGACTGCGCGGCGTGAGAATATGCCGCGATCACCCTTCAGATAGGCTGCCCAGGCGGTGTCGGTCACTTCGTTGGACAGGATTTTGCTGACATCGATGGCCGTTGAATTCAGTGATTCAATCAGCAGCGTCACGCGCCGTGCAAAGCCGTCCAGTCCGGCTTCTTCCGCTTCGTCTTCATTTTCCTTGAGCTGGTTTTGTAGCGCCGTGCTCCGGCTTTCGATTTCCGCAATTTTCGTGTCGAGGTTCGCCATGGCCTCTTGCGCTGTTGCCGCCGCTTTTTCGGAGGCGGCTGTAAGATCGGCGATCCGGCTTTCGACATTTTCGCCGAGCGCCTCTGTCATGGCGAGCTGCGTTGCCTCGCTAAGCGCTGCTGCACTTTGCGGGATGATTTCCCCGAAGGCAGCCCGCGCTTTTTCGGCGGCCTGGTCTGCCGTTTCGCGAACTTGCATCAGCGTTTCGATCAACCGCGGTGCTGCGCCGTCGGCGATGCTTGTCGCTTGTTCTGCCGAATGGGTCAGCCCGCTTTCGATGCTGTCGATATCGGCCCGCATCGCTGTGATCCGTTCGCCAACCTGATCGACGAAGCTTGCAATGGCGACGCGCTGATCTTCGAGGCTCTCTCCGCTAACATCGACATAGCCGCGCATGTCCGACGCCAGAGTTTGTAGGTTCTCCAGATCTGGCCCGATTCCGGTGATCGCGGCTTTCAATTGTTCTGCCCGCGCTTCTGTCTCTGCAAAAGCTTCTGGAAGAGTGTCATTGAGCGATCCTGCGCTCAGATCGAGCGCTGCCTTCACTTCGGCAGCGCGGGTAATCAGGCGTTCAGCTGCTTCGTCGTTGCCGCCGATGCTTTCGCCAAGCACTGTCATGCCGCTTGCCAATGCGCTCAATTCTTCACCAAGCGTGCGGGCATGGTCTGCTCCGTCCTGCGACAGGCTCGCCAGTCTTCCTTCGATATCGCCAAGGCCGGTATCAAGATCGCCTAATGTTGCTGCTGTCGCAGCGCGCTGCGCAGTCAGTTTTTCGTCGAAAGCCGTCAGCGCAGCATTGGTAGATGTGATCCGGGCATCAAGCGCAGCGGCGGCCTCTTCGCCCTCCTGGCTGAAACTGGTACGCGCATTTTCGATCATCGCTGTCAGTGCGGTGCCGATTTCATCAACAACCTTGCGGGTGTCTTCAATCGCCCCGCTTGAGCGATTGAGAACGGCATCCACGGCGGCATTGATCTGATCGCTCGTTTGGCTCAGCTTGATCGCTGACACTTCCGCGACGCCTTCAATTCGCGCCAGATTCGCAGCCAGAGACTGCGCAGCGCCGTTTGCGATCTCCTTGGCCTGTTCCCCACGTGATTTTAGTGTGAGCAGCTGGGTATCGAGTGCGGCGGCCTGTTCATGGGCGTTGATCCCTGCTTCGCGCAGGCCGGTGCTTACGGCGCGTGCCTGCTGCTCGGCGCGCGGCAGATCGGCCATAAGGATATCGACATCCTCGCGCGCGGATTTGGTTGCACGGTCAAGCAATCCGGATTTTTCTTCAATGGTGGCGCTGGCGTCACGCATCGTGTTGCCAATGGCGCCAAGCCTTCCTGCGGCTTCATCGCCCAGCGCCAACAATCTGTCGGCTTCGATCGAAACGCCTTCGCGAATTTCTGCCAGCTGGTTTGCGGCAAGCATCATTGCATTGTCGAGCCGCCGCGCTTCTGCCCGCATGGCTTCCGAAGTGCGGCCAAAACGCACGGCTTCGCGCCTGCTCGTGCGCTGCGTCAACAGCCATGCAATGCCGAGAAGCGCCAGCGGGACACTGGTGATGGCAACCCAGTTTGCAATTTGGGTTAGCGTGGGTGTTTCCAGAATAATGCTGGAATAGGCTGCCCAACCGACAAATCCGATCCAGCCGACCCCTAAAAGGATGATCGCAATGATGGGCAATCTCTCGACGAGGCCGGGCTTCGCCACGTCAAAATCACAGCCGTCCTCGTCAGTCCACTCGGCTTGGCATAAACCTGCTGTTGCCAGCTCCGGTACGTCGTCTGTCGGCGTCTCGCGCTCGGCAATATCATTTGCTGGTTCGACCATCGCATTTCCCCTCGATTTGGGGTGTTTACCATGTTTTTAAGGGTTCGAAAGCCTTGCTCGGCAACGGAGCGTTAACGGCGATGCGTTATAGCCACACTATGGCATATGATCCTGGAGCATTGGACAAGACACTGGCAGCTGCTGCGGGAGACGATCCGTCTTTGGTTGCGGAGTTGCGTGCGGCTTTCTTTGAAAGCGCGCAACGGCAGGTTTCTGCGCTCCACAACGCGGTGAATGACCAGCAATGGCAGGTTGCGGCCTGGCGCCTCAAGGGCCTTGCCGCCAGCTTTGGTGTGACCGACCTGATGGAGCTTGCCAACCGGGCTGCAGAGGGCGTTCCGTTCGATAAAATGCTGCTCCAGCGCATTGACAAGTCCCTTGCCGGCTTTTCGAGCAGCTTCGACTATGCGACAGACGATATCCCGCAATAAGATATTAGAATTACGAGAAATCCCCCGTTTTCCGGGACGAATGGCTTTGCAACAGGGCCTTTCTCGGCGTATCGCATCCAACCAATGGATTTGGAACGAAACCTGTGGCTTTCGCCGCGCTGATTGCCGCCTATCGGGAGGCTGATGAAGGCGAGGCTGGCCTGCGTGCCATGCTTCCGATGGCGGGTCGAAGTCTGCTCGAAAACCAGGTCCGCCGCGCGATTACGGCCGGTGCCAGCCATGCCGTCATTCTGGTCGAGCGCGTGCCAGCGGCCATGAGTGCCGCACTGGATCGACTGAAACGTGACGGCATTGCCGTAAAACTGGCGCGGGACCCGATGGACGCCGCCGATCATTTTCATCCCGAAGAAGCTGTGCTGCTCGTTGCCGATGGGCTGGTCGCTGCACCCGATTGTTTCGAGGCGATGGCGGCGCGTGTGTCGCCGACGCTTCTCGTCGTCGCAGATACTCCCGAGAATGAAGATTTTGAACGCGTGGACGCCAATCATCGCTGGGCGGGGCTTGCTTTGACCAACGTTGAAACGCTCTCCGCGACTGCTGCTATGCTTGGTGACTGGGATCTCCAATCGACGCTGATGCGACGGATCGTGCAAGCTGGCGCGGACTTTCTTCCGGTTGACGGTGAGGCTGGGGTTGTTGTTGATGCGAGTGAAGCCGTGCTGATGGCCGAACATAGCGACAAGAGCCGCAATGCGGGCCGTACGATGTTGAGGCGCAACAGTCTGCAAGCGGGCAGCTGGCCGGAACGTTTTGTATACGCTTTCATGGCGGGGCGTTTGGCCCCCTTGCTGCTTGATCGACGGGTTGATGCGATCTGGCTGCGGATGGGGGCGATAGCGCTCACCCTTTTGGCCGCGGCTGCCATCTGGTGGGGCTGGCTTTGGGCGGGCCTTGTTCTGGCGCTGCTTGCCGGGCCACTTGATGCGATTGCTGGACGGATCGACCTGGCGCAGCTGCGCGATCATGAGGGCGGATGGGAAATCCGTCTGGTAAAAGCGGCGGTGCAAGCATTGGTGGTCCTCGCCATGGGCAGGCTGGCCATGATCGAAACAGGAGAGGTGGCCTTTCTTGCCCTCGCTACTGTCGCCATTGCGCTGCTTTTCCTGACGTATCGCGCGGGCCAACATCTGCGCAAATTCCCGGTAGTGAAAGGCGGCTATTGGCCCTGGCTGGCCGATGGAAATGCGGCAATTTGGCTAATTGTGCCTTTTGCTGTCACGGGATTTTGGTTCTATTGGCCCATAGCAGTTGCAGTTTACGCATATATCACATTGTTTTTATTGCAAAATATCCAAAAGGAAGCCGTCAGGCAGCGCGACTGATCGCGCTCAACAGGATTAGCACGGTCTTAACGACGTTTCGGCTATGTCCCGTCCATGTCTGAACCGGCCAATTCCCGCCCGGAAACTGCCGAAGGGCGCGCTGCTGCGTTGCTCGCTGATGCTGCGCGCGCATCGCATGGTCGGTTTCCCGGAGCAGGTGCATCGCTGACCGGTTTGATGCAGCCAAAAAAATACCGGCTGAATGAGGTTGAGCGGATCGCCATTCGCGGCATGTACAAAAGCCTTGTCGAAAGTATCGAAGGCGAGCTGCGGGCGCGTTTGCTGGCGCGAACGGATCTACCCGATGTGCCGGAGTTTCGTGCATCATTGGGTGCGGCTCATGTTGCTATCGCCTGGCCGGCATTTGTCCGTGCCGGATTTCCGGAAGATCAGGAGTTGGCTGAACTGCTGGTGCAGCGGGGCAAAGCTTACGGCGTCATGCGCAATTTGCGGCAGAATGTCGTGACGACAGAGAATGGCCGGCTCGAAGCGCTAACCGAACATGGGGATGCAGAAATTTCCCGTGATGCGATGAAGCTGCTGATCGCCGAAAGCCGGGTTAATGACCGGTTCGACGATCCACGGCTTGGCCGGGCAGATTTGCCTACAGCCGTTGATCATCGGCTAGTCTGGACAGTGGCTGCAGCGCTGCGGGAATATGGCCGAAACTGGCACAACCTGGATGGCTGGAGCCTGGATGAACCGATTACTGGTGCGGTGTCGGCGATGGTGATCGAGCAAGGCGAGAATGTGCCTCTGGACGTCATCGCGATGACCCTCGCATCACAACTCGATCAGGCTGGAATGCTGGACGAGCAGCTGCTTGTTGAGGCGTTGAGCAGCGCGCGCTTTACCTTGTATGTTGCCATGCTTGCCGTTCGTGCAGGCACGTCTTTTGACATCGCATGGGAAATGGCCGCGATGCCTGATGCTCCAACGCATATGATATTGCTCAAATCGATCGGGATTGAACGCGACGCCGCATCCTACCTGCTGGTGACGATGGCGCGTGCTGTGTTGCTCGATCAAAGGGAAGCTGAAGAGATCGCGGCAGACTGGATCGAAGTGTATGACGTTGCCTCGTCTGATTCCATTGACGCAGCTATGCGGCCCTGGAGGCTTGGCCGTGTCTATCGCTCTGCCATAACCCGCTTCGCGGCGTTATCCGATGAGATCCTGCAATGAGCAGGTCTGGCAGCATGACAGATCCGGTTTTCGGATGGCTGGATGGCCAAGGCTGTCTCGTTGGTGCCGATCCGGCCCTTGAAGATTTGCACGAGCGAGCAGGCGGAGTTCCCGGAGGAAGTCTCGCCATTCCCCAAATCGCCGCGCTTGCCAAACTTGCAGAACGACTGGGCATTGCGGTGTCCCGCTCGGTTATCGCCGCCGATGGCGACCACGATGTTGAGCTGCATATTCAGGCAGAGCCAGACGGCGAGGGCGTAAAAATTGCCGTGACTGGCTGGGTAATGCGCGATCCCGTGGAGCCGGCCTCTGGCGATTCAGCCATGCGCGAGCATGATTTTCTGCGCGCTGATGCGGATTGGTTGTGGGAAACGGATCACGCGTTGCGGCTTACCGCGCTATCACCCGGTGCCGAAGCGATGCTTGGTGCCGTTGAACCCTATATCGGGCAACCTCTTACCGGCCTGTTCCGCTTTGTGGAAAATGAGGACGGCGCTTTGCCAATTC
The DNA here is from genome assembly GCA_905479515.1 of uncultured Parasphingopyxis sp. The sequence goes on from CAJQMX010000080.1 coordinate 7,866, forward strand.
TCAATGCGCTTGCCGAACATCGCCGTTTTGAACGTCAGGAAGCGATTCTGCGCCCGACTGGCGAACGGCGCGTGGAGCTGACAGCGGTGCCTCTGGTTGATGGAAATGGCCGTTTCGCAGGGTTTCATGGAACGGCCGTCGCGCTTGAAACCGAGATCGCACCTCCGGCCCTGGCACCGGACGAAGCGGATGTGCCTGATGCTTTTGGTCGCCAGATCAACCGGGCCCTTAGAGCACCGCTCGACCGGATCGTTGCCAGCGCGCACAGTATTGAAGCGCAGCTCGATGGGCCTATCCGCGGTGATTATGCCGAATATGCCAGCGATATTGCCCGCGCCGGGCGGCATCTGCTGGGATTGATAGACGATCTTGTCGATCTTCAGGCAGTCGAACGAGACGATTTTGTTCCCGAAATGCAGAATGTCGATCTGGCCGATATAGCGCGCAATGCCGCCGGTTTGCTTTCGGTGCGGGCCAGCGAAAAGAATATCCGGATCGACCGACCCGCCGATGACGAGACGCTTCCTGCGCGGGCCGATTATAAGCGCGTGCTACAGATTTTGGTGAATCTGGTGGGAAATGCCGTGCGCTTTGCGCCCGAAGACAGCCATGTCTGGATCCGCTGCGAAGCGGAAGGGGATCTTGCCGCCGTGATCGTGGCCGATCAGGGGCGCGGTATAGCCGCCGATGACCAAACCCGGATTTTCGAGAAGTTTGAACGCCTGTCCGCAAGCGAGCCCGGCACTGGCCTGGGCCTTTATATCGCGCGGCGCCTGGCCCGTACGATGGGCGGCGATATCGATGTCGACAGTGCGCCGGGGCAGGGCGCACGTTTCGTGCTGACCCTGCCGGTTGGCGCCTAAACCCTAGCGGTCGCCGATTTCCACAAAAGGACGCGCCGTCGGGCCGGTATACAGCTGACGCGGACGGCCAATCGTCTGTGCCGGATCGGAAATCATCTCATTCCACTGCGCAACCCAACCCACAGTGCGGGCGAGCGCGAACAATGCAGTGAACATCGTTGTCGGGAAACCGATCGCCGAAAGAATGATGCCGGAATAGAAATCGACATTCGGGAAGAGTTTTTTCTCGACGAAATAGTCATCGCTGAGCGCCATTTCTTCAAGCTGCAGGGCAACGTCGAACACCGGGTTCTGGACGTTGAGTGAGCTCAGCACTTCGCGAACCGTCTTGCGCATAACTGTCGCGCGAGGATCGTAATTTTTGTAAACGCGGTGGCCAAAACCCATCAGGCGGAACGGATCATTCTTGTCTTTCGCGCGCTCTATAAATTCGGGAATGCGCTCCGGACGGCCAATCTCGTGAAGCATGTTGAGCGCGGCCTCATTGGCGCCGCCATGAGCCGGGCCCCACAGGCAGGCAATGCCGGCTGCGATACAGGCAAACGGATTGGCACCCGACGAACCGGCAAGGCGAACGGTAGAAGTTGACGCGTTCTGCTCATGATCAGCATGCAGGATGAAGATACGGTCCAGCGCCTGTTCGACAACCGGATCAACCACATATTCCTCGGCCGGAACGCCAAAGGTCATGCGCAGGAAATTGCCTGTGTAGGACAGGGAGTTGTCTGGATAGACAAAGGGTTGGCCGATCGAATATTTGTAAGCCATGGCCGCAATTGTTGGCATTTTTGCGATCAACCGGTGGGACGCAATCTTGCGTTGCTCAGGATCGGTAATGTCCGTTGAATCGTGATAAAAGGCCGAAAGAGCGCCAACCACGCCGCACATGATGGCCATCGGATGGGCATCACGGCGGAATCCTTTATACAGCTGGTTGAGCTGTTCATTGACCATTGTGTGACGCGTGATCGTATAGGTGAACGTGTCGAGTTCTTCCTTGTTCGGAAGTTCCCCGTTGAGCAGCAGATAGGAGGTTTCCATGAACGAAGATTGTTCGGAAAGTTCCTCAATCGAATAACCGCGATGGAGTAAAATGCCTTCACCGCCGTCGATATAGGTGAGGCTGGACTCGCAACTGGCCGTCGATTTGAAACCGGGGTCAAAGGTGAACAGGCCGGTCTCGGAATAGAGTTTGCGAATATCGACAACATCAGGACCGCAGGAGCCAGACGCTACTGCATAATCATATTCGTTACCGTTGACCGAGAGTTTGGCGCTGTTGTCACCCATATATTTGCTCCTGCTATCCTGCCTGATCGGCAATCCGTGCCAGTGACTCCTCGCGACCGAGGAGCAGTAGCACATCAAAAATTCCCGGCGATGTTGCTCGACCCGTCAGTGCGGCGCGCAGAGGCTGCGCAACCTTGCCCAGTTTGAGTTCGCGGGCTTCGGCAAATTCCCTGACAGCGGTGTCGAGCGCCTCTTCCGTCCAGTCCGTCAACCCTTCAAGGTGCGGTACAAGATCAGCGAGCAACGCCTTAATGTCGCCCTGTAGCAGCATTTCTGCCTTCTCGTCCAGATTTAGGGGGCGAGTGCGAAATAAAAATCCTGCCCCTTCTGCCAACTCGCCAATAGACTTGGCACGGGGCTTGATGCTCTCCATGCTGCGTTGCAGCAAGTTGCGTTCATTTTCGTCAATCTCACGGCCTATTTCAGCGGAAATTAGCGGCGCTGCGAGATCGGCAAGGCGCGCATTGTCCGCCTCGCGAATATAGGTACCATTCAGATTTTCGAGCTTTTTGAAGTCGAAACGCGCGGCTGATTTGCCGACGCCATCAAGATCGAACCACTCGATAGCCTGTTCACGGCTGATAATCTCGTCATCGCCATGGCCCCAACCGAGCCGCAGCAGATAGTTGATCACGGCTTCAGGCAGCATGCCCATCTCGTCGCGATACGCCTCTACGCCAAGCGCGCCATGGCGTTTGGAGAGTTTTGCACCGTCTGAACCGTGAATCAGGGGAACATGGCCATAGGTCATCCGGTCCCATCCCATTGCATCGATCAGCGCACGTTGGCGGAAAGCATTGTTGAGGTGATCATCACCGCGAATACAATGGGTTACGCCCATGTCATTATCGTCAACTGCAACCGCGAGCATATAGGTTGGCGTGCCATCGCCGCGCAGCATTACAAAATCGTCGATCTCGGCATTTTTGACGACTACCCGGCCTTGTACAGCGTCTTCGATAACCGTTTCGCCGTCCTGCGTAGTTTTCAGGCGGACGACGAACGGTGCGCCTTCTGGCGCTTAGGAAGGATCGCGATCCCGCCACCGGCCATCATAGCGGATTGGCTGTTTTGCGGCACGTTGCTGATCGCGCATCTCGGCCAGTTCTTCCGGCGTCGCATAGCATCGATAGGCCTTGCCCTGTTCGAGCAGCTGGTTCGCCACTTCTGCGTGGCGATCGGCGCGCTGTGACTGATAAATTTCATCGCCGTCCCAATCGAGACCCAGCCAGCGCATGCCGTCGAGAATCTTCTGGATAGCATCGTCGGTAGAGCGCGCCTTGTCCGTATCTTCGATCCGCAGTTTGAATTCGCCGCCGTGATGGCGGGCGTAAAGCCAGTTGAACAGGGCGGTGCGCGCCCCGCCGATATGGAGGAATCCAGTGGGGGAAGGTGCGAAACGCGTAACGACGCGCTTGGTGCTATCGGCTTTTTCGGTTGCGCCCATGCGCGCTATCTCCAAGACTGCAAATTGATGCGGGGAATATCGGAAGCGCGGACTAGCATAGCGCCCGGCGGGCGACAATCAGGACTGTTCGCCCTGCTCGACACAATTGAGGCGCGACTGGAGCATGAGCGCGATCAGTTGCCGCTCTGGTTTCCTGTGGCTCTTGGGTTTGGAATTGCCAGCTGGTTTGCACTGACAAGCCGAAACAGTTGGATAGCGTTCCTGCTCATCGGGCTGGCGATTGCGCTCGTATC
>CAJQMX010000081.1 GCA_905479515.1 uncultured Parasphingopyxis sp.
CAGGAACGGCTCGGCCGGATTCAGGTCGCTTATATCGCGAACGCCAAACGCGCGGTCATTGCCATTGAAGGATGGGATGCTGCAGGCAAAGGCGGAACGATCCGGAGGCTGACCAGCCGTTGGGATCCGCGGTTTTTTCAGGTCTGGCCGATCGGCGCCCCAACGGACGAAGCAAAAGCCCATCATTTTCTCTGGCGGTTCTGGAACAAGCTTCCCGCAAATCACGAAATCAACGTGTTTGACCGGACCTGGTACGGCCGGGTCCTGGTCGAAAGGGTTGAAGGCTATTGCTCTGAAACCGAGTGGCGACGCGGATATGACGAGATTAATGAGTTCGAAGCCCAGCAGAAGGACAGCGGAACGCCGATCATCAAGCTCTTCATGCATGTCACACAGGAAGAACAGGATGAACGCTTCCGCAAGCGCCTGGATAATCCGTGGAAACAGTGGAAGCTAACCGCCGATGATTTCCGCAATCGCGAACGGCGCGCAGAGTATCTGGACGCAATGAACGACATGTTCGCACGCACCGACACGCGCTGGGCACCGTGGCAGGTCATCGATGGGAACAACAAGAAGGCCGCGCGCATTGCCGCGATGACCTATATTGCTGACCGGCTTGAAGAAAATGTACCGATGGAACCGCCCAGCGCAGATCAGAAGATTGTCGATCTGGCAGCGTCCCATTTGGGGACAGGGTCGGACGACTAGCTGGCTCCGATTGCGGTATTCGGTCGGAATATGCGATGTTCGCACAAACAGGAGACGAACATGGCCAAGTCAAGATACGGAATTGCAGCCCTGATCGGAACGACGATGCTCGTTTCGGGCTGCGCCTATGATGGCTATAGCCAAGGCGGATATGACCGCGGATCCGGACGTCATCATGGCTCTTACGGGCATGATTTCGGGACGGTAATGGCTATCGTGGCAACCACGGATATGCTGACCGCTACGCCAGCAATTTCACCGGTCCCGGCGCAGATAACCTCGATCCATGGCTCGCAGAAACGCGTGAAGGACAGCAGTTTGTTCGGGACAATTATGCTGTCGGCCCGCGCGGTGAAATCAGCAACGGTGTCGCCACGAGCGTCAACCGCTTCTTCCGCCGCTGGGCAGATACCAACCGTGATTATCAGCTAACCGATGCCGAAATCCGCACAGCCCTTGTCCATACCGGCAACGGATATCGGTATCGCCGCTAATTGACGTTCGTCTCGGGATAGCGAATCCGGACGATTTCATACTCTTTGGGGCCAGCCGGCAGGCGCACCGTGCGACTCTCGCCGACAACGGCGCGTTTCAGAGCATTGGCGATGGGCGATATCCAGCTGATCCTGCCTGACGACGCATCGGCTTCATCTTCTCCGACCAAGGTGACGATTCGCTCCTGATCCTCGTCGTCGACCAAGGTAACCGTTGCGCCGAAATAGACACGGTCCTTGTCGTGCTGCTCTGCTGGATCGACAATTTGCGCTGCCTTCATCCTGCGCGACAGGAATGTCAGGCGCCGGTCAATCTCACGCAGCTTCTTCCGGCCATAGATATAATCGCCATTTTCGCTGCGATCCCCATTGCCAGCCGCCCAGCTGATAATTTCGACAAGCGCCGGGCGTTCCTTGGAAAACAGGTTTTCATATTCAGCCTTGAGGGCATCATACCCCGCCGGTGTGATGTAATTGACCTTGTCAGCCATTACCCCGGCGTGGATTTCCCAAGATAGCGGGAAAGCCGGGCATTGCTCGGTGGCATATAGGCCTGGTCCGGGTGGAGAAGATCATACATCACGGCATTTTCCATCACGCGCTGGATATAGTTCTTCGTTTCATAGATCGGGATTTCTTCGATCCAGCGAATAATATCGACACCCGGCGTTCGCGGATCGCCATTGGCCCTGATCCAGCGGTTCACATTGCCAGGCCCGGCATTGTAAGAGCCAGCGGAAAGCGCGTGATTGCCCCAGCGATTGTACAGCGATTCATAATAGGCCGTGGACAGCGAGATGCTGTATTGCGGATCGTTGGTTAGAGCAGACTGACTATAGGACCGACCGATCCAGCCAGACACTTCCCGCGCCGTAGCGGGCATGAACTGCATCAGGCCGCGCGCACCGGCATGGCTGACAGCGCGCGGGTCGAATTGACTTTCCTGCCGCGCAATAGCGTGAACGATTGAAAAATAGCGCTGTGAACTGGCGGGCATGGGCACTGTCGGATAGCCGTAAGCGCTGGCATCAAAACCATTCACCCGCGCACTGCGATGAGTCATCACAGCCAGATCCTGCCGACCAATCTGGGAAGACAACATCGCCGTCAGACGATGATCGTCGTCCGTGTTGGCCTGAGACGACAACTCACGCAAAAATGCGGACTGGGTGCTCCATGCTCCCAATTCTCCGAGCATCTGTGTGGCTCGGACAGTTTCACGCTCGAAAAACGCCCGCTGACTGGTTGGGTCGAGTGCGGTTTGCGTGATGGCAGGAATGACCAGCGGGCGTCCGAGCCTTTCGGTCGCAAGCTGACCATAAAAATAGTCATAATAAACGGCTGCTTCTTCGTAGAACCGATTGGCATCATCCCGGCGACCTGCGGCTTCGGCAGCGCGGCCCGCCCAGTAGAATCCCTTGGACCGTGTCTGCGGCGTGCGGGCGGCACGGCCATAGCGTTCAAACATGCCAATGGCTTCCACCGGGCGATTTTGCTCCCACAGCGCGGTCGTACCAGCAAGCCATGTCAGGCTTGTATAGTCATCGCGTACGCCAAGCGCTTCGTCACTGACATCGGTTCCGGGCTCAAAAGCGTCGTCAACCTTGCTGGCGATCAAAAACGCACGATCCCATTGACGATCATTTGCAGCGGCCCGGGCATTGGTAAGGAGCACCTCAAACCATTCCTCTGCATCCGTGGGGCGGTATTGCAGGGCAGGGCGATTGGCGAGCAGATTGCGTGCTTCCAGGGATCGACCATTGTTGCGCAGCCAAGAGGCACGTTGCGCAACATATCCCGGATCGCCCATTGCGGATTGACCAGCCTCTGCATCGGCACCGGTTGCAAGGCGCAGCCGGGCAGAATGCGCATCGCGGCGAGAGCTGGAGGTCAGCGATATAACACGCGCCGCTGCAGAGGTATCACCCTGCCACATCAGATAATCGAAGCGTGCATCATGATCTTCGGGACGCAAAGCGCCGGCGAAGCGCGTCAGGACTGTTGCTTCGTCTGAGGTGGCGGACAGGCGGTTGAACGCGCCCAGGCGCCATGCCTGGCGGGCAAAGCGATTGGCGTCATCATTGCGCCCCATCGCTGCTAGCGCTTCAGCATAACGCAGCGAACCGGATGCCGTAATCGGCGGGAACCGCTCGAAATAGGCGATAAGAGAGCGCGGAGATGATCCGGTTGCCGGAATTTGATCCTCGGCAACGCGCTGCATCCTTGCTTCGCCGGGCCATCCCGGATGCGAAACAAGGAAACTGGCATAGTCGTTGAACGGCAACGCATCGCTTTGTTGCAGGCGATTCCACTGCAAAACGGCTTCGCCCAGCGGATTGGCCTGCGGCACGGAGCCCACGGATCCTGCGCCTGAGACGCCCAACCGGCTTGCATACCAAGCACGTTGTTCAGAACTTAGCGATTGCGCGGAAGCGGCAGTGGTTGCTGCCAAAGCGGCGGCGCCAATCGCAATGATTGTGACGGTGTTTTTTATCATGCTGGACATAGTGCGCGCACAATCCTTATCTGGCGGTGAACAGGCCCCGGTGGTTTGATGCTGATATGCAGCGCAAACATGTGGAGGTGAAGGAGAAATGTATGTTCAGCGGGTCGATTCCGGCTCTGGTGACGCCCTTTCGCGACGGATCGTTCGATGAAACCGCCTATCGGAGTTTCATTGACTGGCAAATCGAAGAAGGCAGCAGCGCCCTTGTTCCCTGTGGAACAACGGGTGAAGCGGCGACTCAGGCATTTGAAGAACATTTTGAAGTTGTGCGGGTGTGCGTCGACCAGGCGGCAGGCCGTGTGCCGGTTATTGCTGGTTGTGGGTCCAATGACACGAAATCAGCAATCAAGAACATGAAAAAGGCACAGGAATGCGGGGCAACTGCAGGTCTTGTCGTGCCGCCCTATTATAACAAGCCGAGCCAGGAAGGAATCTTCCGTCATTTCGAAGCGATTGTTGGTGAATGCGACCTTCCGATCGTGCTTTACAATGTTCCCTCTCGGACGGTTTCGGACATATTGGTTGCGACGATGGAACGGCTCCGCACATTCCCGTCCATCATCGCCGTCAAGGATGCCACCGGAGATTTGGCACGGGTCGTGGAGCAACGGGCCGCGTGCGGGGAGGATTTCTGCCAGCTTTCGGGTAATGATGATCTTGCCCTCGCGTTCAATGCGATGGGCGGTGTCGGCTGCATTTCAGTGACCGCCAATGTTGCGCCCCGGCTTTGTGCGGAATTCCAGGCGGCCTGGGCAGCGGGTGATATCGACAAGGCACGACGGCTGCATGACCGGCTATACCCCCTGCACAAGGCGATGTTCGCCGATGCATCTCCGGGCCCGGTTAAATATGCGCTGACCAAAGTCCACCCGGGATTTCCAAAAGAATTGCGCTTGCCAATGACATGGCCGTCAGAAGAAGCTCAACATTGTGTCGATTCAGCTCTAAGTCATGCGTCACTGCTCAAGGACTGAACCATGGCACGCCCCCAACCCGTAGAATTCGACAAGGTGAAGACCGTCGCCGAAAACCGGCGCGCGCGCTATGACTTTGCCATCGATGAGAAATTCGAAGCGGGAATCGCACTGACCGGAACCGAAGTGAAATCACTCCGGTTTGGGGAAGGGGCCATTGCAGAAAGCTATGCCGATTTGCAGGATGGCGAAGTGTGGCTGATCAATTCAAATATTCCCGAATTCAGCCATGGAAACCGCTATAACCATGAAGCCAAGCGACCGCGTAAACTGCTTCTGAATGCGCGCGAAATCAACAAAATGCGCGGCGCGGTTGAACGCAAAGGCATGACGCTTGTTCCGCTTTCCATCTATTTCAACTCTCGGGGCAAGGCGAAGGTGGAACTGGCCATCGCCAAGGGCAAGAAGCAGCATGACAAGCGTGCGACCGAGAAATCGCGTGATTGGAAAAGGGAACAGGGCCGCCTGATGCGTGATCGTGGCTAGATCGAAACGCGAATCCGGACCTTTTATGCGATGGGTCCGCCGACATTCTCCAAGCCGGGAAGAACTGGCCAAAAACCGCTTCGTCAAACCCTTTGCCTCACGGATAATGCACAGTCAGCTGTGGCGGTTTAACCGGCGGTCCGTACCCCGCGGCGCCGCATTGGGAATGATTGTCGGGATTTTTGTCATGATTCCGGGCGTCCAGATTATCGCGTCCGCGCTGCTTGCTTTGCCTTTTCGGGCGAATATCCCGGTCGCCGCAGCGGCAACCTTTACGAGTAACCCGATCACCACCCCGTTTATTCTCATCGCCTCGGTGTTCGTGGGCAATGCCGTATTCGGGCTGGAGGCCAATCCCACCCATTTTCAGGCGCTGTTTGCAAGACAGGCAGGGATTTCGGAATGGCTGGCATGGCTTGCCACTGATGCCGCGCCGGCACTTCTTGGCGGACTGCTGGTGATTGCAATTATTTCGGGCATTCTGGCCTATCTGGTTGCCGACTGGTTCTGGCGTTACCGGGTGGGCCGGAGATGGAAACGGCGTCACTTGCACCTTGAAGACGAGCCGGCAAACTGATGGCGACGGTCGCGCCAGAAAGCCGGGACAGGCACCCCAAGGCAAGCCAATTTGCTGACCGGACCTTGGTCGGGCTGGTCATCATTGCCGGTATAGGCTCTGCACTGCTGCTGATGTTTCTTTTGGAAAGTCCGCTATTCGCAGCGGGCTTTGCGGCGCTTTTCCTGTCCGCACTGGGCATAGCGATGGTTATGACCCGGCGGCGGCCCTTGGCGGCAGCGGCGATAACCGGTCCCGATCGCGCGCTGATCCGGGCGGCGATTGAAGGCGCAGGAACGCCAATCGTCGTTACTGACAGGCAAGGCATACTGGTCGCCGCGAACAGTGTTTTCGAGAAAGACTTTCATGGTGCGCCCACACCGCCAAGCCTGCCCTTTGGCGAAGAGGGCGTTGAGCGACTGACCCATGCGGGGCGCACAGCGTGGCGTGACGGGCAGGGCAACGCACCTGCGCTCAAAACACCGCAGGGCAGTTACGATGCGTTCGTTGAACGGGGCGGCGAAAAGGGTGATTTCCTGATCTGGCGGTTCGCGCCAGCCACGGGAACCGACTTGATCGGCGATGCGCGGCGCATGATTGAGAGCCCCGCCGGCAATGCGCTGGGTATAGCGGGTGTCATGGCCGTGCTGGTAAACGGCAAAGGCCAGATGATTGCGGCAAACCAGGTTTTTCGACAGCGCGCTCTTGGCTCTACCCAGGAACGCTTACGGACGCGCGAATTCACCGATATTCTGGAAACCGGCGAAGATCATCTGTTGCGCATTGCGCGGGAAGGCGAAGGCGGTGCCCCGTTGCGGTTGGTGCAAGTACCGTTGCCAACGGGATCACAAGATTCAGAATCGCTGTTGTTCTTCCTGCTTGACGAAATTCCGGGATCTGGTGGATCGGCTGATCGTGAGAACATTCATGCCCTGCTCGGCATGTTGCCACTTGGCCTTGCTCTGGCTGAGCGGGATGGCCGGTTTCTGTACATGAATGAAGCGTTTCGGCGGGCCGCAGGGCTGGATGACGATGCCCGTCCCGTTTATCCGGGCGATCTTGTTGTCGATGAAGACAAGACCGCGGTGGCCAATGCTGTCCGGCGTTTCTCCAACAGCGCCTCAATCTCTGCCGACATCGCCTTGCGCCTGAAAAGCCAGCCGGATGAAACCGTTGCGATGACCGTGGCGGGCGCATCGGGGCTGGGCGATGCCGCCGTTCTTTTGAGCCTGAAGGACAATAGCGAGGACGAGAAGCTGAAGCGTCAAGTTTCCCAGGCCACCAAGATGCAGGCGGTGGGGCAGCTGGCTGGCGGCGTGGCGCATGATTTCAACAATATCCTGACCGCGATTATCGGTCATTGTGATCTGATGCTGCTGCGCCACACCCCCGGGGATGGCGACTATGACGATATTCAGCAGGTTAAATCCAATTCCAACCGGGCTGCCGGATTGACGCGTCAATTGCTTGCCTTTTCGCGGCAGCAGACGTTGCGACCACAAATCCTGCAGTTGCCCGATGTTGTGTCAGAAGTCTCCAACCTGCTTAAACGCTTGCTTGATGAAACGGTGACGCTCGAAATCCGTCATGGCCGAAATCTTGGTGCGATCCGTGCTGACCCGGGCCAGCTTGAACAGGTTATCGTGAATCTTGCCGTCAATGCGCGGGACGCGATCCAGTCATCCCAAAAGGATGGTGGGCGAGGGACGCTAACTTTGGAAACATTCGCTGTTTCGAGTGCCGAGGTAGAAGCGATGGGGCATGAAATAATGCCGTCCACCGAATATACGGCGTTCCGCGTCACCGATACGGGCATCGGTATCGATCCGGATTCCCTCTCAAAGATATTCGAGCCTTTCTACACAACCAAGGAAGTCGGGAAGGGAACTGGCCTCGGGCTGTCGACCGTTTATGGCATCGTCAAACAGTCTGGCGGCTATATTTTCGCCGATTCGGAACTGGGGAAGGGGACGGTTTTCACCATTTACCTTCCCGTCCATCGCGGTGAAATTGATGAAAATGCCGAACTGGCGAGCGGCCCGGTCACCAGCAAAGCCAGGCAGAAAGTCCCGGTACGAACCTCACCGAATGTCAGTGCTGAACCATGGGGCAGCGGTACGATTCTGGTCGTCGAAGATGAAGACATGGTCCGCGCCGTCGCCGAGCGTGCATTGACCCGCCAGGGATATAGCGTGGTAACCGCAGAGGATGGTGAGGCCGCGTTGGAGATTATTGCGGAGCGCACGGATTTTGATCTGATCCTGTCAGATGTCGTTATGCCGGGAATGGACGGCCCGACAATGGCCCGCGAACTGCGCGAGACATTGCCACATATCCCGATTCTCTTCATGTCCGGTTACGCGGAAGAACAGCTGCGCAAGTCCATCAATATCGAGCAAGTGCATTTTCTTCCCAAGCCCTTTTCCGTACAACAGCTTGCTGAAGCCGTCGGATCCATATTGAGCAAGGCAAAATAGCCGCAACATGCTGACAGGTTATTCTTGGGCTCTCTTTATCAACAGTCGATATGGCGATAACTAACGGCATCATGGCAGCACCACGAATTCTCATTGTCGAAGACGAATCCCTCATCGCGATGATGCTCGAAGATTTTGTCGAGACGCTCGGATATACGCTGGGCGATACCGCTGAAACTCTTGAAGCGGGCCTGGCGGCGGTTGAAGCTGGGGCGTTCGATGCCGCTGTTCTGGACGTTAATCTGCGGGACCGGAAAGCGAGCTGGCCGATCGCCGATGCGCTGGCCGACAAGGGGGTCCCTTTTTTCTTTACGAGCGGTGCCGATCTCGAACTGCCGCCGGAACGCCACCAGAATCGTTTCTTGCTTGGCAAGCCCTTCACCCTTCACGGTCTTGACGACGCCTTGAAAAGATTGCTCGCGGACTGAATTGTTGTTCCCCTCTTGTTCTTATGGAACAAAGCATATACAAAGATCTCAGCGTTGAACGATCGGCGCAGAGCTTCTAGGAGGGAAAAAGGCAATGGCAGCCCATCTCAAAGTCATCGATTCCGGCGGAAAAAAAGATAATATGGACAGGGAAAAGGCGCTAGACGCCGCACTTGCACAGATTGACCGGGCCTTTGGTAAAGGCTCTGCAATGAAATTGGGGTCGCGCGAAGCGATCGAGATCGACTCGGTTTCGACCGGATCGCTCGGTCTGGACATTGCGCTGGGTATTGGCGGCCTTCCGCGCGGCCGGATTATTGAAATCTACGGCCCGGAAAGCTCAGGCAAGACAACGCTCGCACTGCACACGATTGCTGAAGCGCAAAAGGCGGGCGGCACCGCAGCCTTTATCGACGCAGAACATGCGCTGGATCCCGGTTATGCGAAAAAACTCGGCGTCGACATTGATGAGCTGATCGTTTCGCAGCCCGATACTGGTGAGCAGGCGCTGGAGATTGCTGATACGCTGGTGCGTTCCAATGCGGTCGATATTCTCGTCGTCGATTCCGTGGCCGCTTTGGTTCCACGCGCGGAAATTGAAGGCGAAATGGGCGATAGTCATGTCGGACTTCAGGCCCGGCTGATGAGCCAGGCGCTTCGCAAGCTGACCGGTTCGATCAACCGTTCGCAGTGCATGGTCGTTTTCATCAACCAGATCCGCATGAAGATTGGTGTGATGTATGGCAGCCCTGAAACGACCTCGGGCGGCAATGCGCTGAAATTCTATGCCAGTGTCCGGCTCGATATTCGCCGGATCGGACAGATCAAGGATCGCGACGAGATTGTCGGCAATACG
>CAJQMX010000082.1 GCA_905479515.1 uncultured Parasphingopyxis sp.
ATCATCAAAGGAATATCGAGAGCAGGGCGAGGTTCAAATCGCTTCGCGACGCCGCTCTTCTCGAATGGCGCGAGTTGGTTGCGGCCTGAGGCCTGCTCGTCCGCGAAAACGGAGACTGGTTCGAATTCGTCTGACACCACCCTTGGAATTGCTGCGACATCAATAAAGTCTGACTCCGTCAGCAATATCGACTTCGAAACGGTTACGGCACGGGGAGGGCTGGTCCAGGATTCCGGCCTCTACGGAATAGACTCCGGATACGAGGTCCTGCTTAGCCGGGTTTCCAATTCGGATGGCACGCTGTTCCGCTTCGATTATGATGCCGGTAGCGGGCAGGCGGCGGCTAATGCAGGCCTGGATGCGCTTTATGCCGGTGGCTATCCGTTCCAGATAAATCTCAGCGATGCATTCGTCGGGGGAGAGGATGGGCTGCATCTCTCCTTTGGGTATGACGAGTTCGGAAGGGTCGTCTCGTCCAGTCGGGGAACAAAGCCGGCCACAACCTATCTGGTAGGAAACGGCCTGTTCTCCGAGATTCGCAATCCGGCATCAGACCTCACATCCAACTATTTCGACGCCCGCGGCCGGCTCATTCGTAGCGTGGATGCTGCAGGCCGGGCGGTTGTTTCGGAATATGATGACCTGAACAGGCGGATCGAGCAGAGACTTGTCATTGTCGGCGAGCCGGACGGTGTCTACCATTCTCGGATAACCTACAAGTATGACGATTTTGGAAACGTCGTCGAAGAAGTTGTATATCCGAGGACGGATGGTACGGGCACGCCTTTCTCCGCGGTGCCATTGCGAACGATACGGTGGTATTCGAACGCGCTCTGGCCCAAGCAGGCAACAGCTAGCCTCAGTCCGGACGGGCTCGCCACCTGGAATATTTATGATGATGCGACAGGCGTTCTGTTGAAGACGATTGGACCCGTAAAAGTGAGTGGCAGTCTTCCTCAGGAGTGGCAACCCGCAAATTATCCGGCTGTTCCCTCTTGCGCGGCCGCGGACCTCACTCCTTGTACTGCCAGAAAATATGAATGGCGTGGCGTCGATAGTGTCCTGGTTCTGTCTGAAGTGGCGACCAAGGTATCAGAGAGTGCTGGTGCTGGTGAAGTTAAGTGGTCTCAATCCCAGATATCCTATGACGATGTAGACCATATTCAAATCAACAGTGCGACCAGCTTGCCGAACGCGACACAAGTACCGAGCTATGCCGCAAACAGTTACCAGGTGCCTGCGCAGCCCTAGACTTGGAGAAACGACATGAAGATCTTTGATGTAGTCGAGGACCGGGCATTTCTGCGTCAGAATTTCCGCTGCGGTCAGTACTCCCTACTTCATAAACCGGTGCAGCAGAAGTTACCTCCCCCCACAATAGCAAGAGGACATTTGTCATGCCGGAGAGGGGCACGTTTCCTGTCTTCCAGAGCAATTATGATCGCGTTTCTTTTTACCGGGCTAAGTATTTCGGTCTTGCCACCAGCTGCATCAGCGCAATCAGCTAGAACATTGAATTTCCAGTGGGACGGCGCCGGTAATCTGAGCGACATATCGGACCAGACGGGTATAACGAGCCACGCGAACTACGATGCGCTTCGCAGAATGACGGATTTGACTCTTGGTCAGGGAAGTAGTGGTGAACAGTATTATTCATATAGTTATGATACTGCAGGTTATTTAGACAAAATAAGTCAGGCGAAAGACGGGGCTCATCAAGCCTGGGTGAGCTATGACGTTTTCTACACCACTGGCGGTAATAAGCGACTGGCTGGGATCAGCGACCCGGATGGCGATACGACAAGCTACGCCTATGATGTCAGGGACTGGCTTGAAGCCACCACCGACCCGGAAAATCGTGTGACGATGTATGAGTATGAGCCGACTGGAGAACAAAATTGTGTCAAGCTGGGAGTTGGCACATCCCTGCAGCAGACTTACCAGCGAACAGATATATCTGTGTGGGGAGAGCCATCATCATACACTCCGGCGAAGGGAAATGACAATGGTTGTGGCCCTACAAACACATCGTACACAACCCAAGTCGGATTTGATGCTTTCGGGCGAAGCGTCCGAACCTCATATCCGGATCAAAGCTATACCCTCCTTGAGCTGAATGGGAGTGGTAACCCACTGTTTCTTACCACACGTGATGGCGTACGGCACGAGTACGTCTATGATTCGCCTCAGGGACAGCTCTCCGAACGAATAAGGAAGTCGGCATCGGGCGGGCAGGATGTCTTCGAATTCGCCTACAATGCGGCCGGAACGCAAGTGCTTGCCAGGATAACTCGTTCGGATACTTCGGTTGATGAGCTCAGTTTTGAATACAACGAATTTGGTCAATTGGCAGCGGAGCGGCGTTCCTCAGGGTTGGATACAGAATATCTCTATGACCGGGCCGGACGCCGCACGGCGATTATCTGGCCGGACAACTGGACAGCGCGTTATGTGTATGATGATGCAGGGCGGTTGAAGGAGGTGTGGGCGGACCCCGACGGATCAGCGCCCTGTGCCAGTGCGGTCGACAAATGCGGAGATGGTATTGTCGGAAGCGGCGACGAAAAGCTGCTTGCCTCTTACGGCTATGATGGCTTGGGTCGATTGGAACGGATCGACTATGATGGGAATGTTTCGACGTCTTCCTCCCATGTCAGTTTTGGATATGAAGATGATGGGGATCTGAAAACGGAGTCTCATGTCTTCGGATCGGAAAGCGTTGAATTCACCTACACCTACGATGGGTCTGGCAAGCTGAAATCGGCGGCGGCGGACTCTTCCGGCTGGCTCTGGTCTCCTTTGTCTGTGCAGACAGACACTTATGATGAGGCGAATGTCCTGGACCAATATCCTGCGGTCAATGAGGCATCAGTTGACTACGATGCCAACGGAAACATGAGCCTTGCGCCGGACGGCGCGACCTACGAGCACAACTCGGACAATCAATTGATCAGCGCATTGGTTGACGGGACCGCCATTAGCTATCGCTATGATGCAAGGGGCCGCCGCATATCAAGGGAAATCGAAAGTATAACAACCGGTTACGTGCATGCCGGTGATATGGAGATAGCAGAAGTGGACGTTTACGGCGTCATTCTCATGCGTTATGTGCCTGGCTTGGGTGTCGACCAGCGCGTAGCTATGGTGTCGCCCACGGGGCAGGTTTTTTATTTTCATTCTGACAGGCTCGGAAATGTGATTGCTATGGCCTCCAAAGAGGGGGCGGTATCCGATCAGTACGTGTACACGCCATTTGGCATTCTGGATCCACTCGCGACTTCTGGAAATCCGTTCCGTTATACTGGGCGGCGCTTTGATGCGGAGACCGGGCTGTATTATTATAGGGCCCGCTACTACAACCCAAAAATCGGCAGATTTTTAGAACCAGATCCTGTTGGGTATAGCGATCAGATGAATTTATATGCGTACGTTGGAAATGACCCGCTCAACTCAATTGATCCAATGGGTGCGGAGCGTCGGACAATTCAAGTGGATGAGTTTATCAACGGTCAAGGTTACATCCAAGACTATACTTATGACGTGTATGATAATGAGGACGAGGCTAGGGAAAGTGCAGTAAATGATACGGCTGATCAACTGGAAGCTGAAGGGCGGGCTGCCAGTGGTTCGATAGATGGGATTGAACAGACGGATTTGGGGCTTGAAACACAAGCTGCTCTCGACAGTACGCGGTACAAAGCAGAGGAATACAGTCGCGCTGGTATAGGCCGTATAAACGGAGTCAGCGGTGTCGCTGCTATTCAGCACACGAAATCGTTCCGCTTCTTGATTTTTGGGACAGCACGAGACAGATTTAAACGGACAAAATCGGTTCCCCAGTATGGTAATTCTGGGGGAACAATCGGAACTGACTATTCCAACAATACTACAAATGGTGGAACTTTTGCGTTGATTGTCGTAAGTGGAAAAACGCCAAACAGGGTGGGGAACTACGAAGCCCAAGACGCTGCTGCAGCCTTGTATATCGGAAGAGCAGCGCAGTACAACGCGCCGGTCTTGGTAAGGTTTGAGGGCAGTGATGGAAAGGTTGGTTTTGCGGTATATTCGAGGCGCGGAAAGTAGAGAACATGTATCGCAGAAATGTACTATCGGCCATCTCTGTTTTGTCCCTGGTGTCGTGCGGGGAAGCACGTAATACTTGCTCGAATTTCGATGGGCTACGTAAATCGTCTTCGATTTCGAAGTGTGTTTCCTTGGAAGTTAAGGGAGTCGCGCGTGTTCACCGATCTGGAGGCGGCGCGGATTTGGTGATCCCATCTCATTCTGGTTCAGAGAAATACCGATTGGGTATCTCGAACTGGGAAGAATTTGACGCTTGTGGATCATTTGGGCTCGATCAGGCGTTTGCTTATCTTGGTACTCTGCAAGAGGTCGATGGACACTACTCAATTCGACTTGATGTATTGATGATTGTAGCAGAAGATGGGCGCAAAAGTTCGTGCCGCCGGGAAATCTCAGATTAGCTAAGGTAGCATTCGGGCGATGTGGCATTGTCAGCGGGGTATTGTCAGGGGAACCGGGCTTGAGGCTGTAGGGTAGGGCGTTTAGCCTCGGAAAATGACCAAATCGCCCTTTCGGTACTTTAAGACATCACCCGAAATCATCCAGCTTGCGGTGATGATGGCATTGTCAAAGGAACCGGGCTTGAGGTGAGCATATCTGGCGTTTAACCTCTGTATATGAGCCAAAACCCGTTCCGCTACTTCAAGACGTCCCCCGAAATCATCCAGCTTGCGGTCATGATGTATGTCCGATTCCCGCTGTCTTTGCGGAATGTCGAAGACCTGCTTCACGAGCGCGGGATCGATATTTGCCACGAAACGGTTCGTCACTGGGTGGACCGCTTCGGCACTTATTTCGCGCACAAGATCCGCAAGCGACGATCGGAGGGCATGAAGCATAGTCCGCAGTGGCAATGGCACCTGGACGAGGTCTTTGTGAAGATCCGTGGTCAGACTCATTACCTTTGGCGAGCGGTTGATCATGAGGGAGAGGTGCTGGAGTCGTTCGTCACGAAGACTCGTGACAAGGCTTCAGCATTGAAATTTATGAGAAAAGCCATGAAGCGCTATGGTAATCCCAAGGTGGTTGTGACGGATAAATGCCCTTCATATCGGGCGGCCATGAAAGTGATCGGGAGCGAGAGGCGTCAGGAGACCGGCCGGCATCTCAACAATCGCGCTGAGAATTCACACTTGCCATTTCGAAGGCGGGAGCGAGCTATGTCCCGTTTCCGGCGCATGCGAAGTCTCCAGAAATTCGCCTCAATCCATTCGTCTGTGTACAATCACTTCAATCATCAAAGGAATATCGAGAGCAGGGCGAGGTTCAAATCGCTTCGCGACGCCGCTCTTCTCGAATGGCGCGAGTTGGTTGCGGCCTGAGGCCTGCTCGTCCGCGAAAACGGAGACTGGTTCGAATTCGTCTGACACCACC
>CAJQMX010000083.1 GCA_905479515.1 uncultured Parasphingopyxis sp.
CGGGCAGACTCGGCAATCGCGGCTGCGGGCTGCTGCGCATAATGGAGCACCTGGTGCAGGATCACGGTATCGGCGCAACCACTCGGCAGCTCCAGCGCATACATATCACCCTGCCGAACTTCTGCCTTGTCCAGGCCGACCTCGGCGAGTTTGGCGCGCGCCAGACGAAGCATTTCCGGACTGCGATCAATACCGATCGCGTTCCCGGCTTCTCGGCCAAACAGTTCCAGCATCCGGCCCGTGCCTGTGCCAATATCGACAAGCCGGCCGATCGCATCCTTGCCAAGAGCGCGGCCCATCGCCGCTTCGACTTCGCTCTCGGCAACATGCAGAGAGCGAATGGCATCCCATTGTTCGGCATGGACGGCGAAATATGCCTCGGCTGCCGCCTGACGGTCTGCGCGAACCGCTGCAAGCCGCGCTATATCGGCGCGGGTCCAATGGTCTTCACCCGGTTCTGACCAGCCATCAATCGCATTGAGCAATGGGCGCACACGTGCCGGGTTACCCAGTCCAAGGAAAACCCAGCTGCCCTCCTTGCGGCGCTCGGCAAGCCCGGCATCGACAAGAATTTTGACATGGCGGGATACACGGGGCTGACTTTGCCCCAAAACCTGAGCCAGTTCACCGACAGACAGCTCCATCGCGCGCAAAAGCGCCACGATCCTGAGCCGTGTAGGGTCGGCAAGCGCCCGGAAGATTTCGAGTTCAGCCCTCATTTATAAAGACATAAAGATATCTTTATATGTGGTCAACCACCAACGGTTGAACCAATTTTTATCGCCGCTGCAATGTCTTGACGCCGATGAGACGCTTGCAGCGTCATTGGTCGTTAATATTCAAATGACTCGACACGAGCGGTCGTCCAAGGCATTTCATGCAGCGCAATCCTATAACTATCGATCCTGTATTCCGGAGAGTATTTCGTTGCGTAAGCTTTTGACATCATTGCTATTAATGCTGTTTTTGAGCGCGTGCGCAACGACTATGGCCGGGCCAAATGGCATGTCCGACCGCGATCAGCACGAAGAATTCAACCGGGATATGTGGGCGGTCAACCAGGCCGTCGATACGGTGTTGATCAGCCCGACAGCCGATGTGTACCGGGCCATCACACCGCAACCCGCCCGCCGCGGTATTGCTAATGTCTTCCGCAATCTCAGTGAGCCATGGTCAATGATCAACAACCTGCTGCAGGGCAGGCCAGACCGGGCCTTGCGCAATCTTGGGCGATTTATCATCAATTCGACAATCGGTGTGGGCGGCCTGGCCGATCACGCAACCGAACTCGGAATCGCACCCGCACCAGAAGATTTCGGCCAAACCCTCGCGGTTTGGGGTGTTGGCGATGGCGGCTATGTCATGAACCCTCTGCTTGGCCCTTCCACGCAACGCGATACATTTGGTGCAATCGTGGATTTCGTGGCCAATCCGGTTTCGATTTTCTTCAGTCGCGGCCTCAATCTCACCACGCAGGAACAATGGGGGATACGGGCCGCCAGTATCATCAGCACCCGGGCAGAGCTGACCGAAGGTGGGGTCGATGCCTTTCTCGAAAGCAGCGCCGACCCTTACGCCGCTGCGCGGTCCGCCTTTTTCCAAAGCCGCGAAGCCGCAATTCTCAACTATGATACGGCCAGCATCGCAGGCGAGGGCGTGAGTCCAGCCGAAGACGCGGCATTCGAAGCGGCCTTGGATGATATCGAGGATTTCGAAAATTTCGAAGATACAGCGCCAGATGAAGCCTTGTCCGACGAGATTGAACCGCAGGAAACTGCACCAATCGAGCCCGAATAAGAGGCAGTTCAGCTAAATATTGCTTTAGCGGCCATTGGGCTGTAAAAAATGGCCGACTGGCATCGGGGGATACCCTCTCGGAAGCCACAGTCGTTACACTGAATATTTTCACCACCGGGAGAACGACCCATGAATAAATCTTTTGCATTGCCTTTGGCACTTGCCGCTTCGCTCGGCCTTGCCGCATGTTCCGGCGCAGAGGACGCAGCTGCTGATGTCAATGAAGCTGCAGACGACGCCGCTGCAGAAATCAGTGCCACTGCTGACGAAGCTGCTGCCGACATGGAAGCCGCTGCTGATGACGCAATGGCCGAAATGGACGAGATGGCTAGCGACGCTGAAGCCGCTGTAGACGGTGCTACGACCGAAGAAGCTGCTCCGGCTGAATAAGGCACGTCCTTCATTCAAACAAACAGGAAAGGCCGCGCCCGGGCATCTGGGCGCGGCCTTTTCTTTTGCAGAGTTCCATATAGAAAGACTGACCTGTCACGGCCTTTTGGGGGAGAGAATTGCATGACGAACACCCGCATTGCCATACCACTGGCGGCGATCATTCTTCTGGCTGGATGCGGAAGCCCGGAAGGCGAGACTGGAATTACGAGCGCCGAAGAACGCCAGCTCGACGAAGCCGCATCAGCGCTTGACGAGGCTCAAGCCGACTATGAAACGGCGATCCAAACGCCCGATCCCGCTGCGGAACCGGAAGAAGAAGCGGAACATTAGGGCCGCTGTTCAATCGCATCGCTGTCCGCCGGGAGGCTAAACCACATCCCGTCACGCGCCAGCACAATCTGCCCGCCAAAGACTTCTCCTGTTCCGCGCAGGAAATAAGCCTCTATCAACCTGTTGGGCGCAGCCGGAACGATATGCGTCAACACGAGCATCCGGGCATGCCCGAGCGCCGCGATCTCTTCGGCCTCGACGGGACCCGTATGATAGTTTTTGATGTCATCCAGAATCTGTGCCAGCCGCGTGTCGCCTGACGCTTCAACCTGACGCCGGGCCACTTCGACCATCTCGCGGTTCAGCGCCTCGTGAACCAGAATATCGCAGCCATCACAGGCCCGGGCGACCATTTCGCTGCGCGCGGTATCCCCGCTAATCACAACTGACCGGCCGCCATAGTCAAAGCGATAGCCCACCGCTGGCCGCACCGGGCCATGATCGACGCGGAAGGTCTGCACCCGTACCCCGCCTTCGTCATATATCGTGTGCATCGTATCCTCTGCGGGCATCGGGAAAGCCCGGGCTTCCCCGCCCTGCCCGCTGGGCGGAACCACCTGTTCGCCATGATGGGCGACGCGGTGGGTAGTATCGATGGCATAAGCCCGGGCCAGACCTGCGAGGAGACTTTCAACGCCTGGCGGTCCGTAGATCGGTAACGGCGTCTGACTGCCGCTGCCAGTCCAGCGCAGCAACATCAACTCGCCCAGTCCGTCAAAATGATCGGAATGATAATGGGTGAGAAACACCGCATCGACATCGCCAATCGGCAGCCCCATCGAACCAAGTTGGCGGGCAGCCGCTGCGCCGACGTCGACAATGAATATCCGGCTGCCGGCAATCACGGCAGTACACGGCCCTGCGCGGCTTGGATCGGGGATCGGGGAGCCGGTTCCGCACATCGCAATATGGAGCCCATCCGGGAGCGCGGCGATATCATCCCGATTTACCGCCGTTTCAATCCCGCGCGCAAAAAGCCGTTCGCCAATCTCAGCCTGGAAATACCAGCCTAGCGTAAAACCGATGCCGGCAAGAGCCACCAATCCGATCATCACCCTGCGCATGTGAATATCTTTCCCCCGTTGAGGAGAGATTAGCAGGTCATGGCCAATAAAAAAAAGGGCCGGAGGATTGCTCCTCCAGCCCTTCTTTTTTTGATTGGCTGACGCCGGACGGGTTTAGAAACCCATACCGCCGCCCATGCCGCCCATGCCGCCCATATCAGGCATGGCAGGAGCGCTGGACTTGTCTTCCGGAAGCTCAGCAACCGTTGCTTCGGTCGTGATCAGAAGACCAGCAACAGAAGCCGCATCCTGCAGAGCAGCACGAACAACCTTGGTCGGGTCGATCACGCCAGCTTTGACCAGATCCTCATAGACACCAGTCTGGGCGTTGAAGCCGAGCTTGTCGTCTTTGCCGTCAAGCAGCTTGCCCGAAACAACCGCACCATCATGGCCGGCATTTTCGGCAATCTGACGGATCGGCGAATAAAGCGCCTTGCGGATGATATCGATGCCGCGAGTCTGATCGTCATTCTCGCCTTCAAGGCTTTTGAGCGACTTGGTGGCATAGAGCAGCGCGGTTCCGCCGCCCGGTACGATGCCTTCTTCGACAGCAGCACGGGTTGCATGCAGCGCATCGTCGACACGGTCCTTGCGTTCCTTGACTTCGATTTCGCTGGCACCGCCAACCTTGATCACGGCAACGCCGCCAGCGAGCTTGGCGAGACGCTCTTGCAGCTTCTCTTTGTCATAATCGCTGGTCGTGTTTTCGATCTGCTGACGAATGGCTTCGACGCGGCCCGAAATGGCGGCTTTCTTGCCCGCGCCGTCGACGATGACAGTGTTGTCCTTGTCGATGGTGACGCGCTTGGCTTCGCCGAGCATGCCGAGAGTTACCGATTCCAGCTTGATGCCGAGATCTTCGGAGATCATTTCGCCCTTGGTCAGGATTGCGATGTCTTCGAGCATCGCCTTCCGACGATCACCAAAGCCAGGCGCCTTGACCGCAGCAACCTTGAGGCCGCCGCGCAGCTTGTTGACCACGAGGGTCGCGAGCGCTTCGCCTTCAATGTCTTCCGCGATGATCAGGAGCGGACGGCCGCTCTGAACAACAGCTTCGAGGATCGGCAGCATGTCCTGCAGGCTCGTAAGCTTCTTCTCGTGGATCAGAATGTACGGGTTATCGAGCTCGACATTCATCTTTTCCGGGTTGGTGACGAAGTAAGGCGAGAGATAGCCGCGGTCGAACTGCATGCCTTCAACAACATCGAGTTCAAATTCGAGACCCTTGGCCTCTTCCACGGTGATCACGCCTTCCTTGCCGACGCGGTCCATGGCTTCAGCGATCTTCTCGCCAACTTCACGGTCGCCATTGGCAGAAATTACGCCAACCTGGGCAACTTCGTCAGAGCTTTTGACATTCTTCGAACGCTTCTGGACGTCTGCAACGACGGTGGTGACCGCAAGGTCGATACCGCGCTTGAGATCCATCGGGTTCATGCCAGCAGCGACAGACTTCATGCCTTCGCGAACGATGGCCTGAGCCAGAACCGTAGCAGTGGTCGTGCCGTCACCGGCAATGTCATTGGTCTTGGAAGCAACTTCCTTGACCATCTGCGCGCCCATATTCTCGAACTTGTCTTTCAGTTCGATGTCCTTGGCGACAGTAACGCCGTCCTTGGTGATGCGCGGTGCGCCGAAGCTCTTGTCGAGCACGACATTGCGGCCCTTGGGACCGAGAGTGACCTTTACGGCGTCGGCGAGAATGTCGACACCCTTCATGATGCGCTCACGCGCGTCGCGGCCGAATTTTACGTCTTTAGCTGCCATGATAGCTTACCTTTTTATTGTGATGGTCTTGAAAGAAAAAGCGCCGAATCTGGCGCTCGCTCGCCTCAGCCAACGATGCCGAGTATGTCGCTTTCTTTCATGATGATCAGATCTTCGCCGTTGAGCTTGACCTCGGTGCCGGACCATTTGCCGAACAGGATCTTGTCGCCCTTTTTGACGTCGAGCGGCGTTACCTTGCCATCGTCGGACTTGAGGCCCGAACCGGCGGAAACAACTTCGCCTTCTTGCGGCTTTTCCTGAGCGCTATCCGGAATGATGATGCCCCCGGCGGTCTTGGTGTCCGCCTCTACGCGGCGAACAAGCACGCGATCGTGCAGTGGACGAAATCCCATTGTAATTCCTTTCTTCCGTTACCAGTTCAAAGGCGAAAGCCGGAACGTTTCCTCATGAAGCGCCCAATCCTTCGTCAGAATCTGCAAAAACAGTGGTTAGCACTCTAAAAGAGCGAGTGCTAACAGCAGCACATCTAAGCCTCTATCCCCGGCTTTCAAGGAAAATTCGGAATAATTTTTCGATTTTTCTGCGTCCAATCTGTAACCGGCGGCGCGGTGAGCACGAACCGGGAGATGAATATCCGGGCCACCATGACTGACACAGCATGATCACATCAATTTCCCCTCGATCAGTACAATTCCGAAATGCTTGCACGCTGCCCCCGAGCAAGCGACCTGGAACCGTGCGTACAATGCATGCCCCCCCGTACAATCGGGCGATCGAGGGCCGGGGAATCGTCTGGCGGCCGCACTTTGCGGGTCGCAATATGCCGGGCGGTTCCCCACCCTTTTCCGGCAGCGCCATATTCTGGCTGCACAGCGTGAATTCGCGTGCTAGCTTGGGCCAATGGTTGCCGATGACGAGACACTGGCGCGCCTCATGGCGCTGGCCCAGCAAGGTGACAAGGCGGCCTATCGCACATTGCTCGGCGAATGCGAGGTCTGGCTCAAACGCTATTATGCCCGCAAGATCGGGCCGCATGCGTTGGAAGATCTTGTGCAGGACACATTGATCTCCCTCCACCGCAAGCGCGCATCCTGGGATCCTGGCCGCGCCTTCCTGCCCTGGCTTGCAGCGATCGCGCGCTATCGCTGGATTGACCATTTGCGCAAAGCCTATCGCACGAAAGAGGTGGAGCTGAATGAAGAGCTGGCCGCCGATCCATCCGATCCGGCAGTGGCAGCAAAAATCGGTATTGAACGGCTATTGGGGCTGATCCCCGAAAAGCAGGCGTTGGCGATCACGCTCGTGAAAATACAGGGGCTGACGATAGCCGAAGCCTCGGAAAAAGCCGGCCAGTCTGAATCGCTGGTCAAAGTGAATATCCACCGCGGCATGAAACGCATGTCTGCGGTGCTGGAGGAAGACTGATGCCCGCAGGTTTTGATCTTGATAGCCTTGCCGATGAGCTGACCCCGGTAAAGCCGGTAAGCCCCGCCCTGGCCTTTGCGCTTGCCGCGCTGATAACGCTGGTCGCTATTGTTGTGATCGGTCAGTTTCTGGGCCTGCGCACCGAAAATATGGTCGACCCGATGTTCCTGATCCGCAGTGGATTATTGGCCGGGCTGGGTGCGGTAAGCCTTGTCGCGGTAACGAGCATGGCACGGCCAGCAGTCGGCATGCACCGCACGGGCTGGCGATGGGCGCTCGCCGCCTGTGCGATCATTCCCGTAGCGGCCTTTATCACGGCATTGGCGGGGCAGACGCCACTGGCAAACAGGCTTTTTCCCTGGGACGGCCTCCAATGCCTGACCTTTTCGACCGGCGCGGCGCTCGCCATCGGCGGTGTGCTGACTTTCTGGCTCAGACGCGGCGCACCCGTCTCGCTGGACCGCGCTGGCACCGCCACGGGAATGGCAGCAGGCAGCCTGGGCACCCTCGCCTATTCGCTCCATTGCCCGCATAGCGATATTGTCTATTTTGGCGTCTGGTACGTGCTCGCCATCGGAATCGCGACATTGGTTGGCCGATTGTTCGTTCCGCGCCTCATCCGCTGGTAGAAGCCCGCTGGCTTCCCGCCGATCACTATTTGTTTCCGGCCGCCTTCATCCCTAGATAGCGTCTATCGGTTGAAAAGGATTGCCACATGCGGCTGTTAAGCGGTGCCTGGAGAATTTTGGTCGGGATCAAGGACGGGCTCGTCCTGTTGCTCCTGTTGCTCTTTTTCGCGCTGCTCTATGCCGCGCTGACATCAAGCCCCAACCCGGTTGTTCCCGGTACCGGCGCGCTGCACCTCAATCTCGCAGGCGTGATTGTCGAACAGCCTGAGGAGATAAACCCGTTTGATGCGCTGACCGGCGGGGAAACCATTCCCCAACACCGGCTCCGTGATATCGTGCAGGCGCTGGAAAGCGCGGCGACAGATGACCGGGTGACCGCCGTTGCGCTTGACCTCGACGGCTTTCTCGGCGGCGGGCAGACATCCATCGCCCGCGTTGGAGAGGCTCTCCAGATGGTGCGGGATGCCGACAAGCCGGTGATCGCCTTTGCCACCGGCTATGGCGACGATGCCTATGCGCTCGCCGCCCATGCCAGCGAAATCTGGGTCCATCCACTGGGCGGCGCCCTGATCCTCGGGCCCGGTGGAAACCGGCTCTATTATGGCGATATGCTGACGCGTTTTGGCGTCACCGCCAATGTCTTCCGCGTCGGCACCTACAAAGCCGCTGTCGAACCCTATACCCGCTCAGACCAGTCCCCGGAATCTCGCGAAGCGAGCCAGGCTCTGGCCGACACCTTGTTCGAAGCATGGCGCGAAGATGTTTCGCAAGCCCGGCCGAATGCCA
>CAJQMX010000084.1 GCA_905479515.1 uncultured Parasphingopyxis sp.
TCCCGAATAGCGGTTTTGCAGCGCGGTGCGGTGGAGGGAGCGGGGCATTGGGCGTCCATGGTTGGGGGCGCGCAAATTATCCCATATCGCGTCCTGTAGGACAGGAAAAAATGTGATGGTCGGGGATGCGTTCGTAATAATTCTCCCCTGACACCGGCTGTCCTTCGACAAGCTCAGGGTGAGCGGGGCGGCTAGCCGCGCCTGGAATCGGCAAGGCCCATGGCGATGCCGAGCGCGATACCGATGCCGATACCTCCGATGATAGTGTCCATCGCCACGCCGATCCCCGTGCCGATGGCCATGCCAACCGCGATCCATACTCCTTTGAGGCGAAACCTGTTCATGCCCTCAAGCTGGACATGATCCGCGCGCAGGGCAAGCGGTGCGCCGCCGTATGGCCGCCTGTTCACCGCGCCAATCGCCCTGTCCGTCCCGGAGCCCGGTAAAGCGTCTGGGCACCACCCTTGGACGGGCTCAGGGTGAGCGGGTGATGCGCTGCTCGCCTTATCCCGTGTTGCAGGCGTTGCAGCAATAATAGCAGCCGTTCGACTGGTTATAGGTCTTCTTCGCTTCGGTCACCGCGCCGTGGCAATCCGAATGCCAGCCCAGATCCATGCGGTTGGACACATTGGGCTGATGCTCGCACCCGGAATCCTTTTCATGGACCTCATGATCGCCATTCGATTGCGCATTTGTGTTGACGTAGAAATAGGGCATGTTCGCCTCCTCAATAATTACCGCCTGTTTCCCTCGCGCGCTCACCCTGAGCCTGTCGAAGGGTGGTTCTACGACGACAGGACCCTTCGACAGGCTCAGGGTGAGCGCTGGGGGATGGCATCGAGGATAGGGCGGCGCAGCCTGTATGGCAGGCGGAGTTGCATCCATTCCGGCGCGAAAGCGGCGCGGGTTTAACGCGATTTTTGCAGTTTTCGGGGCAGGGTCGCGGGCATGGCAAGACTGCCCTATCCCAAGCGGAACAGCCGCTACCGGGCGCGCGGCCCGCGCCGATCCCCGTCGCCCGTCTATTATATGGCTGGAAAGCGGGCTGGCTATCGGCGGGGCGGACGCCGCAAACAGCCGCTTGGCTGGCCCTATGGGATGATGCTGGCGCTGATCATCGCGATTATCACCCTGTGGGCGCTGGAATGGTCGGAGCGCAGCGGCGGTGTTGAGGAGACGGCGACTGCGCCCTTTTCCGCGCCGCAATCCCTGCTCTCCGGCGGCTCGACCAGCTTCAGCATCTGCGGATCGGCGCGGCGGATCAATTGCGTGGTTGATGGCGATACCTTCTGGATGGAAGGCGAAAAGATCCGCATCCTCGATATCGACACGCCAGAGCTGCACCCCGCCCGCTGCGCCGAGGAAGAGCGGCTGGGCCAGGCGGCCAAATCCCGGCTGCATGATCTGCTGAATTCAGGCGCAGTCACCCTGCACAGGGCAGGCCGCGACCGGGATCGCTATGGGCGGTTATTGCGGCGGGTAGAGGTGAGCGGCCAGCCAGTGGGCGACATGCTGATCGGTGAAGGACTGGCCCGGCCCTATGCGGGCGGTCGACGGAGCTGGTGTGGGTGAGGTGTGGCAAGTTGCGAAGGCATTTCGGAGAGTCTAGACTTGGCAAATGACTACAGAACATCTCGTCCCGCACGACTTACGTGAAATGTATCATGTAAAGGAATGGAGAAATGCCGCGGGCATTATGGAAACAGCTTGCCCTGATGAATGGGCAGATGTGGTTTCGATTCTTCGTCAATTCCGGCTGCTGAAATCCGAAATTCTCGCCAAAGGTGGCGCTAAGTCACCCATTGCTAAACGCATTGATAGTAATTTCTACAAACGTCATTGGACCGAGAAAAAATTCGATACCGCAATCAGTGTAGATGAGTTCGAATACGAAAGCCCGACCCATAGTGTAGATTGTTTCAAGGGAAGGGTCGGTGTCGAAGTTGAGTGGAATAACAAAGATCCATTCTATGACCGAGATTTGAACAACTTTCGCTTGCTATTCGATCTGCGTGTAATGGATGTTGGAATCATCATAACGCGCTCAAGTGAGTTGCAAGCCATCTTCAAGGAGCTAGGCAAAGGTGCCTCTTATGGTGCTTCAACTACGCATCATGAAAAGCTGTGGCCAAGGCTTGAAGGCGGTGGAGGCGGGGGGTGTCCGGTTCTGACTTTTGCAATCAGGCCAGCATTATATGTGAAAGATTGCTAAGCGCTACTCGGCTGCAACGCCACTATTATAGCTATAGGTATCCCAAGTTGGCTCATAGCCATCGTCGGCCTGATTTCCCCACACTGTCCATCCACGCCGCTTGCCGCGACTGAACATCTCGAGACGAGGTCCCCAAGAACAATCTTCGATGACCTGATACTGTTCATCAGGCTTACGGCTGTGCTCACGCTTTCGGCTTTGAATCATATTTACTTGCCGACGGCCTGGAGCAAGAGTTCTGGCATTCTTTCCACGTACGCCAAATAGCAATATTTCTGTGACGTTTCGGAAATAAAATCCCACGCCGCGTCCATCAGATCCGCCATCTTTGCGAATCTTGTGCCAGACGATGTTGGAAATGTAACGAAAACCCCATGCCTCCATCACTGCAAGGCCCGACGGAAGCAATGCGTTAGGAACCCAAAGATAGAGATGGGCCGGATCGGCTGCGATTTCTTCAACGGGCAACGAGCAAATGTCGTCGAGAGTCATTGTATCGTATCGTGCCAGTCTCTTATGCTCTGGCGCGACTTTGCCTGTCCGATTTTGAAATTGCCAAGGAGGGTCAGCTAAAATTGTTCCAAACTGCTTACCGCGTGCATTGGCAAGCAGGTCAATTCCTGCCTCTGAGAGAGGGGAGTCCGAAGAGAACATAATGAGATCTTACCCTAATACGTAGTGAGGTCAACCGCCAGCGCGGCATTCAATCCCCTACTCCGCCGCTACGTTCTTCTCGCCAAACATATCTTCGCCCTCATCGGCGGCTTCATCATCATTGGCCTTGCCCTTTTTGCGTTCGTCGAACGAATCCCAGACCTGGTTCCAGTCGCCGCGTGTTGCGCCCTTGGAATATTCCGTAGCCCGGGTTTCGAAGAAGTTGGCATGCTCGACGCCGTTCAGGAGCGGGGCGAGCCATGGCAGGGGATGCTCTTCGATCATATAGACGGCGGGCAGGCCGAGCTGGCTGAGGCGCCAGTCGGCGATATAGCGGATATAGCGTTTGATCTCTTTCGCCGTCATGCCGGGCACCGGACCTTCGGAGAAGGCGAGGTCGATAAACGCATCTTCCAGCCGCACCGTTTTCTGGCAGCAATCGATGATGTCGCTCTTGACCGATTTGGTCAGGCAGCCGCGTTCCTCGCAGAAAGCGTGGTAGAGCTTGATAATGCCTTCGCAGTGCAGGCTCTCGTCGCGGATTGACCAGGTGACGATCTGCCCCATGCCCTTCATCTTGTTGAAGCGCGGGAAGTTCATCAGCATGGCGAAGCTGGCGAACAGCTGCAGCCCTTCGGTAAAGCCGCCGAACATGGCGAGCGTCTTGGCGATATCCTCGTCATTGTCGACGCCGAACTCGTTCAGATAATCATGCTTGGCGGACATTTCCTCATATTCGAGGAACATGCCATATTCGCTTTCGGGCATGCCGATCGTGTCGAGAAGATGGCTGTAGGCGGCGATGTGCACCGTTTCCATGTTGCTGAACGCGGTCAGCATCATCTTGATTTCGGTCGGCTTGAACACGCGGCCATATTTGTCGTGATAGCAATTCTGCACCTCGACATCGGCCTGGGTGAAGAAGCGGAAGATCTGGGTGAGTAGGTTGCGCTCATGCTCGGTAAGCTTCTGCGCCCAATCGCGGCAATCCTCGCCCAGGGGAACCTCCTCGGGCATCCAGTGGATCTGCTGCTGGCGTTTCCAGAAATCATAGGCCCAGGGATATTCAAAAGGCTTGTACTGGGTGCGGGCTTCGAGAAGGGACATTGGTTTCTCCTGGGCTTCTAATTGGGGCGTCTAACTGTTGATACTGAGGGTGACGGCAAAACCGCCAACGAATAGGCCGGCCGCGAACAGCATCGCGCCGATCATGCGCAGCGCATAGGCGGCGCCTTCGCTGTCGCGGATCGAGAGCAGGCGGCGGACGGCGGCGGGGCGGACGAGCAGGGCAAGGCCGCTGACCGTCAATGTGCCGCTGATCGCGCCCATAATGGCAAGGCTGCGCGTCATCTGCGGCTGTCCCGGTATACGATCACGCGCTTGGTGCTGCTGCGCGCGCCGACGCCGATAAACACGATCCCGACAAAATAGCCGAAATCATACCAGCCGCCATTGTTGGGCACCGCATAGATGGCGACGCTGTCAACAAAGAGCGAGACCACCCAGGCGACCGGGAAGATAAAGCCGTGCCACACGCCAAGCAGAAAGCCCGGCGATTCCGGCGCGACCCCCGCGCCCGACTGCTGCGCCGCACAGGCGGTGAGCAGCAGCGGCACGCTAAGCGCGAGAAGGATGCGGGTGTAAAGGCGGCTCATGCTCCTTCTCCCCTTGTGGGAGAAGGTCGGGATGAGGGGAGCGGGCGGGCCGGCTCGATGCCGGCGCGTCCGATTTCAAGAGCGATCATGTCGATCACGCCGTCCATATTTTCCATAACCTCGGTGTTCCAGAAACGAATAACCCGATATCCTTCGCTTTCGAGGAAACATGTGCGGGCGGCATCTTGCTCCACGCGGTCTGCATGCTGGCCACCATCGAGTTCGACAATCAGTTTTGCCGAGTGTGACGCGAAGTCAGTGATATAAGGGCCGAAAGGAACCTGACGCCGGAATTTAGCACTAGGCAGTTTCTCTCGAAGTGCGCGCCAGACTCTTTTTTCCGCATCGGTTGCGTCCCGGCGAAGTTTGCGAGCGCGAGCGGCAGCATGGGCGGGGAGGCTGTCACGTTTCATCGTTAAGCCCCTCACCCTCCCAAGCCTTGCGGCTTGGGTCCCTCCCTCTCCCACAAGGGGAGAGGGTACATTGGCCGCCATCACTGGCAAGCCAGGCACTCGTCATAATCGGTGGTTTCACCGGTCATGAGTTCGACCTTGGCCGGATCGAGCGTGTTGTCGGCCTCCACGCCGCCGGCAAAGTCCGCGCGCTGCACGGATTTCGAGCGGAGATAATAGAGCGACTTGATGCCGAGCTCCCAGGCGCGGAAGTGGAGCATGAGAAGATCCCATTTCTCAACGTCCGCCGGGATGAACAGGTTCAGGGACTGCGCCTGATCGATATAGGGCGCGCGGTCCGCCGCCAACTCAAGCAGCCAGCGCTGATCGATCTCGAAGCTGGTCTTGAAGCTGTCCTTCTCTTCCGGCGTCAGGAAATCGAGATGCTGGACGGAGCCGCCATGTTCGAGGATCGAGTTCCAGATATTGGCGCTGTCCTTGGATTTCTCCTGCAGCAGCTTTTCGAGATGCGGGTTCTTCACGACAAAGCTGCCGGACAGCGTCTTGTGCGTATAGATATTCGCCGGAATCGGCTCGATACACGCGCTGGTGCCGCCGCAGATGATGCTGATCGAGGCGGTCGGTGCGATTGCCATCTTGCAGCTGAACCGCTCCATCACGCCCTGGTCCGCCGCATCGGGGCAGGGCCCGCGCTCATTGGCGAGCATCATCGATGCTTCGGACGCCTTGCTCTGGATATGCTTGAAGATCTTGAGGTTGAAGCTTTTCGCCAGCGCGCTCTCAAACCCGATATTCCGGGCCTGAAGGAAGCTGTGATAGCCCATCACGCCAAGCCCGACAGAGCGTTCCTGCTCGGCGCTGTACTTGGCGCGCGCCATTTCGGGCGGGGCGCGGTCGATATAATCCTGCAGCACATTGTCGAGCATGCGCATGACATCCTCGATGAACATCGGATCCTCGCTCCACTCATCCCATTTTTCGAGATTGAGCGAGGATAGGCAGCACACGGCGGTGCGATCCTTGCCATGCTGGTCAATGCCGGTCGGCAGGGTGATCTCGCTGCACAGGTTGGAGGTCGAGACTTTCAGGCCGACATCGCGCTGATGCTTGGGCATCATGCGGTTCACCGTGTCGTTGAACACGATATAAGGCTCGCCCGTTGCAAGCCGCGTTTCGACGAGCTTCTGGAACAGCGAGCGCGCATCCACGGTGGCGCGGGTTTCGCCGGTCTTGGGCGAGATGAGGTTCCATTCTTCGCCCGCGCGCACGGCTTCCATGAAAGCGTCCGTAACGAGAACGCCGTGATGCAGGTTCAGCGCCTTGCGGTTGAAATCGCCGGACGCTTTGCGGATCTCGAGAAACTCCTCGATCTCGGGATGCGAGATATCGAGATAGCAGGCGGCTGAACCGCGGCGCAGAGAGCCCTGCGAAATGGCGAGTGTCAGGCTGTCCATCACGCGGACGAACGGAATGATGCCGCTGGTCTTGCCATTCAGGCCAACCGGTTCGCCGATGCCGCGAACATTGCCCCAATAGGTGCCGATGCCGCCGCCGCGCGAGGCGAGCCAGACATTCTCGTTCCAGGTGTCGACAATCCCGCCAAGGCTGTCCGACACGGAATTGAGATAACAGGAGATGGGCAGGCCGCGCCCGGTGCCGCCGTTCGACAGTACGGGGGTGGCAGGCATGAACCAGAGCTGGGAGATATAATCATAGAGCCGCTGCGCATGGTCCGCGTCATCGGCATAGGCCGAGGCGACCCGGACAAAGAGGTCCTGATAGCTTTCATCGGGAAGCAGATACCGGTCTTTCAGCGTTTCCTTGCCAAACTCGGTCAGCAACGCGTCGCGCGATTCATCCTTTTCGATCGGATGCAGCTGCGGGCGGATAGACTTGCTGTGAATCTCCTCTTCCGCATTCTCGTCCGTCTTTGGTGCGTCCATTGCATCCATCACGTCTTCCACGGTGACATCGCCATTATTCGCCAGATCCATCGCCTCAATACCCCTTTTACACCATTCCCATATAGGAATGTTCCTACTTCGTTCGAGTCGGAAACTTTGTTCCTACACCCCTTTGGTGGACTTGCGGGAACTCATTCGGATTTGTCCCCGATATCCACATGGCTGGCCACAAGAGGCTATTTCACGGGAATCGCCAAAGCGATGACACCACAACCTGTTGCGTAGCCCCCCGACCAAACCACTAGTCATAGTGTCTTAACCATGAGTCGGGCACAAGAGGCTTTGGGGTAAAGCGGTGACTCGTTTCACCGCTCCCCTGACTCGCTTCGTCGCAGGCCTATCCGTTCGCACGTGCAGCGACGCATGGAAGGAACTGGTCTTGCGTGATTACAAGGGAACGTATGCGGAACAAAAAAACTTTCCTCTCCCACGCCCAATTTGATGGCGCGCCCTTTGGTTTCGTCGCAATTCCTCTGGCTGATTCGATTTCCGACAGCCTCGGACAGTGAAAGTCGGATCCGCAACCGAATCTGCGGTTCATATGGCTATCACCCGTCACACACGATAGTGTTTGGCCAACAGGGAGAAATGAGCATGAAGCGGATTATAGCAACCCTTTGCCTTTCGGGGATTTTGGCGATTGCCCCGGCAAAGGCCCAGAAGCCGGGCGTTTCTGAAGGCAATCCGACGCCGCGTGAAGTGATCGATGAATTGCGCCGCAACCACGGAGCGCCTGAGACGCCGTCCGGTTCAACGCTCGACCAGATGATCGAGGCCGCCCGTGCTCACCCCTTGGGCAGCCGGGAAAATCCCGTTCGCGCCGATACGCCGATTGGCCAGCACCAATATCTCAATCGGCTACGCTGCGAGAATGGAAACGCACCGATCTTTGACCGGATCGGCAATTTCGGGCTGGGCGTGTTTGGCACGATTATCGACGGCTATACCGTCGAATGTGAGGGATCGGCGCCTGCGAGCACGATCATCTATATGGATATGTATCACGAGGGCTATAGCGAACCGGAGGCTGTTCAGGGTTTCACGATAACAGGCTAGGCCGCCTGCGCCACGCTTGCCATAGTGTTTGCCCCCCCGGCGCGCGCAACGCCGATGCGGCCCTGCGAGACAGTCGGCATAGGTGATAAAGCGACAATCGCCAAACTGGCGCGCCGGTTCGCATCCATGCCTTTAGCGAAAGTAAACTGGCTGCGAGCCTGCTGCGCTGTTACGAGAGGCCCATGATCTGGCTCATATTCGTCATGGGGGTTTGCAACTTCTTCCTTCACCGCTCGGTGATGGAAGGGCGCGGCCCCGTCTTCGCCGAAGTTGCAAAAGCACTGCACCGCTTTGCCGGGGGCTATGGCGGCTATGCGGTCGAATTCCTGTTTCTGGTCGGCGCGCTGTGGTTCGCCAAGTCCGGCCAGTCGATCATTCTGTTCTTCTATGGCGGCTATACCGCGCTCAATATCGGCACCTATATGATGCTCAGGCATATGAACGGGCGTTGATTTGTCAGGCTCAACCTGACGGTTGAGCGCGGCACCAGCCCGCACCCCCACCCGGCCTCCCATAGAATATACTGAGTGGGAAGCCGGGTGGGGGTGCGGGCTAGTGCGGCGATGTCCTGAAAGGGCAATTCTGACAGGCTAAGCCGCTACGAGCGCCAAAATTTCCTCGGGCAGGTCGAGATGCGACAGATAGTCCACGCTCTCTCCGCTGGTTTCTCCTGAAACCGTAAAGCCCGCATAGCCCTTGGCCCTGCTGTCATTGCACATCGCGCGATAGCCGGGGACGCCGCCGAGATAGGCCATGAAAATGCGCGGTTTTCCGGGGATGTTCGCGCCCATATACCAGCTGTTCGCATAGGGATAGACAGTCAGGTTCGCCATGAAATTGGTGTGCTCGACCCAGCTCTTTTCAGCGTCCCGCGTCGGTTCGATCCAGCCATCGCCGATGTCCCTGATGGTATCGGTGATCCAGTCGACATGCTGTTCGATGGAAACGATCATGTTCGAAAGCACCGAGGGGCTTTGCGGACCGGTAACGAGGAACAGGTTGGGAAAGCCCTCGCTCATCAGGCCGAGATAGGTTTCCGGTCCGTCCCGCCATTTGTCTTTCAGCGTCCGCCCGCCGCGCCCGGTGATGGCGATCTTGTCCAGCGTGCCGGTCATCGCATCAAACCCGGTGGCATAGACGATTGCGTCAAATTCAAATTCGCGGTCGCTGGTCTGTACGCCCTTGGCCGTGATCCGCTCGATCGGCGTCGTCTTCAGGTCAACCAGATGGACATGGTCGCGATTATAGGTCTCGAAATAATTGGTATCGACGCACAGCCGCTTGGCCCCTGCCGGATAGCCGGTCGGGCACAGGAGTTCGGCAGCCTCGGGATCGTTGACGCGCTCCCGGATCTTGGTGCGGATGAATTCGGCGGCCAGATCATTGGCTTCCATCACCGTTCCGACATCGGGATAGCTGGCCATGAAGCAGAGGCCGCCTTGAGCCCAGCGCCGTTCAAATTCTGCGTTGCGGTCTGCTTCCGGCGTGTCGAGCGCCATCTCTTCGATCACCACTGTGGAGCCGGTAAAGCCCGCCGCTTCCTCGCGCGCCTGTTCGCGCAGGGCAGGGTAGCCGGCCTTGGTCTCGGCAATCTCCTCAGCGCTGAGCGGCCGGTTATGCGCGGGCACGACGAAATTCGGCGTGCGCTGCATGACAGTCAGCTCGGCGGCCTGGTCGGCGATGATCGGGATGGACTGGATCGCGCTCGATCCCGTGCCGATCACACCGACCTTCTGGCCGGTAAAGTCGACGCCTTCATGAGGCCAGAGCCCGGTCTGATAGGTTGGACCCTCAAAATCCTCCATGCCGGGAATCTGCGGCAGGTTGGGGGAGGAGAGGCAGCCGGTTGCCATCACGACATGGCGCGCGGTTACGCTTTCGCCGCTGTCGAGATCCACCGTCCAGAGATTGTTTTCTTCGTCATAGGTTGCAGCCAGCACCCGCGTTTCAAACTGGATATCGCCGCGCAGATCGAAGCGGTCGGCGACATGGTTGATATAGCGCAGGATTTCCGGCTGGGTCGAATAGCGTTCGGACCAGGTCCATTCCTGCTCCAGTTCCTTTGACCAGCTATAGCTATATTCCATGCTCTCGACATCGCAGCGCGCGCCGGGATAGCGGTTCCAATACCATGTGCCGCCGACATCGCCGCCAGCCTCTATAACCCGCGCCGAGAGCCCCAGCCCGCGCATTTTGTGGAGCAGATACAGCCCGGCAAAACCGGCACCGACAATCACGACATCGCAGTTCTTCTCGCCCATATCATCCTCACCTGCATCGTTATTTTTTGCCATCTTGGGGCAGCTTCAGGCAAGAGTCGAGGCGTGCTTGGCCTATTGCGGAAGTTCAAGCTCCAGCGGTTCGGGCCCGCCATCCGCTGCGCCGTCAAACAGCAGCAAAAGCGACAGGGCCCGGCCTTCCAGAGCCACAATCGCAATCGCCTCGGGCTTGTCGCTGCCGGCAGGATCGAGGGTGGCAAGCGTCGCCAGCCTGCCATCGGCTGCGCGCAGATGGATGCGGTAGGGCACGTCTTGATCCTGAGCCGGGCCGGAAAGGATCAGGAGCCGCCCATCGGGCAGCAATGCGAGATCGCGAATGCCGGTATCGCGGCCCAGCGGCACGGCGAGCGCCCTCCCGCTGCCCACAATCTGGCGCGAGAAAAGGGCCGTGGCGCTCGTCTCGAACAGATAGGCATTGCCGTCTATATTGGGCGCGCGCAGGCCGAAAATCATCCGGTCTCCCGCCACCGCCAGCCCCTCGATATTGAGGCCATTGGCGTCGTAAAGCGACGCGCCGAAATAAGGGGCGAGCACGGCGTCCCGCTGCATCATAAGCGCAAGGCGATGGCTTGTGGAGATGGCGACCGATCCGGGAATGATCGGGCCGCTGGGGTCGTCCGGCGCGATACGGGCAACGATAAAGCTAGGCGGGCGCAGATCGTTGCTCTGCCGCGCGCAGCCATGCGATCCGGCGACATAGAAAATCCCGTCGCTGAACGCGGCGGCCTCGCCATCCACTTCCCGGCTTTCGGGGTCGAAATCGCCGCAGATATTGCGCGGCGGGGAGCCAAGCGGTTCGCCGACTTCAAGCAAGCTGAAACGCTGGCCTGCGGCAAGGACTGTGCCGTTATAGCTCGTCCATTGTGCCGAATCGCCCTCATCCTCAATGGCCAGACAGCGCAGGCTCTCGCCGCCACGTTGCCAGTCACAGGCAAGGCCGCTGACATCTTCGGAGACCGTGCCTTCCGGCCCGAAATGCCCGGAGATGGTTGTGCCGCTGCGCAGCTCGCGCGGTGCTTCGGAGGGTTCGCTGCATGCGGCCAGGAGCGCCAGCGCGCCGAGCGTCAGGAGGCGCATGCAATGCACTGCGTTGCCATGGGATCAATCTCCAGTCGTTGTGTTGCAATCTCTTCGCCGCAGGTCAGGCACCAGCCAAATTCGCCCTCGTCGATCCGCTTTAGTGCGGCATCAATCCGCGCGATATCGGATTTGCGCCGCCGCGCCTCGGCATCGGCCATTTGCTGTTGCTGCATCGCGTCCATGCGTGAGAGCCGCCCGACGCTTTGCTGGTCCAGTTCGACCGGTTCGCGCCATTCGGCTGCGCGCTCATCCTCGCCGGACAATTGCGCGCGCAGGCTAGTCAGCCTTGCCCGCCATGCCTCCGCTTCGTCGTTCGCATCTGCCATCGGCCATGTGTCGGCCTTGGCCTTCCCAAGATCAAGCGCTAGGCGAAGTTCATGGTAACACGCATCCTCCGCTGGATTGGCTCCGCGCTCCTGTTCCTGCTGATCGCGGTGCTGTTGCTGCCGGTGGTCGTGCCGCCATTTCTCGATCGCATCTATTATGAAGGCCCGGTCACCGAAAATTTTGATGGCGCGCATTTCGTCAATCCCGATGAAGCCGAGGGGCAGTGGGAGGGAGACCCGTCTCGCAGAACCAATCCACGGCGCGGCAATTTCCTGCTGCGGCTCGTTCTTGGCGATGACCGCCCGGCCTGGCCCGAGCATGTTGCCGTTACTCCGACCATCCCGGATGAGCGGGTAGAGGGAGACCGGATGGTGGCGACCTGGGTCGGCCATGCCACGGCGCTTATCCAGACACAGGGCCTTAACATCCTGACCGATCCGATCTGGTCCGACTATGCCTCGCCAGTGCAGGGCATCGGCCCGCGCCGCGTGACCGAGCCGGGCATCCGGTTTGCGGACCTGCCGCCGATCGATCTTATCGTGATCAGCCATAATCATTATGATCATCTCGATCTGGAAACCCTGCGGCGGCTATGGGAGCGGGACCGGCCGCTGATCGTTACCAGCCTGGGCAATGACGCGGTGATCGCGCAGTCCGGCGCCGAAGCGGTGACGCGCGACTGGGGCGGGACGGTGCAGGTTTCGCCCGAAATATCCGTGATCGTGACGCGTAACCATCATTGGGGATCGCGCTGGGGCGTGGATCGCAACCGCGCACTCTGGTCGAGCTTCCTCATCACCACGCCATCGGGCAACATCTTCTTTGGCGGCGATACCGGCCCCGGCGATATGCGCTGGCCGGAAGAAGCGGCGGCCTATGGCCCCGTGCGCCTCGCCTTCATTCCGATCGGTGCGTTCCGGTTTCAGCAGGGGCAGGACTGGAGCGGCAGCCATATCGGCCCGATGCATGCGATGCAGGTGTGGAACCGGCTCGGCCGCCCTGTCTCCATCGGCATTCATTGGGGTACGTTCCGCCTGAGCTGGGAAGGCTATTGGACCCCGGCGCGCATGCTGGAAATGTTGCAGGACTGCGCAGGCGTAGACGACGGCTTCTTCCGCGCCGTGCGCCATGGCCAGCGTTTCGATATTCCCGCTGTGCGAGAAACAGCCGCAGTTGATGAGGCCTTGGTAGAGCGCTGTGCGGACACAGCCGGAATCCGTGCGTTAGACTAGATTGCCAGGCTCGCCCTATCGGCCGAGTTGGCTGGTGCGGCGCTCAACCGATAGGTTGGGCCTGACCAATCAACCCCCATCACCCACATTGAACGCGCACAGCTTGTTCCCGTCCAGATCACGGAAGTAGGCGGCGTAGAAGCCCATTGCTTCGGGCTCGCGAATACCGGGCGCGCCTTCATCGCTGGCGCCGAGCTCCAGCGCCTTGGCGTGCAGCGCATCGACCAGGGCGCGGCTCTCCGCCTGCAGCGCGACCATCGCGCCATTGCCGGGGGTCGCTTTTTCGCCATTGAAGGGCCGTGTGACGCACAGCATCGCCTGGGTCATGTCCTTGGCATAACCGGTAAAGCCCTCGTCCAGCTGCATCACGCGTTTGGCCCCGATTACCTCGGTCAGCGCGTCGTAAAACCCCAAAGCCTTTTCCAGATCATTGGTGCCTATTGTCGCATATCCTATCATCGTCTTGGCCTTTCTTCGTTGGTGTCGGGGTTCAGCAATTTTTCCCCGAATAGAAATAGTGGAATTCGACTTGGTAAAGGTGCGGCGCGCCTGCGCCGTCTCGTATCGTAAGATTGCCGTCGGCCAATATCTTCGTGCTTCGGTTGGGCGCAACATCAAGTGCGAAGGTTGCCGTTGCGCCATCCAGCGCAGCCGGGCGACAGGTTAATTCGGCCAGATAAGTTGCATCGGCCTCCGCCGTAAATTGCTCCATCGAACAATTGTGGCGGCCGTCCGGGTCAAAGAAGGAAACGCCGGGATTGCTGGATTCGATTGCCCCGATACATCCGTTCGCCGTTCCAAGGCCGAGGCTCGCAAACAGCGCTTCGGCTTCTGTCTCATCATCGGGAGCGATGGCCGAATGGGCGGTCAATTCGCGGGTCCAACTGCCAGCCAAAACCTTGAGCCCGGCATCTTCTTCGCCGCCGAGCATATACCATCCGCCGCCCAGCCCGGCGATTGCGACGGTAGCACCGCCGCCCAGCCATAGCATGCGCTTGCCGGGAACCCGCCTGCGATTACCTGGCGCTCTCGGTCCGCCGGTGCCATTGTCATCGGCGCTGGCCTGATGCTTGATCGTGTCGATCAGGCGCTGGATCGTGGCATCGCGCCGATCCAGCCAGTCGACCCATTGATAGCCGCTAAGCCAATAAGCCAGGCCCTCGGCATCAATATCTTCCAGCCGAACCGGATAAATCATTTTCTTGTTGTCGACGGCCAGCGTCAGCTCTCGCCTTACATGATCGGACTGATCGGATTTTGCGCAGAACAAGAGCACGATCATGTCGCACTTGCGGACCTCATCGACGATCGCCTTGTCGAACAAGACACCCGGTTCGATATCGTCGGGCGCCATCCATCCTGTGATGCCATTGCGCTCGAGGATCTTCTTCAGATGGCGGGCGGTCTGCTCCTGCGAACTGTGATGACTGATAAAGGCAACCGGCCGGGGCGCATGCTCTGTCTCCGGCGGCTCGTCACTCATCTGGAGGGCCTGAACATCACTCGCATGGCCCAAGATAACGCGCGCTCTGATTGGCGACGATGCGCAGCTCATTCGGTGTGTCGGGAGCCCAGGCATATTCTGCCTCCGTCTCCATATTCTCTGCGGTATAGGTGCCGCGCATCCACACATTGAGGGCAACGCCGTTCAGCTCGGACGGCTGACACTCCAGCTGCACCAGAATGCGCCCGCCCTCCATTGTCAGATTGCTCATCGCGCAATTATTCTCACCGCCGGGATCGAAAAAGTCGTTGCCCGGCGATCGGGCGTCGGCTTCGGTAATGCACTGGATGGTACTATTGGTCTCAAAGCCGGCGAGAAACTCATCCACTTGAGCCTGGCTCGCGACATTTGCATCGGGCTGCTCGAGAATACGGTCCACGACATAGCTTGTCTGCCAGCGGCCTGGCTTGACGTTGAATTCCGACCCGCGGGTCAACGCATTGATCGCAAGGCCGAGTAATATGGCGATCAGCACGGCGCCGCCGCCAATGGCGTACCAGCCGTTGCGGGTGAGCGGGATGCCGGCGAAGCGGGGTGTTTCGTCCGCCGCATCGCCGTTGTCCATCGGGCTGACAGGCGCGGTATCCACAGGCACTGGTGCAGGGGGCTCAGCGGCAGCTATCTCGACGGGCGGGGCTTCAACAACCTCTTCGCCGCCTTTGTCCCCGACCTGCCTTTTGACAGTGTCGATCATCTTCTGGATTGTGGCATCACGCCGGTCGATCCAGTCGATCCATTGATAATCATTGAGCCAATAGGCGAGGCCCTTGGCGTCGATATCTTCAAGCCGCACCGGATAGATGAGCTTCTTGTTGTTCTCCGCCATCATCAGCTCACGCTTCACATGGCGCGACTGATCCGATTTGGAGCAGAACAGCAAAATGATCAGGTCTGACCGCTCGACCTGTTCGATGATCGCCTGATCAAAGGCGACTCCCGGGTCGATATCATCGGGCGCCATCCAGCCGGTAACGCCATTGCGTTCGAGCACCGTTTTGAGATGGCGCGCGGTTTTTTCCTGAGAGCTGTGATGGCTGATAAAGGCAACAGGCTTGCGGCCCGGTGTTCCTCCATTATCCTGTGCCACTATCGCCCCCCAATCTATCTACGTTGCCTGTTACCCTAGTCTCGAAGCGCGCCGCTATCAACGGCGTGCCCGGCTACTGGAACCGTTGCTCCGGCTAACCGGCTTCGCAATCCGGCCCTATAAAGCGACCCGTGACCTGACCGGCCATGCTCATCGGCCCAGCGGGCCCTGCATCCATGTTCATGTTCATCACCATGTCATAGCTGGTCGGCGTGTAGCTGCCTTCCATCCGCATGGTCATCGCGCCGGGCATGCCCTGCGATTGGCACGTGCCGGCGATCAGGATCGTGCCGCCTGACATGTTGAACTCGGTATAGGTGCAGTCCTCATTGCTATCGCCGAACATATTGGCTTCCGGATTGGCGGCTTCCTCTGGCGTAATGCACGAGGTGCTGGTTTGGGCTTGGCCCATCTGCTCTTGCATCATGCCGCGTACTTCTTCGGGCATTTGCGGTATGTCGAATTCGGTAAGCTGGACGGTCGCTTCCCATTGCCCGGGTGTGATGTTGATCGCAGCAGCGTCCATCTCGGCCTGAGCCTCTTCGCTGGTAATTTCGCCATCGCCGTCCGCATCGGCACCGCCGCCGGAAGAACAGGCGCCAAGCAGCGCGATTGGCGCGGCAAAGGCAAGCAGGGTTTTCAGCGTCGGTTTCGTCATTCTATGTCCTTCCATGGGCGCGGTGTTGGTTCAGCGCCGTGATAGTCTGGCTGGATTGAGGCATCAATCCCGTCGCCTGAAATCCCGCTACCTGCCCCGCATAAGAAAAACGCCGCCGCGACGAAAGGGTCACGACGGCGCATTCTCTCGTTAGGTTCGTGTTCTTAGCTGTCGGCAGTCGGTTCTGCTGCGCAGTCACCGGTGCGTTCTGCAGACATGTTGCCCGCCATGTTCATGGCCATCGGCCCGCCTTCGACATTCACCGAAAGTTCGGCTGTCATCGTGGTCGCCGTATAGCTGCCATTGATGGCCATGGTTGCCGTGCCCTGGCCGCCAGGTGCTTCGCAGGTGCCGGCGATGTTGATCACGCCATCAGCGACTGTGGATTCGCCAAAATCGCAATCCTGATCGGCATCGTCAGGCGTAAAGAGGTTGGCGCCGGGATCGGCAGCTTCTTCTTCGGTGATGCAACGCGTGGTCGATTCACTTTGCTCGCCCATCTGCTCACGCATCTGTGCAACCATCTCTTCCGGCATGCCCGGAATTTCGATTTCGGTCATTTCCGTGGTCATCGTCCACTCGCCTGCTTGCAGGCCTTCGCTGCCGCCTTCGCTACCACCGCCTGAACAAGCGCCAAGCAACGCGAGCGGCGCTGCCGCCACCAAAAACTTTTTCATGATGTAGTACCCCTTGGTTTTAAAAAATCGGAATAGAGTGGACCCTTGGTGGTAACTCTGGCGAAGCTGGGGGAAAGACGCAAGGATTATCGGTTTCGGCAAAGAGTGCTTTTCCGATGTCAGGAGATGCTCCGGATGCGTCTTGTGACCGTTGCGAAACCCCGTGCGCGCCGCCATATCCTCATCCATGGCAATTGCGATCCGAACAGGTTTGGAAGAACCCGAAACCGATGGCGGCTTTGTTCCGCATCGCCCCAACCGCCCTGAAAAGGCGGAAGGCGGGAAGCGGTTTGAGCTGGTCTCCAACTATGAACCGTCGGGCGATCAACCGACCGCGATCAAGGAACTGGTCGAAACGGCATTGGCTGGTGAGAAGGATCAGGTGCTGCTCGGCGTGACCGGATCGGGCAAGACCTTCACCATGGCCAAGGTTATCGAGGCGCTGCAGCGGCCGGGCCTCGTCCTCGCGCCCAACAAGATTCTCGCGGCGCAGCTTTATGGCGAATTCAAGCAATATTTCCCGAACAATGCGGTTGAATATTTCGTATCCTACTATGATTATTACCAGCCCGAAGCCTATGTCGCGCGGTCGGACACCTATATCGAGAAGGAAAGCTCGGTAAATGAGGCGATCGACCGGATGCGCCATTCGGCGACGCGCTCGCTGCTCGAACGCGATGACGTCCTGATCGTCGCCTCGGTCTCCTGCCTTTATGGTATCGGCTCGGTCGAAACCTATTCGGCGATGACCTTTGACATCAAGAAGGGCCAGAGCGTTGATCAGCGAGACATTATCCGCAAGCTCGTCTCGCTCCAGTATAAGCGCAACGACGCGGCCTTTGCGCGCGGCAATTTCCGGGTGCGCGGCGACAATCTTGAAATCTTCCCCTCGCATTATGAGGATATGGCCTGGCGCATCTCGATGTTCGGGGACGATATCGAGGAGATTGCCGAATTTGA
This sequence comes from uncultured Parasphingopyxis sp., assembly GCA_905479515.1. Next base: position 17,759 of record CAJQMX010000084.1, read on the forward strand.
TCCGCTGACCGGCAAGAAGGGCACGATGCTCGACAGAGTCCGTGTCTTCGCCAACTCGCATTATGTAACCCCCGGCCCGACGATGAAGCAGGCCATGCACGCAATCCGGCGCGAACTCGAAGTGCGCCTCAAAGAGCTTCAGGATGCAGGCATGTTGCTGGAAGCACAGCGGCTGGAACAGCGCACCAATTTCGATCTGGAGATGATCGCCGCGACGGGCAGCTGCGCGGGCATCGAGAATTATTCGCGCTTTCTCACCGGGCGCCTCCCCGGCGAACCGCCGCCAACGCTGTTCGAATATCTGCCTGACAATGCGCTGCTGTTCGTCGATGAAAGCCATCAGACGATCCCGCAGGTCGGCGCGATGTCCAAGGGCGATCATCGCCGCAAGCTTACCCTGGCTGAATATGGCTTCCGTCTGCCAAGCTGTATCGACAACCGGCCGCTGCGCTTCAACGAGTGGGATGCGATGCGCCCGCAAACCGTCAGTGTATCGGCAACGCCGGGGCCGTGGGAGATGGAACAGACCAGCGGCGTGTTCGCCGAACAGGTGATCCGCCCCACCGGGCTGATCGACCCGCCGGTCTTTATCCGCCCGGTCGAGGAACAGGTCGATGATTGCATTAACGAATGCCGCGAAACGGCGAAGAAGGGCTATCGCACGCTCGTCACCACGCTCACCAAGCGCATGGCCGAGGATCTGACCGAGTTCATGCATGAGGCGGGCCTGCGCGTCCGCTATATGCATTCGGACGTTGAAACGCTGGAGCGGATCGAGCTGATCCGCGATTTGCGGCTTGGCGTTTATGATGTGCTGGTCGGCATCAACCTGCTGCGCGAAGGGCTCGATATTCCCGAATGCGGGCTGGTGTGCATTTTGGATGCGGACAAGGAAGGGTTCCTGCGCTCCGAAACTTCGCTGATCCAGACGATTGGCCGCGCGGCGCGCAACGTGGAAGGCCGGGTGATCCTCTATGCCGACCGGATAACCGGATCGATGGAACGCGCCATCGCCGAGACCGACCGGCGGCGCGAGAAGCAGCGCGAATATAATCTTGAACACGGCATCACGCCGACCACGATCAAGAGCAACATATCCGATATTGTCGCCCATGCGGCCTCGAAAGACAGCGTCACCGTCTCCACCGGCGATGATGAGGTCAACAATCTCGTCGGCCATAATTTGCGCGCCTATATCGAGGATCTCGAAAAACGCATGCGCGCCGCTGCTGGTGACCTGGAGTTCGAAGAAGCCGGCCGCCTGCGCGACCAGATCCGCAAGCTCGAAGCCGACGAGCTCGGCATCCCGGCGGGCGACCAGATCGCCGCCCCCAAAGGCCGCGCCACCGAGGGCAGGCCGGGCACGCGCAAGATGGGCTATGGCCAGACGGTGCGGAAGAGGCGGTAGGGTGTCCGCCTCTTTCCTTGATATTCGCGGCTCCGCGCCCCATTGATGGAGAAAGCTTTTTCCCGGGAGACTCCCCTTGCGTTCACTTGCCCTTATCATCCTTCCAGCGTTGGCGCTTTCCGCCTGCGCGCGAACCGAAACACCGGAGGAGGCGCGGGCGGCTGCGGTTGAGGCTCAGGTCGAATATGCGCGGCTGGCGGCGGAAGCACGCGCCGGGGTTGATGAGGAGCAGGTGCTTTCCGGCACCTCGCCCGGCCAGATCGATACAAGCAGTTCAGGCGCTCTCTCTCCGGGCAGCTGGAGCGTAGGCGTTGTTGATGGGGAGCGCATGGCGCGGTTCGGCGAAGAGGGCGCGACGCCAAGCGTAACCATCGCCTGTGAAACGGGCGGCGGGGTTGATATCCGGCTGGTCGGCAGGGTTCCGCAGGGCGGATCAGGCACAGTGTTTATCAATACGCCGGAAGGTGGATCGACATTCATCGCATCGGAAGCGGTTGGCGATGTTGCAGAGGCCTATATTTCTGTCCCGGCAGCGGATCCGTTTATCGGCCGGTTGATCAGCGGCAATGGACCGTTTTCGATCCGCATGGGCGGCGATCTGGAGCTTACCGTTCCTGCCGATGACGTGTTGACCAGCATCGTAAGCTCCTGCGACCGCCGCGATACGCCGGTTGCAACCACCGATCTTGGCGCGGCCGCAGTAGCCGCGACGGCGGAGGATGAGGCACAATGAGCCGGCGCATGGCACTTTACGGAGCAGCCTTCGCAAGCAGCGCCGTTATCGCGCTGGGCGCCTGTTCAGCGCAGACACCCACCACATCGGATGCGGCATCGGAGGCCGCGTTAGAGGCTTCCAGCGAAACCAACTGGCTTGAGATTCCGCTTGCTGCGGGAACCTGGGTCTATCGGCAGGATGATCGCGGATCGCTCGCGCTGTATGGGGAACCGGATAGCGAGGCTCTGTTCCTTGTCCGATGTAATCAGGCTGACCGGCAGATCTTTTTCTCCTTCGCTGGAGCTCTTGATACGGCGAGCGGGACAATGGCGTTTCAGGCAACCCACGGCACCGCCAGCTATGCTGCGCAAAATGGTTCGGGCACGCCGCCCTATATCGTTGCAGCCACCAATGGGGCGGACCCGTATCTCGATACGATCGCCTTCAGCCGGGGCCGGATTGCGATCACGGCGACCGGCCATGCGATGACCGCCATTCCCAACTGGCCGCAGATGACACGGGTCTTTGAGGATTGCCGCGGCTAACGCATTGATCGGCAGCAACTGCCGCATGTTTGTAACATTTGCGTGCCATGCGCCGCGTCTTGGCCCGGATCGGGCCTGAGCGGAGATGATCGAATGACAATGAAGATATGGACTGTGCTTGGTCTGGCCATCGCCCTTGGCGCCTGTTCCGGCGCGGGTGAGGAAGACAGCAGCAGCGGAGAGCCTGCTGCGTTGACGCTGACCCCGGGCGCCTGGGCCGCGAATGACGAGCAGGCCAGCTATGCCGATGACGAGGGCAATCTGCTGGCCTCTTTCCGCTGTGATGCGGAGACGGCTGAACTTGTTCTTGAAATGCCAGGCAGCTTTGCAGAGGGCGCGCGCCCGGCCATGGCGTTGCGCGCCGGAGATTTCATGCACGGGGTCGATCCTGTGCAAATGGGCGGCACGGCTGAGGCTCCACTGCGCATTGCGCGGCTTCCCGTTGGCGGGCCGCTGACGGGCGCCATCCGGTCTTTCCCGGTGCCGCTGACCATCGAAGCCGAAGGCGCTGAACCGGTTATGCTGGAGACCGATACCGTGCTGCAGGGCTATTTCGAAAGCTGTGCGGAAGCATCGGGCAGCGCTGCCGACAATCCTGTCGCCGCCACCGAATAAAAAAGCCGCGAACAGCGTTCACGGCGAGCCAATGAAGATCGCTCAAAAAAAAATGAAAAACAAGGCTTGATCGTCGAGTCGCAATGATTCATTTCTGTGCATGAGTTCAACAATGCGAAAGGAGGTGATCCGATGTCTCATGGTTCAGTAAAGAGGTCGGTTCAGTCGTTTCGGAGGATGCGAGGCTAGCCTCGCCTGAGTTCTCCGGCCGGCACTCCGGCCGCTGACCATGTTTAGGGCTGCCAGGCACGCAAGTGTCTGGCAGCCTTTTTCATGGGAGTGGGCATATTGTTTGTCAGAACGTTGCTTGGGCAACGTCGCCGCACCAGCCCGCACCCCCACCCGGCCTCCCACTCAGTGTATTCTATGGGAGGCCGGGTGGGGGAGTGGGCCGGTGCGGCGCTCGACCGTCAGGTCGAGTCTGCCAGAAAAACCCCAACCAAACTAACCGTAGTTCACCAACCCGATCCGCTCGCGCAATATCCAGCGCGGAACCATCAGCACTGCGACAGCGGCGAGGCCTGCGGCGAGGCCGATCCATATGCCGACGCCTTCCAAGCCGACATGAAATCCGAACCATAGCGCCAGGCCAAAGCCGATCACCCAATATCCGAACCCGGCATAGATCATCGGCCAGCGCGTATCCTGCAGCCCGCGCAGTGCGCCCGCGCCGACAACCTGCGCACCATCGGCCAGCTGGAAGATCGCGGCGATCATCAGGAAACTGACGGCGATATCGAATACCTGCCTGCCATTTACGGTGGTCATGTCCACGAACTGCGCGACCAGCGGCCCGGGCAAGAATATCATGATCGCCGAAAGGATGATGGATGCGCCCAGGCCCAGTCCGAATGCCACGAGCCCGGCGCGCGCCACGCCGCCGGCATCCTCGCGCCCATGGAACAGGCCGACACGCACCGTTGCTGCCTGGCTCAGCCCAAGCGGCACCATGAAGGCCATCGCCGCCACCTGTATCGCAATGGCATGCGCGGCGAGCTGTGCGCGGTCGATCATGCCCATCAGGAACACCGCCGCATTGAACACGGTCATCTCCAGCGCAAAGGTGATCGCTATAGGTATGCCGATCCACATGATCTGGCGGTAGCGCGGCCAGTCACTGCGGTGAAAATTGCCAAACAGATGATAGCGCCGGAACCGCGGCACACCGAATACCACGCCGAACATGCCGAGCATCAGGAACAGGTTGGCGAGGGCGTTGGCGATTGCCGCGCCGGTAAGGCCCAGCTCGGGCAAACCGAGTTTCCCGAACACCAGAACCCAGCACGCCAGCGCGTTGAACGCCACGCCGCCGCACGTCACCGCCACGCCCCATGCAGGCCGCTCGAGCGCCGTCACATAGTAACGCAGCACGATATGGATAAGGAATGCCGGTAAACCCCACATCGCAATAAGGATGAAATGTGCGGCCTCGCGCGCCAGCTCGGGTTCCTGTCCGAACTGCAAAAGAATGGGTTCCGATTGGGAAAGAATCAGCAAGATGGGGACGCAGATCGTCAGCGCCGCCCAGCAGGCTTGCCGCACGGTGCGCCGCACATCGCGCACCGAATGGGGCCGCCTGCCGCGTTCTGCCGCGATCAAGGGAGATGCAGCGGTCACCAGCCCCATCGAGAAGATCCCGAATGCCCAATACAGATTCACGGCGATCGCCGCAGCGGAAAGCGCATCCGTGTCGTAACGGCCAAGGATCAGGACATCGGTGGTATTGATCGCGGTTTGCGCGAAATTGCCGAGTATTAGAGGAAGGGCGAGCGCAAGGGTGGCGCGAATCTCCGCGCGCATGGGCGTCGTGGGGCCATCAAGGGCAGAAGTGGCTGCCATTTATCGGGCACGGACAGGGCGGATTGCGCAGTTCATAGTGGCAGGCTGTGTAGCCGGGTTGGGTGAGTCTGCGAAGATGCCTGCGGCGAATAGGTCACAAGGGTTGCGGCAAAGCCACAGAGGCCTGCGCCTAATAGGCCCGCGCCACCGCGAATTCGACGGCTTCGGTAAGCGCGGCCTTGGCCTGGCCATTGGCGAAGGGCCCAAGGGCATCAATCGCGCGCTGCCCATAATGACGGGCGCGGGCCATGGTGTCGGCAATCGTGTTGTGGTGGATCAGCAAATCCTTGGCATGGGCCAGATCTTCGTCGCTCACCCGGCGGCCTTCAATGGCATCGCGCCAGAATTGCTTTTCTTCGTCACTGCCGCGCGCAATGGCGAGGATGACGGGCAGGGTGACTTTGCCATCGCGGAAATCATCGCCAACATCCTTGCCCATCGTCTCGCCATCCGAAACATAATCGATTGCATCATCGACAAGCCGGAAGGCGATGCCGAGATTGCGGCCATAGGCGTCGAGCGCCATT
>CAJQMX010000085.1 GCA_905479515.1 uncultured Parasphingopyxis sp.
CTCTTGGAGTCTTCTGTCGGATCATCGGGTTCCCAGATGATCGCGATCGTATCGCCGCGCGTCGCAAGGTGGCGGTCTATGCAGTTGGCCGAAACATTGATCTTACCATCGGTGAACCAGTTGATGTGAAAGTCGCTTGCGTCGAAGCTCCAGTCGCCGGAAATCTCGGGGCGTTTGATCCAGTCCAGCGTGCGGGCCTGTTCCAGCCAGAAACTTCCGGGATCGGCCAGAGACCGCCCATATTGCAATTCATATTCCGTATTGTCCGCATGGGCCCGCTTCGCCCATTCTTCCGGTACAGGGAAAATATCTTGCTCACTCACCGATTTGCCTCCTGATTTCAGTGTCCCAATAGTGAGCCGAGGGCGGGCGAGATAGCAAGCCCGTTTTCCTTACGATCACGATAGAGCGTCTTTTGCCGCTTGCCTTCTGTCATCACTTTGTCATGTCTTGGCGATAGCAGACCAAGGCTTAGGAGAATGCAGCATGGCTGACGGACGGCCCGGCCTTTTCCAGTTTGACAGCAATGCCGAAACATCGCCCCGCCGCCTCGCCATATTGATTGGTGCCGGGCTGGCGGCGTTGTTGCTCTTGCTCTGGCTGTTCAGCGGGGACGATAGCGCGCCATCCGAGCCAGCGCCGCCCGCACCACCCGCACCGGTATCTGCAGCCCCCACCCCTCCCTCTGCTGTGCCGCAACCAGTTGCTGCGGATGTGCCGTCTGTTGCCGAGCTTCGCCTGCACGGCGTTATGGGAACGGGAACAGATGGTGCAGCGATCATTTCAGCCGGGGCAGGGCCGCAGCGGCTGGTTCGGGTTGGCCGCGATGTCGTGCCGGGGGTTCCGTTGCTCGCCGTGGCTGCCGATCATATCCTTGTTCGGGAAAGCGGGCGCGAGGTGCGGCTGAGTTTTGCCGAGGATGGGCAGGGCGGCGGCACGGTTTCGACAGCGGCTGCTGCGGCGGGCTCCCGATCTCCTCAGCGCGGTGATGAAGCCTCGCGGCGGGAAGCGCTCGAATATCAGGCCGCGCTTGCGCCCTACCGGGTCGACGGCCGCTCGGTAGGCTTTCAATTTCGCACTGGCAGCATGCCGGAATTGTTCCGTGAAGCCGGAGTGCAGGATGGCGATGTTGTGCTGCGAGTCGGCGGGCTCGGGCTTGAAGATGCGGACGATGTGGCCGGAATTCCTGCCCGTATTCGCCAGAGAGGGCGCGTCGAGATCGAAATATTACGCGACGGCCAACCCCAGGCAATTATGCTGGATGCTCGCTAACGCAGCATAGCCGCGAGCCGCGTAGTTTTGTGACATTTTCGTTTCGATGAGTGTCACAAAAGCACAAAGAGTCCGTCATCAAGGAATCACACAGCGCCCATAGAGGCGTCCCCGGAACCCGCCGGCACCCATTGCTCGCGGTTCGTCACGCCACAATGGTTCAAAGGGGTTATTTCTACATGTCACGTATTCGCACCATGCTCTTGATGAGCGCTGCCATTCCGCTTGCCGCCTGTGGCGCCGACGATGTCGCGTCGCCCGGAGAAGGCAATATCGTTATTGTGACGCCGTCGGTCCCAACACCAACGCCGACGCCCACGCCAACTCCTACACCAACTCCAACCGGTGCCCGCTTCGAGGCGATCACGCCCGCTGCGGATTGCCCGATGGGTACGACCAATGATGGCACGATTGATGGCGACGATGATGGTTCTGTCGATTTCCGTATCTGCCGCCTTGGCGGTACGATCACCGGTACGATGACCCTCCAGAAACTGGACGGCGTTGTCTATTCACTCAGCGGCCGGGTTGATGTCGGCGTCGACGTCGGCGGTGACGGCATGGCTGCCGGCGGTACGCAGGGCATTCTCAATATCGATCCCGGTGTTGTCGTGATCGGCGCGGGTACGGCTGACTTCATGGTCGTCCAGCGCGGTTCGCAGCTCAACGCAATCGGCACGCAGACCCAACCGATCACCTTTACGGCGCGCGCCAATTTCCAAAACGCGACCGATGGCTCCGGTACGGTGAACGCCGATTCGATCGGCCTGTTCGGTGGTCTCGTCATCCTCGGCCGCGCTCCGATCAATGATTGCGACGGCGCAGCTGTTGGCGGCGCTGCCGATTGCCAGACTGCCATCGAAGGGGCGAGCGGCGCGTTCTTCGGCGGCGATCAACCCAATGATGACAGCGGCACGCTGCGCTATGTGCAGGTTCGCTATCCTGGCTTCGAAGTCAGCACCGGTAATGAACTGAACGGCATTTCGCTGGGCGGCGTCGGTAGCGGCACCGATTTCAGCTATGTGCAGGTCCACAACAGTTCGGATGACGGCGTTGAATGGTTCGGCGGCACGGTCAATGGCGATCATATCGCGATCACCGGCGCTGACGATGACAGCTTCGATATCGACTCCGGTTTTGTCGGAACGCTTCAGTTCCTCATCGCCCGCCAGCGTTCGGCCGGCGGCGACCACTATATCGAAGCGGATTCCAAGTTCGGCGATCAGCCGCGTTCTGATCCCACACTGGCCAACTTCACCTTCTATGGTGGTGGCGGGTCCAAGAACTTCGGTGTCCTTCTGCGTGAAGGCATTGGCGGTCAGCTCTGGAACGGTATCATCACGGACAAATCCGAATGCCTGAACCTCAGCGATGATGAAACGCTCAATGGCGGTGTTCCTGATTTCCAGTCGGTGGTTATCGATTGCCCGACAGCGTTCGGCAGCGAAGGCAGCATCACGGCTGCCGAAATCATGACCCTGTTCAATCTGGGCGCCAACAACAACGCGTCGTTCGCGACCTCGCTGACGGATGGTTTCGTCAACGGGCCGAACGAAGATGGTGTTGCGGCGTTCACCGATCCCTCGATCCAGACGGTCGATTATATCGGTGCAGTGGATCAGGCTGCGGCATCGCCCTGGACGCAGGGTTGGACCTGCGGCCTGTTCGGAGCGGATGATCAGGACACTGGCGACGCTCTGCTCTCCTGCCTGGTCACGCCGTTCTACGGTTAACCACAAGCATGATCGGGCGGCGGCTGAATTTCACATTCGGTCGTCGCCCATTCTTGTTCTGCACCAGCATTGAAGAGACCAGCCATGACCAAGACATTTACACTCGCAAGCCTCTTGCTTGTATCGAGTGCACTAACCGCGCCCGCTTTTGCTCAATCGGCTGATGGCGCATCGGATGCGATGACCGCAGACACCGCTGTTCAGGCCGACGAACCCGTCGATGAGAGCGAGGACGATTATCAGGAAGACGAAGTTGATATTTCGACGGGCGGAGGCAGCGGCACGGCTATCGTTGTCACCGGGCGCTATATCCCCGAACCCGTCCGTGCATCATCCGAAGTTTTGTCGGTGCTGTCGTCCGAAGATCTGGCGCGGACTGGCGAAGGCGATGCCGCAGGCGCGCTGCAGCGCGTTTCCGGGCTCAGCCTTGTTGGCGGCCGCTTTGTCTATGTGCGCGGTCTTGGCGAACGCTATTCCCTCGCGCTTCTCAACGGGTCTCCGCTGCCCTCTCCCGAGCCATTGAAGCGCACGGTTCCGCTCGACCTTTTCCCGACAAGCATTCTCGCGAGCACGCTCGTCCAGAAGAGCTATTCGGTCAACTATACCGGCGAATTTGGCGGCGGCGTGATCAACCTCACCACCCGCGCCGTGCCCGATGAACCCTTCATCACCTTTAGCGGCAGCCTGAGCGGCAATTCCGAAACCACGCTTTCCACCGGCTATACCTATTATGGCAGCGACAGCGACTGGTCCGGCTTCGACGATGGCACCCGCGATATCCCTTCGGTCGTTCAGGACGCCCTAGATAGCGGTGTCCGTATCCGTTTCGACCAGCCAGAATTCAGCAATCCCGCAGCGCCGGGGTTTGTTGCGGATATCGCCGATATCTCGCGCAGCTTCCAGAACGCCAATATCAATCTCGTGCAGCGTAATGACGAAATTCCGTTCAACGGCAGCTTCAACATCACCGGCGGCACCTTTGTCGATATCGGCAGTGATTTACGGCTGGGTTTTGTGGCAACCGCCGGCTGGAGCAATGGCTGGGAAACGCGCGGCGGTATCCGCCAGCAGGGTGAGCTCACCAATAACGATCAGACGATCACGGCCAACGTGTCCGACTATCGCTTTCTTTCGACCCAGAACCGCATTGTCGTAAACGGGTTGGTCGGCATCGGTGCGGAATTTGGCGAACACAGCGTCCGCTTCACCAATCTCTATATCCGCGATACCGCGAAAGAAGCGCGGATCAGCACCTCGGTGTCGCCGGTACGCAGCACGGGCACGATCCAGAATAACCAGAATACCGAATGGTTTGAGCGCCAGCTGATGAGCACCCAGCTTGTGGGCGAGTTCGACTTTGGCGATATCAATGTCGATTTGCGTGGCAGCTATGCCAATGCGCAGCGCCAGGCCCCGTATGAGCGCGAAATCCAATATGCGTTCAATACGGTCGCCAATGATTTCGTGCATGATACGCGCTCTGGCGGCCAGACGGATCTGCTCAGCTTTTCCGAACTCAATGATGATGTGTATGGCGCGCAGATCGATCTGACCTACAGCATTCCCACCGGTCGGCGGTTCGATATCAATGCGGGCTATGCCTATTATCTGAACCAGCGTGATTATGAGCGCCGGGCTTTTCGCTTCGTCACCCAGCGTCAGGGCGGTTTGCCCTTCCCGGTGACCCAGACCCGCCCGGACTATCTGTTCTCTGATGCGATCCTTGGCTTCTACGATATTTTCGTTGAAGAACGCACGGACGCGCAGGGCGGCGATGCCTATTCGGCGGAGCTTGAGGTGCATGCCGGCTATGGCCAGCTTGATGTGGAACTGTTTGACGGTTTCAGCATTGCAGCCGGTGTCCGCTATGAAGACGCCGTACAAAGCGTAACGCCGATCCCCTTCTTCGGTTTCCAGGTGAACCCGCTGTTCGTTGCCCCGCCAATAGCCAATGATTATTGGCTACCCGCGGCCACGCTGACCTGGAACTTCGCCGAGGATATGCAGCTTCGCCTGGGTGCCTCGCGCACAATCGGACGGCCGCAATTCCGCGAACTGGCTGCGCCTTCCTACACCGATCCGGACAATGATCGCACCTATAGCGGCAACCCGGCCCTGATCGACAGCGAGTTGCTGAATATTGAAGGGCGGTTCGAATGGTATTTTGGCCGTGACGAGCTGTTCAGCATCGCCGGCTTTTACAAGGATATCGAAAATCCGATCGAAACGCTGGCGACGAGCGGGGACAATGACATCAATGTTACCTTCCTCAACGCGCCTGCGGCGACGCTTTATGGTGTTGAAACCGAGCTCGTGAAGTTTTTCCCGCTCTATGATTGGGGCGGGATATTTTCTTCTCGTCGTTTCCGGGCCCAGCTCAACTATACCTATACCCAGTCGGAAATCTCGGTCGCGGCGGGAGACACCACGTTCGTGCCGGGCTTTACCGACCCTCAGCCTGCAACCAACTATTTCGTCGACGGTACCGCGCTGACGGGGCAGTCCGATCATATCGTCAATTTGCAGGTCAGCCTTGAGGATGAGGACAGCCTGTCGCAGCAATCCTTGCTCATCACTTATTCGAGTGACCGGATTTCGGATCGTTCGCCAATAGGCGATGCTCCGAATGTGCAGGAGGAGGGCCGCATCCAGCTCGACTTTATCTGGCGGCAGGCGGTTACACTGTTTGGACAGGAAGTTCAGGCGACATTGGAAGTCCGCAACATCCTCAACGAGGATTTCCGCCAGTTCTATCAGGCACCTGACGGCTCTTCGATTGACGCACTCAGCTATGACCGGGGGCGCAGTTTCTCCTTCGGGCTGAGCACAACATTCTAGATTCCTTGGGTTTTGGGCCTGGTCACGGTCTTCAGCGAAGGGGTGGGGAAGGTCGCTTCCTCACCCTTTTTCGTCGATTTTCGAGGTTCACCTCTAAAAATACCCGTGTTGCCCACCTATATCACTATCATGGTTTGCGCTTCAGGATCATGGCGCTAAAGTGAAACATAAAGGGAGACACTGGAATGGGCATTAGGGATTTTCTTTCGAAACAATTTATCGATGTTATCGAATGGGGCGAAGAGCCCGGCGAACTGGCCGAAAGGCTGAATTTCGCGGATAATGAGATCCAGAATGGTGCCCAGCTGACTGTCCGTGAGACTCAGGCTGCTGTCGTGATTGATGAAGGCGTGCTCGCCGATATGTATGGCCCCGGCCTGCATACGCTCGACACGTCGAACATGCCGATCCTCACCAACCTCAAAAACTGGGACAAGGCGTTCAAATCACCGTTCAAGACGGACGTCTATTTCTTCTCCCAGAAGGAACAGCTGAACCTGAAATGGGGAACCGCGCAGCCGGTTACCATTCGTGATCCTGAGCTCGGGCCGATCCGTCTGCGGGCTTTTGGCACATACTCCTTCCGCGTGAAGGATATCGCGCCGTTCTATTCCGCGATGGTCGGCACGCTCGACAAGGTAACGGTAAGTGCAATCGAACCGCAACTGCGCGCCGCAATCATTACTGCGCTGGCAACCGGCCTTGGCGGCGGCGATGTGCCGTTCATCGATCTCGCGGCCAACCAGCAGAAACTGTCCGATGCCCTGAAAGCGGCGGTAGGACCAGCCTTTGAGCAATATGGCCTCGAAGTGCCCACCTTCTTCGTTGAAAGCGTTTCGCTGCCCGAAGCGGTGCAAAAGCATCTCGACAAGAAAAGCTCGATGCGGGTGCTTGGCGATCTCGATCAATATGCGAAGTTCCAGGCAGCCGAAGCCATCGAACTTGCTGCGCAGCAAGAAGGCGGCATGGCGGGCATCGGTGCGGGTGCAGGCGTGGGCATGGCCATCGGCCAGACTATGGCCGGCGCGCTCGCCCAACCGGCACCGGCCGCGCCAGCTCCTGCTGCGCCAGCGGCTCCCGCTGCTCCGGCGGCAGAGGCCGTCGACCCGTTTGAGCAGATTGAAAAGCTGCACAAGCTTCAGGAAATGGGAGCGCTCAGCAAAGAAGAGTTTGACG
>CAJQMX010000086.1 GCA_905479515.1 uncultured Parasphingopyxis sp.
CGCCTCATAATAGCTGTTGAACAGGAACGGCCAATCGGCGTCGAACAGCGCATAGCCATCAACATGATCGCGCAGGATGAAGGTTTCGAAAAACCAGCTCGTATGTGCGAGATGCCATTTGGCTGGAGACGCATCCTCCATCGACTGGACAGTGGCATCGGCATCGGAAAGCGGTGCGGCGAGCGCCTCCGTCAAAGCACGGACATCAGTAAAATGGGTGGCAAGATCACTGGCCGCCAGAGAAGCCGTCGGAGAGGAAGGTGCGCGCGTTGCCATGATTCGTCTCCAAGCATCCCTGTTCGCGCGGCACGGGTCAACTGACACGCGCCACAAAGTTCAGACGATATCCGCGCCTGACGGCCAATATCACCTAACGCGCAAGCCACTCATTTTGTTGCGGGAAAATTTCATCTCTTCGGCAGAACCCCTCCTCACCTTTGGAACATATCAGGAACAAATGAGTTCGGAAAGAGGAAATTGCCGCCTGCCGGCTACCGCGTTGCTCCGGGCTTCCACAGGATATCGCCTTTGGCTTCGGCATTGATTGCCCGGGCTATCACAAACAGGTGATCGGACAGGCGATTGATATAGACCATGGCCTGCGGATTGAGAGGCATGTCCTCAGACGCAGCCACGGCAGCGCGCTCGGCACGCCGCACCACGGCGCGGGCCAGCATCACATGGGCCGCCGCAGCATCCCCGCCTGGGAGAATGAAGCTGGTCAAAGGTGTAAGATTTTCATTCATCGCATCGATTTCCGCCTCAAGCCGCGCCACCTGATCGGCCGTGATGCGCAGCACCATTTCCGAAGGCTCGAAATCGTCACCCGGCGTGGCAAGGTCAGCACCCAGGTCGAACAGCTCGTTCTGGATCCGCCCCAGCATGGAACGAAAAGAGCCGCCCATATCAGCGGCAAGTGCGACACCAATAGCGCTGTTTACCTCGTCGACATCGCCAATCGCGGCCATACGGGTATCGGCCTTGGACACCCGGGAGCCATCGACAAGGCCGGTTTTCCCCTCATCGCCAGTACGCGTGTAAATCTTGTTGAGTTTAACCATTGTCCGTCAGCCACTCGCTTCGCTCAGGCGCCGCACCGGCGACATTTTGACAAACCTCAGAAAAAGGAAGCTCTTTATCGCCCCATCAGCAACAGCAGCAATACGACAATCACGACGGCGACGGCCTGCATGATGATCCGGCCCTGCATTGCCTTGTTCTGTGCCATGCCGGACCGGTTGGGTCCGTCACCCATCAAATCCTCTTCGGTCGTTTTGAGAAAGGTCACGATCCCGCGCACGAGAAAGAAGACGGTCGCGCCCATGGCTGCGATCAGGAGAATGATGAGGATTATCTGCATAAGGCCAATGTAAGCCTCACCCCGCATAAATCCAACCCAATGTTTTACCCGGACTGATCGCTTGTTTCGATCAGCGAAGCCATATCTGGAGGATCAGACAGCAAAGCATTGCTGACGACCGAGGCGCTGACACCCTGCTTGCGCAAGAGAGAGAGCGCGCGCGCATCGTCGCGCTTCGCCAACCGTTTGCCCGTTTCATCAGTGATCAGTGCATGATGGTGATAATGTGGCACGGGCAGATCGAGCAATTGCTGGAGCAACCGGTGAACATGAGTCGCCGCGAACAGATCAACCCCGCGCACGATATCAGTGATACCCTGCTCGGCATCGTCAACAGTGACGGCCAGATGGTACGAGGTCGGCACATCCTTGCGCGCCAGAACAACATCTCCATGGATTTGCGGCGTCGCTTTCACACGACCCGCTGCACTATCATCCCAGAACAGAGCCCCTGCCTGCGCCGCGGCACGGGCCATGTCGATCCGCCAGGCATGGGGTTCGTCAGTCAATCGCCGCTGCCGCTCGACCTCACCCAACTCCCGGCAGGTCCCGGGATAGAGCGGGCCATCGGGCCCCTGCGGCGCAGAAGCGCTTGCCGCGATCTCTGCCGCAATGTCACCACGCGTGCAGAAACAGGGATAGACAAGGCCCTGCGCTTTCAGCCTGTCCAGTGCTGCCTGATAGTCCGGAAATCGGCTCGACTGCCGCAACGGCATCTCAGCCCATACGATGCCAAGCCAGCGCAAATCATCCTCGATCTGCGGATAATATTCGTCTCGGACCCGGCCCGTATCGATATCCTCGAAACGCAGCAGGAACCGGCCCTCTGCCGCCCTCGCTAACTCAAATGCCTTGAGCGCCGAATAGGCATGCCCAAGATGGAGCAGACCCGTCGGGCTCGGCGCAAAACGGGTCGTTAACGGCCCACTCATCCGCAAATTCCTGAAACCGGCTCTTGACCATGAGTCGCGCTTGGTGTTGTCATCATCGCGTCACGTTAATCTGTCTAAAGGCGTGGCGACAGATGGAAGAGCCGGATAGCCGGTTTCTTTCGTCCTGGGTGGCGACAGGTCGGAAGGGGTTCGGGTTTGCGGTTCGCAAAGCCGGAGGCGTTTTTCGACCCATGTATCATCCCGATCTCATCCGCCATCCCGATAGCTGCCCGGCGCTTGTGCTCAACGCCGACTATACACCATTATCCTATTATCCGCTGAGTCTCTGGCCGTGGCAGACCGCGATCAAGGCGATGTTTCTTGATCGGGTCAACATCGTCGAAAATTACGAGCGCGAAGTGCACAGCGCCTCGCTGACGATGAAAATTCCCAGCGTGATCGCGCTCAAACAATATGTGCGGCCCTCCGAATATCCGGCCTTCACCCGGTTCAATCTGTTCCTGCGCGACCATTTCGCCTGCCAATATTGCGGGCGGCTGGACGACCTAACCTTCGATCATGTCGTGCCGCGCAGACTCGGCGGGAAAACGACATGGCAAAATGTCGCCACCGCCTGCGCGCCGTGCAATCTCAAAAAAGGCGGGCGCACACCCAAACAGGCCAATATGAGCCTCACCGTCGCACCGCATCGCCCGACCACCTGGCAACTGCAACAGCATGGCAAGCAATTCCCGCCCAATTATCTCCACGATAGCTGGCGTGACTGGCTGTATTGGGATGTCGAGCTGGAGGCTTAGCCCCTAGGGGCCAGCGCTATCCGTCAGTCGATGGGCGTTACCGTCACAAATACCGATAGGCCGGGTGCAGGATCGGCTGGCAAAGAGGCTCCGGTAATCCGCTGGGCATCAGCGCGTGCCCGGTTGGAGATGGCCTGAGGCACACCGGGCGCTAAATAGAGAGTATCGGCGCGGCCGAGCAGCAGCGTCTGGCCAATCGTCAGATCATGGGGATCGGCCGAGCGCAGCTGTATGATTTCTAGCTGGTCATGCCGCGAATGGTGATCATCCGAATCGCCATCGATCCAGCTATCGACATCGCGTGGGACATTTGGCGTAAACGGATCGAGCACGCCGCCCTCGTCCAGCGCCGCGTCAATCGCCAGCCGCCGTGTGGCAGCATCGGGCCATTTCGCCTTGATATCGGCGCGTTTGTCCTTGATCCGCCGGGCAATGGCACCGAGCCGGGCTGGCAATAGCTGCTCCAGTCGCTGGCGAATGGCTTTCGCCATGCCCGCAGAACCCCCGCCCGTGCCGATCGCGATAATGACCGGATCCCGGTCAACAATCGCTGGCAAGGTAAAATCGCACAGGTCAGGCCGGTCGACGGCATTTACGAGGATATTGCGGTCCCTGAGCCGCGCTGTTGCAGCCTCGGCCGCTTCATCATCGTCCAGCGCCACAATCGCCAATGCCGCTTCACTGTCCTCGTCAACAATATCGGCTCCGGCACGCTCCAGAATTCGGCGTTTGGCATCCGCAGCCTCGCCCTCACCAATCAGGATGACCGGGCGATTCCTGAGCCGGACGAAAATGGGAAGACTCTGCATTGTGAAACTATAGCAGGCTGATCAGCAACGGCGAAGAGGTTTCGTTGGACATATAGGGTTGAGATTTGCTTGAGGGTTTGGCGGATTGGTTCGTCAGACTCGACCTGACAGCTGAATCCGACAAATCCTGCTGATCACAATTCCGCAATAAAGGCCCGCACACGATCCGCGATATCGGCATGATCCAGTGCCATGGCGATATTGGCGTTGATGAAACCGGCCTTGCTACCGCAATCGAATCGTCGGCCTCCAAATTTATAGGCATGGAAGGGCTGGTCGCCGATCATCTGCGCCATCGCATCGGTGAGCTGGATTTCATTGCCCGCGCCGCGCGCCTGATTCTCGAGAACACGCATGACTTCAGGCTGAAGGATATAGCGACCGGGGATCATCAGGTTGGACGGCGCCGTGCCCTGGGGCGGCTTTTCAACCAGTCCCTTCACCTCGACGAGCGGACCATTTTGCGCGCCGGGATCGACGACCCCGTAATTATGAGTCTGATCATCCGGCACTTCATAACCGCACACGATATTCCCGCCGACCTGCTCATAAGCTTCGACCATCTGTTTCATACAGCCCGGTTCGCCAGCCATCAGTTCATCAGCAAGGAAGATGGCAAAGGGTTCGTCACCAACGATATGGCGCGCACACCAGATGGCATGACCAAGCCCGATAGGCTCCTGCTGCCGGACATAGGTGACATCGCCGGGGCGAAACCGCGTATCGGCGATTACATCCAGCGGCTTGCCGCGCTGCGCCATCGTCGTTTCAAGCTCATAGGCGATGTCGAAATGATCCTCGATCGCGGATTTGCCACGGCCTGTGACAAAGATCATCTGCTCGATCCCCGCTTCGCGCGCCTCATCGACCGCATATTGAATCAGCGGCTTATCGACGACAGGCAGCATTTCCTTCGGAATGGCCTTGGTTGCGGGCAGGAACCGCGTGCCAAGTCCGCCAACCGGAAAAACAGCTTTGCGAACGGGTTTCATGATGTGATTTCCCTTCGAAATTTGGATTGCAACAGGGGGAGGGGCATTCTCAATCCCTCAAGAAATTTGGCACATGTTCAGCAGCGATAAGCGCTTCGGGCATCACGCGCTCCGCTACAACTGCGAATTTGTCACCATCGACCATGACCTCAGGCACCAGCGCACGGCTGTTATAAGTGCTGGCCATCGTCGCGCCATAGGCACCGGCAGTGCGGAAAACGGCAAGGTCTCCAGACTTCACTGCATCGATATCGCGGGCCATGGCGAAGGTGTCGCCGCTTTCGCAAACAGGGCCGGCGATATTGGCAACCATGCGCTCTCCGGACGGCTCGACCGCTTCGAAATCGTGCCAGGCATCATACATGGCCGGGCGGGCAAGATCGTTCATCGCCGCATCGACGATAACATAGGGCCGGATAACGCCTGGTTTCACCCAGATCACCTGCGTCAACAGGACGCCAGCATTACCAGCAATAACACGGCCGGGCTCAAACATCAGGGTGACATCCCAGTCCTTCGTCACCCTCGCGACCATCTCTCCATAAATCGCGGGCGAGGGCGGAACCTGATCACGTTCATAGGGCACGCCGAGACCGCCACCGAGATCGATCCGGTCGATCGTATGGCCCTCCGCTCGCAGCTGCATGGCGAGCGCCCCGACCTTGGCATAGGCGCGCTCGATCGGCGCAAGATCGAAGATCTGGCTGCCGATGTGGAGCGCAAGGCCCCGCATCGCGAGTCCGTCCAGTGCAGCCAGTCGCCCGAAAATGTCCCTAGCCTGATCGATTGGCACACCGAACTTGTTTTCCTTCATGCCGGTCGAGATTTTGGCATGCGTCCCGGCATCGACATCGGGATTGACCCGCAGAACGGCGGTAGCGGCTTTGCCCATGCTCTGCGCGATTTCAGCAAGGGCCGCGCCTTCCTCCTCCAGTTCGATATTGAACTGGCCGATATCGGCATCAAGCGCCGCGCGCAGATCGGCATGGGTTTTCCCCACGCCCGAAAAAACGATATCCGCCGGCTGCATGCCTGCCGCCAACGCGCGCTTCATTTCCCCGATAGAGACAATATCACCGCCGCACCCCTCTCGCGCCAATACACGCAATACGGCGAGGTTGGGATTGGCCTTGATGGCGAAGGCGATGTGAATGCTCGGCAGCGCGGACAAGGCATCACGAAAGACACGGGCATGACGCTCAAGCGTCGCGCGCGAATAGACATAGACAGGCGTACCCACCTCTTCTGCGATGCGCGCCATGGGCACGTCTTCGGCGAACATCGCGCCGTCCCGAATTGCGAAATGGTCCATGATCAGCCTGGCGGTGGGAGGTCAAAAGGATCGTCTTCGCGTTCCTGCGAACGACGGAGGAGTTCGTCAACGCGCTCGGGCCGCTGCTGCGTTGTCGGCTCGAGAAGATCATCGGTGGTCGGTTCGCTTTGCGCCATTGCGGGTGCGACCGGCATACCTTCGCCCTGCGCCGGTTGCAGCGGCTCCCGGCCGCCACACGCAGCAAGCAGCATGGCTCCCGCCAAACCTGTTGCGATGCGCGTCTTCATTCGCCCTTCTCCAATGCCGCTTTGGCCTCGGCAACCCGGGCGCGCACTTGTGCCGGAGCCGTTCCGCCACGGCTGATCCGGCTGACGACCGATGCATCCACGGTGAGGACGCCATAAACGCCTTCGCTGATCCGTGCATCAATTGCCTGTAAATCGGCCAGTGCCAGATTGGCGAGCGACACACCCTTGTCATCGGCAAGCTTGACCGCGCTGCCGACAATATGATGCGCCTCGCGGAAAGGAACATCGGCTTCACGGACAAGCCAGTCGGCAAGGTCAGTCGCGGTTGCATGGCCGGATTCAGCGAGAGCCCGCATCCGTTCGGGCACGAAACCCATGGTCTCGATCATTCCGGTCATCGCGGCCAGCGAGAGCGCGAGCAGGTCATGCGCTTCGAACACCGGTGGTTTGTCATCCTGCGTGTCTTTCGCATAGGCGAGTGGCAAGCCCTTCATTGTCATCACCAGAGCCGTCATGCAGCCGGCGATGCGCCCTGAATGCCCGCGCACCAGTTCGGCCGCATCGGGATTGCGCTTTTGCGGCATGATCGACGAACCGGTCGAATAGGCATCAGGCAATTTCACAAAACCAAAGGGCTGGCTTGCCCAGATCACAAATTCCTCCGCCAGCCGAGACAGATGCAGCGAGCACTGGGTTGCGGCCATCAGATAATCGAGCGCGAAATCACGGTCCGACACGGCATCCAGCGAGTTGTCCGTAGGCCTGTCGAACCCCAGCGCATGCGCCGTCGCATCGCGGTCTATCGCAAAGCCGGTTCCCGCCAGTGCAGCGCTACCCAACGGGCTTTCGTTGAGCCTGACGCGCGCATCCGCGAAGCGACTGCGGTCGCGCCGGGCCATCTCATAATAGGCCATCAGATGGTGACCAAGCGTGACGGGCTGGGCCGACTGAAGATGGGTGAAGCCCGGCATGATCGTATCGGCATGCTCCTCGGCGCGAGCAACCAGTGCCGCTTGAAAGGCGGCGAGCCCCGCGTCCACTGCATCGATCGCATCGCGCACCCAGAGCCGGAAATCTGTCGCGACCTGATCATTGCGGGAACGCGCAGTGTGCAGCCGCCCAGCCGCGGGGCCAATCAGCTCGGAAAGCCGATTTTCGACATGCATATGAATGTCTTCAAGGTCGAGATCTTCGGGGACGCCATCGGCTTCATATTCGGCGACAATAGCCTGAAGCCCGTCATCAATCGCTTTCACATCTTTAGCATCGACGATGCCCTGCGCGCCGAGCATCGCGACATGCGCGCGGCTCGCTGCAATATCCTGCCGCCACAGACGCTTGTCGAACGGGATTGAGGCATTTATCTCACGCATCACTGACGCCGGGCCTTCGGCGAAGCGCCCGCCCCACATCTGATTGGAATTTCCCTTGCGCGTAGTAATCGCCTTGCTCCTCAGTTTTGCGCCTCTGTTCGCGGCTTGCGATAGGCAAAGCGGCGAAGCCTCGCAAGAAGCGATCTCAGGAAGCGGGCCGGGCGGCCTTGGCAGTGAAAGCTATGGCGGAACGGAAACCATGGGCCGGGTCAGCGTGGAATTTCGCGGCATGGCTGCGCCCGACCTCGCTTTCGCCAACGCGCAGGGGCAGATGATCCGCCTTGACGATTTTGAAGGCCAGCCGCTGCTCGTCAATCTCTGGGCGACATGGTGCCCGCCCTGTATCCGCGAAATGCCCGCACTGGACGCGCTGGCTGACCGCGTGGATGGACAGTTGAAAGTGCTGACGATCAGCCAGGATTTGCAAGGCGCAGAAGTGGTCCAGCCTTTTTTTGCTGAGAACAGTTTCGAACATCTCGAGCAATGGCTCGATGAGGAAAACGCGATGATGCAGGCGTTGTCTCTTGATACCCTGCCGGTCACCATCCTCTATGACGAGGACGGCAAGGAGCTGTTCCGCGTTTTGGGTGGCATGGACTGGTCGGGTGAGCGCGCCGAAACGCTTATCTCGGGCGCATTGGGTAACTAGCCTGTTTGTCAGAACATTGCTTACACCATGTCGCCGCACTGGCGATTTGCTGAAAGGGAAATTCTGACAATCAGCCTCTAAGCAACTCATTCACGCTGGTCTTGGACCGGGTTCTCTCATCCACACGCTTGATAATCACCGCGCAATACAGGCTTGGCGCGGCAGCCCCATCAACCATTTCACGGTTAGGCGTAGATCCGGAAACCACGACCGAATAGGCAGGAACACGGCCAGTGAAGGTTTCGCCGGTATAACGATCGATAATCTTGGTCGAGGCGGTGATGAAAACCCCCATGCCCAGCACGCTGCCCTCTTCGACGATCACGCCTTCGACGACTTCGGAGCGCGCGCCGATAAAGCAATTATCCTCAATGATTGTCGGATTCGCCTGAAGCGGTTCCAGCACGCCGCCAATCCCGGCCCCGGCCGAGATATGGCAATGCTTGCCCACTTGCGCGCAGCTGCCGACCGAGGCCCAGGTATCCACCATCGTTCCCTCGCCAACATGCGCGCCGATATTTACAAAGCTCGGCATCAGGACAACATCCTTGCCGATATGCGCACCGCGCCGGACGATTGATCCGGGCACTGCACGAAAGCCGGCCGCGCGAAACGCATCGGCATCCCAATCATGGAATTTGGAAGGGACCTTGTCCCACCAATGCCCGCCGCCATTCGATCCTTCGATCAGCTGCATATCGTTGAGCCGGAAAGACAGGAGCACGGCCTTTTTCAACCATTGATGCACCGTCCAGTCTGCACCCGCCTTGGTCGCCACCCGCGCCTCACCGCTGTCGAGCATCGCGATTGCCGCTTCGACGGCTTCGCGCAGGTCTCCGCCGGTATCCGCGCCCACGCTTTCGCGCCTGTCCCAGCCTTCTTCGATGATCTGTTCGAGATTCTTGGTCATGCCGCCTCCAAAATTGTGCCAAGCCACGGGGTCACCGCGGCAATTTCATAATCGATATAGTGCGGGTCGGCCTCATGCGAGCCGCTTTCCGAACCATTATTCACCCAAACCGTGACCATGCCCATGTCTTTCGCCGGCTTCAGATTGCGCGCCATGTCTTCAACAAACAGTGCGCGATCAGGCTTAATTTCAAATGTGCTGCACATCGCTTCATAGCTGGCACGTTCCGGCTTGGGCACATAATCGCAGGCGACAATGTCATGGACCGCCTCAAAACTTGCACCCAGTCCTAGCCGGTCCAGCACCCGCTGAGCATAGGGCGCGTCACCATTGGTAAACACGAATTTCCGCCCTGGCAGCGCGCCAATGGCATTAACCAACAATCGATCTTCCTCGATAACTTCAAGATCAATATCATGAACATAGTCGAGAAAATGGCCCGGTTCGACATCATGGGCCTCCATCAGGCCCGAAAGGGTCGTGCCATGAGAATGGAAAAACTGTTTCTGAATCCGCCGCGCCTCAATCCGGTCAATATCGAGCAGGTGCGCGATATATTCGCCCATTTTCACGTCGATCTGATCGAACAGTTTCGCGCTCGCCGGATAAAGCGTGTTGTCGAGATCGAAGATCCAGTGATCGATATGCGAAAGCGCGGGCGACATGGTTAAGCGCTCCTAGGCGGGCGGGACGGTTACCGCAAAGTGAATTTGGACTTAATCGTTCCGAAAGTGCCGACGCTCCAATAACCGGGCGAGCGTGGGGCGCTCACAGGGTGATTCGTTCATGACCGGCAAGGCGCGCCTCCTCATTGCTACCACTATACCTGTATTTTTTGCGCTGGCCGGATGCGGCGGAGGGGGTGGTGGCACTGCCATCAATTCCGCGCCAACGCCCGCTGCAGCGCCCAACCCCGTGCCTCCGCCCCCGCCTCCCGCGCCTTCGGTCGACACCAATACGACCGAGTTCAACAATTCCGCAGGGATCGATCACGCCAATGCGGTCGTCGCCTATGACGAAGGCGCAACAGGAGCGGGCATAACCGTTGCGGTGCTCGACAGCGGTATCGACGAAGACAGTTCCGAATTTGTCGGCCGAATCAGCGCCGCATCACGCGATGTCGCTGGCAATCGCGGCATTGACGACGATAGCGGGCACGGGACATCCGTCTCGGCCATCATCGCCGCAAATCGCGACAACGCGAATGTGGTCGGCATGGCGTTTGATTCGACATTGCTCGTGCTGCGCACCGACGAACCGGGCAGCTGCTCCGAAACTGATGAAGACTGCCGACACAATACCGGTGATCTGGCATCTGCAATCGACATTGCAGTGCAGAACAACGCCCGGGCTATAAACATCTCGCTGGGCGGCGGAGATTCAACGCAGCGCCTGCGCAATGCCATTGCGCGCGCCGCCAATGCAGGCGTCGTCATCGTGATTTCAGCCGGCAATGGCGGGCAAGATCCTGAAGGCGACAATCCCGACGGGCTCGCCCAGGTCGCGCTCACGGCCGAAGCAAACGGCCATGTCATCATTGCAGGATCAGTGAACCAGAATGATTCGATCAGCGATTTTTCGAACCGCGCCGGCAATGGGCAGAATTTCTATCTCAGCGCGCTCGGCGAGCGGGTGCGCAGTTTCGATGAAACAGGCACAAATTTTCTGTTCAGCGGAACATCCTATTCTGCGCCCCAAATCACCGCAGCTGTGGCATTGCTCGCCTCCGCCTTCCCCAATCTGACGGGCAGCGAAATCGTGCAGCTATTGTTCCAGAGCGCCCGCGATGGCGGCGCAGCTGGCGACGATGCGATTTACGGACAAGGCATTCTCGATCTCAGCGAGGCCTTTCAACCGCAAGGCTCGACCAGTCTTGCGGGCAGTGCGGAACCGTTGAATTTGGCCAGCAGCACCACTCTCTCCGCGCCGATGGGTGATGCCCCGCAAAGCGGCATGGGCGCAATCATCCTTGATGGCTTCAGTCGCGCTTTCGCAATCGATCTGGCCGAAACGGTGCGCCGGTCAACACCGAGCACGCAGCTAACGGATAGCCTGGCCGTCAATCGCGGCGGACAATTTATTGCCCCGGCCGGTAGCAATGCAATGCTCGCCTTCACCATCGATGCGCGCGCCACACACACACGGATCGCGCAGCTTGCCCTACGCGGTGAAGACGCAGAACGCGCCCGCGTCACCGCCGGGATGATTGCCGCACAGCTGAACGCGAACACTCGGATTGCCTTTGCCTTTTCGCAGGATGGCGGCAGCGTTGGCGCGCGGCTCAATGGCCGTGTCAGGCCAGCCTTCCTCATTGCCCGCGAAGCGATGGGCGATAGCGGTTTTGCAAGCCGCGCCGACACGAGCTTTGCACTGCACCGTCAGGCGGGCTCTATCGGCCTGACGATGATCGCTGAACGCGGCCAGACGCTTTCGCCGCGCGATTCGGACAACGGCATCGTGCGTGATGGCTGGCTGGAATCGCCCTATACGATGATGGGCATTGCGGCTGACCGCCAATGGGGCCGGCTGCGTCTTGATGGCGGCATCAGCGTGATGGCCGAAGACGAGACTTTTCTGGGCGCGCGATTCAGCGAAGCACTGGGCGGCGGACAGGGCAGCACGTCGCTCTTTGCGGATATCGCCCTGCGCTGGGCCGGGCCGGACGGCTGGTCGATTGGCGGCGATATGCGCCATGGCTGGAGTTTCGCAAATGGGTCGAGCGCGGTGATGCGCGGCGGCATATTACGGAGTTTTGCCGCATCGGCTGATATTTCCAAAACCGGCATCACGACCAATGACGATCGACTTTCGCTGCGGGTTGCCCAGCCGCTGCGCGTCTATCGCGGCGGGCTGCAGCTAAGGCTGCCAACCAGCTATGACTATGCGTCGCTTTCCACAACCTATGAAAACCGCTTGTTCAATCTTGCCCCCGAAGGCCGCCAGATCGACATGGAAGCAGCCTATTCGCGCAAGATCGGCTCGGCCTGGCTGACCGGTCATGTCTTCTATCGCCGCGATCCCGGAAATTTTGCGGCCATCGATGATGATATGGGCGGCGCAATCCGTTTCACGCTCGGCTTCTAAAAACCCTCACTCCTCCGTATAAGGAACGAGTATCAGCACACGCAGATCGCGGTCTGGCCGCCAGTTCTGATGGCGGACCTCGAACTGGGTGGGCGCGAACTTGCGCACACCTTCAGCGCAGAAGCTGACGAGATTTTCCGGTTCTCCCTTGTCCACCACCAGCCGGAAATCGCCGATCGGCGCACGCCAATTGGCGCCGGTCGTGAGAATATAAGTCAACACACGCTCGCCGATCGCGAGATAGTGACCGCTGTTCCTCATCCGATGCACGCCCGCCATGAAATCATCGTCGATGCAATAGTCGGCGATCATTTGCCGTCCCCATTCGCTCTCGGCGAAACCCTCAAAGATCAGCCCAGTATCAACCGATCCGCCAGTGCCCGGATGGTAGCTATGCTCGACGATGATCTCTTCGCCCGCTGGGAAAACCTGTTCCCAATACCAGTTGTCGGACACCTGCCACATGGGCTGGAGATGGCGCGTACCGCGATGGCTCAAAACCTCGACAGCATCGGCTGCGATCAACCTTTGCTGCGCATCGCCGGGTAGCGCATCAAGCAACGCGCCAAAATCCCATGCATCGACATCTGTTGTAAGAGAAAGCCCCGCGCCATCAAGCAACGCGGTGATATCCGCGCCATCAAGCGTTGCCCGGCGTTCGACCTGCATGGGAATCTCCACACCGTCGACCCGGGTGGTAAATTCGGAAGGAAAGGCAATATCGCCGTCGCGCTCGATCGCGAGATCATGGATTGGCATCGGAAAGGCGACGATCGTGCGGACATCCTCCGCGCTCTGATTGCGGAAGACATAGCGCACCCTGATCTCGTCAGCAGAAACGTAAAGGTCCTCAGACAGCATATCGATGCTGTCGCTGCGAGTAAGGACGAGCCCGCCCGCAGCGGTTTCGGCAGTGCTGTCATTGGCCAGCGCCGGAAGCGCCGCCAGACTCAGCGAGAGAGCAAAAATTGTGCGCAGCATAGGCGCATCATAACGCACCGTTGGCTCTTGCCTAGACGGTAAAGCTTTCGCCGCAGCCACAGCTTCCCGTGGCGTTAGGATTCTCAAACACGAAGCCCGCAGTGAAATCATCCTCAACCCAGTCCATGGTCGAGCCGATCAGATAAAGCACCGATCCGGCATCGACATAGAAATCGCCGCCTGGTGTGACGATCTTCTCGTCCATCGGATCGGCTTCCGTCACATAATCGACCGAATAGGCAAGGCCGCTGCACCCGCGGCGCGGGGTGGATAGCTTCACGCCAATTGTGCCTTCGGGCGCTTTGGTCATCAGCTCGGCAATGCGTGATTCTGCCGCTGGCGTTAAGATAACGGCGGCCGGTTTTTTGCGG
>CAJQMX010000087.1 GCA_905479515.1 uncultured Parasphingopyxis sp.
GCGGCAGAGATGAAGACTCAGGCTCTGGTTGCGACGAGAGTTCCGCTGGATCATCAGAAAAAGAGAAAACAGGCCATGTAGAAAATCAAGCAACTGCGGATAGCGAAGATGACGACGTTCGCGCGGAGGCCGATGGTGGGGTGGGGGGCGACTCTCAAACAACTGGAATACGATTTGGCGTTGGGTACCTGCTTGATTCGCTGAACGATAAGGCGGTGGAGTATTTTCCCAGCAACACAGAATTAACCCACCTCAATATGGGGGTAGTTGGCGATCTTGGAACTGGAAAAACTCAACTAGTCAAGTCGCTTGTGTGGCAGCTGACACGAGAACCGCGGCTAAATCGAGGTAAAACACCAGGGGTGCTTATTCTTGACTACAAGAAAGACTACTCCAGTCCGGAATTTGTAGAGAAAACAGGCGCGAAAATAGTTAGCCCGTTTTCTATGCCAATAAATATATTTGACACTACGGATTGCCATGTACAGAACAATCAATGGCTCGAACGTGCACGGTTCTTTATTGATTTACTCTCAAAAATTTTCGGCGGCATTGGGCCGGTACAAAAGGAATACGTAAAAACAGCCGTAAAGAACGCTTTTCAGTCTTCACTAGGTGGGGATCCAACTATTTACGATGTATTTAGAGAATACAAAACTCTGCGCGATAATGCAGTGGATTCGCCATTCTCTATAATGAGCAATATCGTAGATGGTGGCTATTTTGCCGAAGACAATTCGAATATCATCCCGTTTTCCAAGTTTTTCGATGGAATAGTGGTAGTAGATCTAAGCGCAGTGGGTCAAGATGACGATACAAAAAACATGATCGTGGCGGTATTTCTCAATCTATTCTACGAGTACATGCTAAAGGTTGAAAAAAGACCATTCACGGGCGACGACCCCCAGCTTCGCTTTGTGGACTCATATCTCCTTGTTGATGAAGCTGACAATATTATGAAATATGAATTTCCGGTCCTTCGAAAGCTACTGCTTCAGGGCCGAGAGTTCGGCGTCGGAGTTGTTCTCGCGTCACAGTATCTCTCGCATTTCAAGACGGCCCACGAGAACTATATGGAGCCGCTGTTGACCTGGTTTGTACATCGCGTTCCGAACGCAACAGTGGCGCAGATTTCGCAAATGGGGCTCGTCGGAAGAGGGCAAGAGGTTGTCGAAAGGATTTCCGGTTTGAAGGTTCACGAATGCCTGTGCAAGACGCTAAATGTAGACGGCGAGTTTATTGCTGGAACACCGTTCTATAAGCTCAAGTGAATTCCTTAGGCTGTGCTGGTGAAATTGTGCCCAGCATCGGGCGCGCCTCTCTGCGGATAGTGAATCGTAGGATATCCCATTGTTACCATCCTCCATGGATACATCCGCCTAATAGAATGATTCGAAATGGCCTACGCCGAGAAATTTCTACACAGCTACCTGTTTCTATCAAAAGCCGTCCGTGATCAGGGCTATGGCTGGATACATCGGTACCGGTCATTTATCTCCATATTGATGTACCTCCCAATCGATGCTGCATACATCATCTGTTCGTATTCGGTGACCGGCACGTCGAAATACTGGTACACGGTCCCTCTGTTAAACTCCACTTCAAGAGTCATCCCATCGGGGTCATATCCAACGGATGCAATACTAGACGATACTACCGAAGTTCTGTCCATCCTCGTCTCCTCTGGGTGTTGGGGTCGCACGGCCCTCGTAACCTTCCCCTAAATCCGGACCAGCGATAATCGGAATCAGCCCGTCGACCTACTACCAGTGGAAGTCGAAGTACGGTGGTCTGGAGGCCTCCGAACTGAAGCGGATCAAGGAGCTCGAGGCTGAGAATGCTGAACTGAAACACATGTACGCCGACACCAGCTTCGAGCGTGATGCGCTGAAGAAGGCGCTCAGAAAAAAATACAGCGGCCGCTAGACCAATGAGAAGCCGTGAGGTGTCTTGTGGCCGAGGGAGAGTTGAGCGTTCGCCGTGCCTGCGACCTTGCCGGCCTATCGCGTTCCGCGTGGTACAGCGGCCCTGAGGATCGCCTGGCGCGTGACAGCGAGGTGATCGACGCCCTGCTGGCGATCGAAAAGAAGCGGCCGCGCTGGGGCTTCTGGAAGTGCTTCCATCGGCTGCGTCTGGATGGGCGGCTCTGGAACCACAAGCGCGTGTACCGGATCTACAAGGAGTTGGGCTTGAACCACAAACGTTGCACGAAGAAGCGCCTGCCACGTCGAACCCGAGTGCCTCTGGATGTGCCGGCCCGCCCGAACGCCGACTGGTCGATCGACTTAATGCAGGACACGCTCTACAGCGGACGCCGGTTCCGGACGTTCAACGTGATCGACGAAGGTGTGCGCGAGGTGCTGGGGATCGAGATCGACACATCACTGACCGGCGAGCGGATCAAGCGTGTCATGGAACAGATGAAGGAATGGTATGAGCTGCCCGAGGTGATCCGCTGTAACAACGGACCGGAGATGCTCAGCCAGGCGTTCACCGAGTGGTGCGACGCGAACGGCGTGGAGTTCCGCTACTTCCAGCCGGGCAAGCCAAACCAGAGCGCGTACATCGAGCGGTTCAACCGGACGTACCGTGACGAGGTGTTCAGCGCTTACCTGTTCAAAGATCTCGACCAGGCCCGGCAGATCACCTGGGAGTGGATGCAGGAGCACAATGAGGAGCGCCCTCACGAGGCGCTGGGGAACTTGCCGCCGGCCGTCTACCGGCGGAAGTTGGAAGCCAGAAACTCCGATATCAAACGGACCGCTTGACGGGGAAGGCTACGCCCCTACACAAGAGGTCAGCGAGCCGCCTAGCGCCGTCGCTGAGCAATCAACTCCCAGGTCTCTCATATCGCATCCCAAGCAGACTTCCAGAAGGCGTTGCATCGGACAACGTCAGCCTCACGTGCTTATGAAAATCAAATTCTTCGGAAAAATCATCATTTGGGACCATGTCCGAATTAATAGTGCAGATGTACTGACCGTTGAGTGAAGTCGTGACATCATGAGCGCGTTCAAACGCCAAAGCACGCTGCCTTGCATCTACCGAATCGTACATCAAGGTATCATGAATCAGAAAGTCAATGCCCGATCTTGCGTTCATTTGTAGTTGGAGAACCGCTAAGTCATAGCAAAAGACCTTCATTTTCTCGATACCTTCACTTCCACTTCGCTCAATATCGACTTTGTACTTATAGCCGGTTTCACCAACGTCTATCACCAGCTTTCCTGGTGACTTGTATAGCGCTTGGGAATGTTCGTTGAACAATCTAACGGCCTCTGACCAACCATCCCGCCGTTGTTCATGGTCCAATTCTGCCGTCTGAACCAACTCAGTTTTCGCAGCCTTAGCGTCCCTCTTGGTTTTCTTGAGATTCTTCAATTCATTCAAGCGCGTCTGCACGCGATCCAGGGATCCTTGCAACACTAAATTGTGTTCTTGAAGCGTCGT
>CAJQMX010000088.1 GCA_905479515.1 uncultured Parasphingopyxis sp.
CCTCGGTTTCGGCAAATCATTGTCGGACAATCTCGCGCTAATGAACAATATCGCGATGTTTCACGCGCTCGGTCAGCCATTGTTGATCGGCGCCAGTCGCAAGCGGATGATCGGCGCCCTGTCCAAGGAAGCACCGGTCGACAGACGTCTTGGTGGTTCCATCGCCTTTGCGCATCACGCGATCCAACAGGGCGCACAAATCGTCCGGGTGCATGATGTGCCGGAAACGGTACAGGCCTTGCAGATCTGGCGCGGTATGCGCGATGCCGGAGTGACCGCGCCGGTTTAGACTGGGCTGTGGAATACCGCAAAGCGGACGGCGGCCGTGCTTTTGTTGGATGGCGGGAGCTGGGTGGGAAGCGGCCATTGAAGCTCTCAACCTATAGCGGTACCCAAAACCCGAAATCTGGTGCAAAACGAACCCAAAGAAAAACCCCGCCGAGGTCGCTGTGGCGGGGCTATTAGAATTTCTATTTGGAACTTAATTAAGCGTAGCTGACTTTTACCTGCGCTTTGCGGCGACGCATTGCACCGCCGATGGCGCCAAAGCCGAAAATCATAAATGCCCATGTTGCAGGCTCTGGAACGGCACCGGCATCTTGTGTTCCAAAGAATACAAGGTGAGAAATATCGTGGGCGTTATTGTTGAACGGAATATCTAGCGTATCCCAACTACCTGAACTCATGGGCGAGGCCAGTTCATAAAGTACGAAGTTATTGGAAGCCTTCACCGCCAGAAAATCAACTAGATAGCCAGGCAAATTCCAAGTGCCCGAAGTCCCAGCACCGGTTAAACTACCGAAACTGCCAAAATTACCGTCATCCGAAGATGCCAATATCGTCAGCGCAATATCCGGATTCGCGCTCGGGTGCGTATCATTGTAAAGATTATAGGCGTTCTGGGCATTGGTGTAGCTATTGTTGCCGTTGTTGTTCGAGTTAATATTGCCATTGAACAAACAACCGGAATTATCGGTAACCGATATGCACGAGCCGTCTACAACAGTTGTTGCAGCCATTGCGGGGCTGAAGGTTAGAAACGTTGCCAGTACAGCGTTCGATGACCACAAATATTTTGACTTTAACACAGTCTTTCTCCCGAGTACGACTCGAACAAATTTACAGATCCATATATTGATTACTCGCTTCGTAACTTTCCGACTATGTCTTTCCATGTAAAATTGTCTCAATTTGGAACAATGCAGCACTGCGAATGTTATCTCTTTGGCACATAGCGGACATTAAATCGGACTAGCGCGAGCGACCGCTATTGCGGCGTTTCCAGATCGACCGCCTTTGATTTCCATCCAATCCGTTCGAATGACCGGAACTGGGTGGGAAAGGGACATAGTGTCCCGCGAGTTCTGACGACAAGTTTATCGCAAAAGCGGACGGTTTGCACAAGTTTCATTCTTTAAGGTCAGTTGGTTTATCATTGTCACAAGATCATTTGGATGAATCCGAATATTGGAATAGGATCAGCAAACATGACGCGGTTCGCCATCATATTTTTTCCGCTACAGGTAGCTTTTGTATTTGTTTCTTCATGTAGTTTACAGAGCAGACCATTTCCCGAAGTTCGAGATGAGAAACTTTTAATCAGTCTTCAGCGGACAGCATGCTATGGATCATGTCCAGATTACAAGGTCACGATCGATGGTGGCGGCAACGTTGTTTTTAGTACTCGCCCGCCACTTGAAGATGAAGTTGCGGCCGTACACCGTGAGTTTTCTCGCACCACAGGCGTTCGTGTTCCTGGCACACATAAGACGGTCATCGACAAGGCGATGGTAACTGATCTCCTCGAACAGTTTAAAGCGGCAGATTTCTTCTCCTTGAAGGATGAATATCGGGCTCAAGTTACCGACAATCCTACGTATGTTCTGACGATCGATACAGGGAATGGAATTAAAACCGTTGTTGACTATGTCGGAGAGAAAGCAGGTATGCCCAATTCCGTGACGAACCTTCAAGATGCTGTAGATAAGGCGGCGGGTACAGACAAATGGATCAAGGGGCTTCCAAGCGTCATCCCACTTCTCAAAGCGAGAGAGGTGCAATTTAACGGAATTGTCGGACTTGAACTCATGGATGCAGCATCGGAGCGCGGTGATCTAGAAACATTGGAAAAACTGCTGGTGTTAGGCGCGCCTCTGTCCGCAAACCAAGGGCCTAATCCGCTTGATACTGCGATATTTAACAATCAAATCGACGCCGTGGCATGGCTGATTAGAAATGGAGCGCTCAAACCGGCCGACGCTTTTGTAAATGCTCTAAAACGATCAGTTTCGTCAGACAATCACGAAGCCTTCCAGTTGCTTTTGAAAATAAAAGAACATCGAAAACTGACCAGCGACCTTGCAACGTTTCTTCTTACCAATGCGGCGGCCAATGCGGACCAGGAAATGGTGAGATTGTTGTTAGCCAGAGGAGCTAATCCCAATGGACCTGGAGAGGTTCCTGGGCTGCCAGACCCCCCTCTATTCGAAGCTTCGAATGGCATAATGTCGAATGACGAAAAGCATTCAATAGAGGACCGAAGAAAAGTAGTCCGTAAGTTGTTGGATGCGGGTGCTGACATCAAATATTGCCGGTACGGATATTGCCAAAGTGTGCTGTGGCAGGTCAGTGATCGCGAAATTGCTCGAATGCTTATTGATGCTGGCGCGGATCCAGACTTTCGAGACGATGAAGGAGAGCACATTTTTTTCAGCATCTCTGATGAGGATGTGGCACTGTTGCTCATTGACTCGGGTGCAAATATTAATGCTGTACGTCCTGCAGATGGCAAAACGCTGAGGGGATGGGCCAAGTACGAAAAATGGCCAAGAGTCATTGAAATTTTGGACCGATCAGGATTGTAGGTTTCTGTACCTAGCAATGTCCGCTTTCGCGCCCACAGCAGTCATTAGACCGGGCGAACGCCAATGGCGGGAATTGGGGCGGTTGCCGAAGTTCCGACAAAGCGAGCCTAAAGTCTGCTTTGCCGGTATTGCAGACTGAATGATGAAACCTCAAGAACCGGGCCGGTGACCCATTGTCTCGCCGAGACGCACCAATCGTTCCGGTGCCCAGT
>CAJQMX010000089.1 GCA_905479515.1 uncultured Parasphingopyxis sp.
TAATCGAGCAGCTTCGCACAGGCGAGCGTCAGCATGGGCCGCATGCGCTTCCCGCCGCCGGCGATCAGGTGCCCGGCAAGTTCCGGGATGAGCGGCACATCGGAAAGCATCCGATCCAGAATGACATGATTGACCTTGGTCAGATCAGCCGAAACCAGTGCCATCACCGGGTCCAGAGAGGGCGGCAGTGAATCACCGTGGATGGGAGTAATGGTCGCACTCATATCGGGCGGCGGTTTGGGGGGATTCTCCCGCAAAGGCAAGGGATGAAGCGTTAGATGCGGCCCTCAGGCCTGACCTCAGCCTCCGGCCCTAGCCATCGCCCTTGGCATGGACGATTATCGCCCGTGCCAGCGCTTCTCCCGCCCGGTGAGACCAGATCGCCATGTCTTGATGGGGCGGATTGGGCGGGTTTTGCTCATGCATGAAATACATCTCGGCAAGGATGGAAACCGGGACGCCGACATCCCGTGCGCCGGATAGCACCGAAAGACCGGCCGGTTTTGCGCCGCGATTCGCGATGCCCAGTTCCTTCGCCATGTCTTTTGCAGCGGCGGCGGCGAGCTTTCGGTCGGCCGCATTGCCTTTGGTTCTGTGATAAAGCGCTTCAGCGCCCTGGGCGGGGGCGCCGTGCGAATTGTGATGGATGGACAGGAAAATGTCCGATCCTTTCGCGGCCGTGCCGGCGGAGTAATTGTGGCGGCTGAGATCGTCGATAACCGCATCAAAACCGGCTTCCAACAGGCGTGCTTCACAGGCCTTGGCCGCAACGATGTTCAGGCTATGCTCGCTGACATTGGAGCTTTTGTGCACGGCGCCGGGGTCAAACCGGTCGGGCTTCTGGCCGTGGCCGATATCGATATAGACCTTCTTGCCGCTGCGCGTTGGGGCGGAATCTTTCGCCGCGACCGTGACGACAGGCCCGCCCAGATGGGCGAGGACCGCGGCCAGCGTTTCGCTCTGATCCCAGAATGTTGGCGGTCCCAGATCGCCATCAACCGCAACATCGAAGCCCAGCTCTCGCAGGCGTTTCTGGATGTGCCAGACGGTTTCGCTATTTTCCGGACGTGCAGGCATGGTCTCTCTCCTCGTCAGATCGAGGAGAGCGGACACCAGATTTTCCTACATTTCCAGAGAAACTGTATCCGTTTCCGGGCCTATCAGCCTGCCGTGAAACTCACCGGCATCTCTGTGATCGCATGGACGAAATTGTTGGGCGCACATTCCATCTCGCCGTCCATCACCATATCGGGGAAGCGGGTCAGCAACTGCCGATAGGCACTTTCGATCTGCATCAGCGCGATCTGGCGGCCCAGGCACACATGGGTGCCGAAACCAAAGGCGAGATTGCGGTCCGCATTTTTGCGTTCGATATCAAAGCTGTGCGGGTTTTCGAACACTGCCGGATCGCGGTTGGCCGCGCCATAATACATGACGAGTTTCTCACCTTCCGCGATCTTCTGGCCGCCGATTTCGGTGTCTTCCGTCGCGGTGCGTTTCATATAGATAACCGGGCTGACAAGGCGAATGGCTTCCTGGATCGCATTGGGCAGCAGATCCGGATTGGCGAGCAGTTTCGCCTTCTGGTCCGGATTTTCGGACAGCAATTTCATCATGCCGGAGATTGAATTGCGGGTCGTATCATTGCCAGCGATGAAGATCAGCTCCCATGCGCCGTTCAGATACATGTCCGGCATCGGGCCGCCATCGACCACCGCATTGGCTATGGCCGACATCAGATCCTCGCGCGGATTGGCCTGTCGATCGCGAATCTCGTGCATGCCATAATCGAAAAATTCGCGAATCCGGTCTTCCCAGCCATTATAGGCGGCCATCAGTTCAGGCGTCGGCGCAAGCAATCCCTCACGCACCGCGCCGAAATAGACGGCCATTTCGAGGTCGGTCATCCATTGGACGAGTTTCGGCCGGTCCGCCTGGTCAACGCCGAGCAATTCCGCCAGCGTGAAGAGCGGCAGTTGCGAGGCGAATTCGTCGACCAGATTGCAATGCGGGGCCTTGGTGGCGAGATGATCGAGCAGTTCGCCGACCTTCACATCAACCTTCTCCTTGAGCTGCTTGATATAGCCGGGCGTGAAGAAGGGCATGTGCTGGCGGCGCAGCTCAACATGCGATTCCCCGTCCAGCGCGATCATATTGTCGAGCGCAGCGGGCGAAAGCAGCGGGTGCATATTGTCGGGATCGCCATAGGAGATATTCACGCCGCCCTTTTGGCTGGAGAAGATCTCAGGCTTTTTGGAGACCGCCTTTACATCGGCATAACGGCTCACCGCCCAATAGCCGGGCTCGGCCTCGATCGGTTCATCCTGCCAATAGACCGGCGCTTCCTCGAGCAGCCGGGTATAGCCGTCCACCGGATGGCCTTTGCGGAACAGCTCAAAATTGGCGAGGTCGACAATATCGGTGGCGGGGTAGGCGGGCGCATTGCGCGGGCCGCGCCAACCGGATCGGCGATATTTTTCATGGGCAAGTTCGAGCATCAGGCAATCTCCTTACTGACACAGGTGATAGCAAGGGCTTACGTAAACGTTAAGCGGAAAATCCGTCTCTCCCAGGGAGTGGGTTTAGCTACTCGCCTTATAATAGGGCCGGTCGCCCTTGATGGTGGCGCGTTCCATGGCGCGTCTCGCGGGGAAATAGTCGGATACGGCGAAATGCTGGCAGGCGCGATTGTCCCAAAAGGCGATAGATCCGGCGGCCCAGCGAAAACGGCACTGGATTTCCGGATTGGCGGCCTGCGCATAGAGATGGCGGAGCAGGTCTGCGCTCTCCTGATCGGACAGCCCTTTGATATGGCTGGTGAATGCGCCGTTGACATAAAGACCCGGCAGCCCCGTTTCAGGATGGGTGCGCACGACCGGATGCTCCATCGGCGGATATTTTGCGTGCAGCTCTTCCGGCTGCTTGCCGAGCCGTTTGGCGAATACGCGTGCGATATCATGGACGGCTGTCAGCCCGGAAATGAAGCGGCGCATCTCTTCGCCAAGGCCCATATAGGCGGCATGCATATTGGCGAACAGGGTATCGCCGCCGACCTCCGGAACCTCGATGGCGCGCAGGATTGACCCGAGCGATGGCTCGGCCCGCCAGGTAACATCTGAATGCCACATATTCTCCTGACCACGGCTATCCGGGCCATGTTCAATGCGCAGGATCTCGGGATGCTCCTGCCCCTTTGGGGTGGCCGGATGGATCTCAAGTTCGCCGAACAATGCGGCAAAGGCGAGATGCTGTTCGCGCGTGATATGCTGATCGCGGAAAAAGATAACCTTGTGATCAAGCAGCGCCTGCCGGATCGCCGGGATGGCCTCGCCAATATCGGGCGCTCCCAGATCGATATCGAGCAGCTCCGCGCCGATTGACGGGGTGAGCGGATGAACCGAAAATGGCGCGTCTTGCGCGGCTCTTATCTCCGTAGCGGCATCCCTATCGGCCATGGCGTGTCTCTCCCAGTTTTCGGCAAAGACTGAACCGAAAGGCGGGGTGGCGCAAGCGGCGGGAACCATCGCCCCCTTCAAGCGCTTATACTCTGTCGGACGCGCAATGCAGCGTCTCGTTGAGTTTGGAGTAAAATCATGAAAACACTTATCATTCTAGCCGCCACTCTCACCTTTGCCGCGACGGCTGGCTGCAACACCATCCAGGGCGTCGGCGAAGATGTTGAATCCGTCGGCGAAACCGTGGCCGACGAAGCGCAATAGATTTTCGGGCCGACTCCACCATATCATCGGCGGATTCGGCCCCATTTGCCCCGACGCTGGACACGGCGTATCGATGCGATCTCGAACAGGGATCACGTCAGGGGACATTTTTCATGCGCACATCACTTATCGCCATCGCGGCAACCTTCATGGCATGGGCACCAGCACATGCCCAATCTGATGCTACGGCGGATATCGCTGCCGATGTCGAAGCCGATTACAGCGCGTTTCTTGAAGAGCTGTTTCTCGATTTCCACCGCAACCCTGAACTCAGCTATATGGAAACCCGCACTGCCGGGATCATAGCTGCGCAGCTGCGGGAGACCGGTGCGGAGGTGACCGAAGGCGTTGGCGGTACCGGTGTTGTCGGTATCATGCGCAATGGTGAGGGGCCGACGGTGCTGGTGCGGGCCGATATGGACGGCCTGCCGCTGGTCGAGGCATCAGGCCTCGATTACGCATCCACCGCGCGCCAGACCGGCATCGACGGCGTTGAA
>CAJQMX010000090.1 GCA_905479515.1 uncultured Parasphingopyxis sp.
CGGACGCGCACCTCGTTCGACATGGCGATCCGCCAGCTTGGCGGATCCTCCATGGTGCTCGATTCCGGCACGATGCAGCTTGGCCGTGGTGAAACTATTGCGGATACGGCGCGGGTGCTATCACGCTATGTCGATGCGATCATGATCCGGACGGATGATCACGACAAACTCATCGAAATGGCGGAATATGCGAGTGTCCCGGTCATCAATGGTCTGACCGACCGGTCACACCCGTGCCAGATCATGGCGGATATGCTGACGGTGCTTGAGCGGATTAACCGGCTGGCTGGCACCAAATGGGCGTGGCTCGGCGACGGGAATAATGTTCTCACATCGATCATTGAAGCTGGCAGCCTCCTCAAATTCGAAGTCGCCGTTGGCTGCCCTGAAAGCCTGATGCCACCCTCTGACATTGTGACTGCGGCGCGCGAACGTGGCGGTACGGTGGAAATCATGCGCGATCCGATGGCCGCTGTTGCCGATGCCGATGTGGTGGTGACCGATACCTGGATATCCATGGGTCAACAGGGCGGTGACGCGAAACTTGCGGCACTCGAACCGTATCAGGTGACAGAGGAGCTGATGGCCGGTGCAAAGGCCGACGCTGTTTTCCTGCATTGCCTGCCCGCACACCGCAGTGAAGAAGTCACGTCTGCCGTGATTGATGGCCCGCAGTCTGCGATCTGGGACGAAGCCGAAAATCGGCTGCACGCTCAAAAGGCAATTTTGCGCTGGTGCTTCGGTCTGATCGGATGACGACAACATTCATGGATAGCTCTCTCGGCTTTTCGATTCCGAGCCGCAACGCGCGTGGCCGTGTCGTCCGCGTTGGTCCGTTGCTGAACAAGGTGCTTGATGCCCATGCTTATCCCGATCCGTTGGCGAAACTGCTTGGTGAAGCGCTGATCCTGTCCGCCTTGTTCGGATCTACCCTGAAAGAGGCCGATGGACAGCTGACGATTCAGGCGCAAACCCAAAATGGCGTCGTCGAACTGCTGGTGGTGGACTATAAGGGAGGAGAGCTTCGCGGGTATCTGCGCTTTGATGCAGATCGGTTTGCCGAAGCGCCCGCCGATCCATCCCTGTTCGCCCTATTCGGACAGGGCTATCTTGCAATAACATTCGACCAGACGCTGACCGGTGAACGCTATCAGGGCATCGTGCCACTTGAAGGCGGATCGCTGGCGGAAGCGGCCGAGCATTATTTTGTCCAGTCCGAACAAATTCCCAGCCTGTTGCGCATCGCTGTCGCGAAAGACGATGAGGGGCAATGGCTCGCCGGTGGTTTGCTGCTTCAACATCTTGCGGAAGGCGAGGAGGGACGCGAGCGGCTCCATGTTCGGCTCGATCACCCGGAATGGGAACATGTGCGCACACTGGGTGAGACGGTGACAGCCGCCGAACTGGCAAATCCCGCGCTTGAGCTTGAGGCGATTATCTGGCGACTATTTCATGATGAGGGCGAAATTCGGGTGCTTCCCGCAGCGCCCCTCATCAAGGGATGCCGGTGCGATGTCACCCATATCCGCCAGGTTGTTGGTCAGTTCAGCGCGGAAGAGCATGCTGATATGGCCGATTCTGACGGTGTTATTCGTGTGAATTGTGAGTTTTGTGCCAAGAGTTTCCCTATAGAAGTATCTGAGATTTAAGTAATAATTAAGTGTGTCAGCGCTTGTTCACCTTAATTTCTGTATAGTCGTCCATACGGCGGGCCAATTTCGTCGACTATGAGAGGGAACATGCGCGATATTGCCAAACTCAAGACGATACTGACGGGAGCTGCGGCGATGCTATTTCTCGCCACACCAGGTATCGCCCAGGCTCCGACTGCACTCGCTGGTCTGGAAACCGGCTCATGGGAGTTGCGAGACGTGCGGCGATCATCGCGATCACCGGTGCAAATTTGTGTGCGCAATCCGGCACGGCTGATTCAAATTCAGCATGCGGGTAACGCTTGTCCGCGCCGCATATTGAGCAATGACAGCCGCTCTGTGACCATTCGCTACGAATGCACTGGGGCAGGTTGGGGGCAGACAACAGTCGATGTTGAAACGCCGCGTCTTGTCCGCATCGACACCCAAGGCATTGAGAGAGGAAGCCCTTTCCACAATGTCTATGAAGCGCGCCGCACGGGCGCCTGCTGATCGCGCGTATCTTTGGCCGTTAACCTGCCGTTTACCATCTTTTGTTACTATAATGGCCGTGTCTTTCATCGGGCATAACATTCTCCCTAGCGGGCCATATGGCCTAAACCTGACCGCCCTTCTGGGCGGTCTTTTATTTCTGCCAAAGGTTGCGCCGGCTCGCTTGCGCGCATAGCTGCGTCGCCGATGGAACACGACACTAACAAATTTGCGGTGCTGCTACTTTCCGGCGGGCTCGACTCCATGGTGACAGGCGGGCTGGCGCGTGAGGCTGGTTATCGGCTGTTTGCGCTGACCATCGACTATAACCAACGCCACCGCATTGAATTGGAGGCAGCTGCCACTGTCGCCGCCGCACTCGAGGTCGAACGCCATATCGTGATGCCGCTGGATCTTTCGAAATTCGGAGGATCAGCGCTGACCGCTGATATCGACGTTCCAAAAACCGGTGTCGGTGATGATATTCCGGTCACCTACGTCCCTGCGCGTAACACGATCTTCCTGTCGCTGTGCCTTGGCTGGGCCGAAGCGGCCAATGCGCGTGATATCTTCATCGGCGTCAATGCGCTCGATTATTCCGGTTATCCCGATTGCCGGCCCGATTTCATCCAGAGCTTCGAGACCATAGCGAATCTCGCGACAAAGGCGGGCGTGGAAGGCGACAGCTTTTCGGTTCACACGCCGCTGCTCGATATGAGCAAGGCGGATATCGCGGCAGAAGCGGCACGACTTGGCCTGGATGCCGGGATGAGCTGGTCCTGTTACGATCCGACACCC
The DNA here is from genome assembly GCA_905479515.1 of uncultured Parasphingopyxis sp. The sequence continues at coordinate 2,922 of CAJQMX010000090.1, forward strand.
GACCATAAGCATTGCGGCCTGTGTGACAGCTGCCGCCTCCGCTCAAAAGGATTTGCCGAAGCCGGGCTCACTGACCCCACTGTCTATGCCGCGATGCCATGAGCTACGCCGTCAAGGAAATGTTCCTGACTCTGCAGGGGGAGGGGATGCAGGCGGGCCGCCGTGCAGTCTTCCTGCGTTTCGCCGGCTGCAATTTATGGACCGGGCGGGAGCAGGATCGCGCCAAGGCAATCTGCCAGTTTTGTGATACCGATTTTGTCGGAACGGATGGCGAGAATGGCGCGCGCTATGCCGATGCGGAAGCAGTTGTGGCAAAGGCGGGAGAGCTATGGGGTGACGATCGCGCCCATGCCTATATCGTGTGCACGGGCGGTGAGCCATTGCTGCAGCTTGATGCCCCGCTGATTGATGCGTTGCATGACGCAGGCTTTGAGATTGCCGTTGAAAGCAATGGAACTATCGCTGCACCCGCCGGGATCGATTGGCTATGCATTAGCCCGAAAGCCGGGAGTGAATTCGTCCAACTGTCGGGTGATGAACTGAAACTGGTCTGGCCGCAAAATGGCATTGATCCTGCCGATCTTGCTGGGTGGAACTTCCCCAATTTCCTGATCCAACCCATGGATTGCGAAGAAGGCGATGCCGCGATGGCCGCCGCAATGGCCTATGTCCGCGCGAACCCGCAGTGGCGCCTGACGCTCCAGACGCACAAAATGCTCGGGATTCCTTAAGCGCTAATAGCGAACCGGCTTCACCCTGCTGATGCTTGCCCAGAGCGCGCGGATCCAGCGCAGGCGCTTATGGCCGGGGGCAGGCGCACCGGTGCTTAGCCAGTCGACAATCTCTTCTGGCGTGCAAGGCAGGCGTGTTGGCGGGTGAATATAGCGCGGATAGAAGATTAAAGTTCCCGCGACGAGCGCATCGAGAGACAGGGCCCGGGTTCTGCGTTCAAAGGTCAGCCGATCTTCGGTCAGCCCCCATCCCGCATAAAAGGGCCCGCCATAGGTCATCACCGTCTTGCCGCGCATCAGCGCCTCGAACCCGGCGAGCGATGTCATCGTGGCCAGGCTGTCACAGGCGGCAATACAGGCATCAATATTGGCTTCATTGACGATCTGGTCAGCGAGTGCGCTGCATTCATCAACCGGTATCCGGCCCGTCCGGTTACCCGTTTCGACATCGGGGTGCGGCTTATAGACGATATAGGCATCTGGATGATCGGCGCGGACGGCCTTGAGAAGCCCGAGATTGGTTTTGATGTCGGCTGTTCCGCGTTCAATCGAACGGTCATCTTCCACCTGGCCGACAACAAGAATGGTGCGCATGCCTTGGGGCGGTGTGATCTCTACCGCGCCGCCAACATTATATTTGCTGATTTTGGAAGCTACGAGAGACGCTCGAAGCTTCGCCGCTCGCTGGAGCATGGCGGCGCTGAACTCCGTATTTTCGAGAACTGTTTCCAGACGCGAACTGCAGTGCCGATCAAAATACATGCCGCGATCATCGATGACGATGGAGGCGGGGAGGTGAAAATCCGAACCGAGCCCACGTGACCGCAAAAAACCATCTTCCATGCGCCAGACTGGCACAGTGGATCGATCAAGCTGATCGCGCTTTGTACGATCCTCCTTGCCGGACCAGATAAGGATTTTACCGTTATGGGTGCGGGCGTCCTTTTCAGCGTTTGCGACGGAACGATGGAAGCGCACACTATTGCGTGGCCCTGCGAGCATATTGCGCACGGCGGCCCGCTTCCAGGGGGTGAAGCCAAGGGCCGCGAAATGGCCTGCATTGTGGTCCGCAAAACGGCGCCAATAATTCAGGCGTTCGATGGTCGCTTCAAGCGTCGTCGGCTTGCCGCTGATCGGATCCACATAGCGC
>CAJQMX010000091.1 GCA_905479515.1 uncultured Parasphingopyxis sp.
GATGCCGAGTATTTTCGCCCCTGCCATCGCCTGATTGAAAGTCGCCATATGCGCGCTATTCGAATGGTCCGTCAGCGCTTCCTGGCTTTCCCAGATTTCGGTAATCTGCATAAGGTCCGGGTCTTCAACCGCGCGGCCATAGGTATAGCTGATACAGCCATCTTCCTTACGTGTTTCTTCGAGCATGGTGATCGCCGCATCGTGCAGCCTGTCCAACTCTCCCTCTGCCAGTCGAACCCAGCCGATGACGATGATCATGATTTTTCCTTTCCCGATAAACTTTCGGTGCATGCTAGCGGCTGGGGTCCGGCATGCAAATAAATATGCCGCTTGCGGATGGAAGTTGCGTGAAACGCACCTTAGGTGATAGAGGCGCGCCTCTGATCAGGGGCGATTATTGTAAAGACCCCGTCAAACAGCATACAGGTCCCATCCATGTCCGCCACTCCCGTTCTCGCCGCTGCCGCTCCTTCCGGAGGCGCAGGCTCCTTCATTGTCCAGCTCGTCCCGCTGATCCTGATCTTCGTGATCTTCTGGTTCCTGCTGATCCGCCCGCAGCAAAAGCGGATGAAAGAACATCGCGAGATGATTGGCGCCGTGAAAAAGGGTGACCGCGTGGTTACCGGCGGCGGCCTGCTCGGCAAGGTTACAAAGGTGAATGACGAAGAGATCGAGATTGATCTTGGCGGCGGCCAGAAAGTGACCGCGCTCAAGGGCACGCTCTCCGATGTCCGCAATCCCCATGCTCCCGCAGCGAACGACTAGAACAGGCCGCACGCCATGAATGATTTTCCAACCTGGAAGGTCTGGATGCTGACGGCATTGCTCGTCATCGGCGTCCTGCTCTCGATTCCAAGCCTGCTTAGCGAAGAACAACGGGCGTATATCCCCGATTTCCTGCCTAAGCCTTCGATCAATCTGGGGCTGGATCTTTCGGGCGGTGTGCATATTCTGCTCGAAGCGCAAACCGAAGAATTTCAGGCGCAACGCCTCCAGACGCTGTCTGATCGCATTGAAGACGCGTTGAATGACAGCGATCAGCGGATTGAGTTTGGCGGCTTGTCCCGCAGCGGCGGAGCGATCCGCTTTACCGTGCGCGATGAGGCGCAGCTTGACGATGCGATGGAGCGCGTGCGCGACCTGACCCAGCCGGTCGGCTTTACCGGTCAGCGTGATTTTAGCGTCGAGAACGAGGATTCTCTGCAAGTTGTCGTAACGCCGACAGAGGCGGGCAATGAAGAAGCCGTCGATATCGCGGTCAGCGCGGCGACTGAGGTCGTGCGCACCCGGATCGATGAGCTTGGTACACGCGAACCCACAATTATCCGTCAGGGTGATGATCGTATCGTGGTGCAGGTGCCAGGTCTCGACAGTCCGGAGTCACTGATGGCGTTGCTCGGGCGCACAGCGTCCCTCGAGTTTCGACTGGTCAATTATGACGCAACGCCGGACATGGCGGCATCGTGCCAGGCGCCGATTGGCAGCGAAGCCATGCCTTATGCCAATCCGGCTGACGGGATCGGCTGCGAGATCGTTCAGCGCCGCGTGATGGTATCGGGTGATCAGCTCGTGAACGCGCAGCAGGGTTTCGATCAGAGAAATGGTCAGGTGACAGTCAATCTCACCTTTGATGGTGCTGGCGGCCGGTCTTTCGGGCGGGTGACACAGGAAAATGTCAATCGGCGCTTTGCGATCATTCTTGATGGCGAAGTGCTTTCGGCACCAAATATCAACGAGCCAATTCTGGGCGGCAATGCACAGATCAGCGGCAGTTTCTCGGTCCAGTCGGCCAATGAACTGGCGATTGCCTTGCGGTCCGGTCGGTTGCCGGTAGAGCTTGCCGTGATTGAAAACCGCACGGTTGGGCCGGAACTGGGCGGAGACTCAATTCGCTGGGGCGGCATAGCTGGTCTTATCGCGACTGTCGCCGTGATGGCATTCATGATTGTCACTTATGGGCGATTTGGGTTTTACGCGAATATAGCGCTGGGCCTGAACCTGTTTCTTATTCTGGCGATCATGGCGCTGCTGGATGCGACCCTGACACTACCGGGTATAGCCGGTTTCGTCTTAACGGTGGGCGCGGCGGTGGATGCCAACGTGCTGATCAACGAGCGAATACGCGAAGAGCAGAGACGGGGCCGCAAGGTGATCGATGCTGTGCAGACCGGCTATAAAGAAGCCAGCCGTGCCATCCTCGATGCGAACATTACCAATGTGATCGCGGGGCTGCTGATGTTCTCCTTTGGTTCAGGCCCGGTTCGCGGCTTTGCGGTTGTGCTGGTCATCGGCATTATCACGTCCGTCTTCACCGCCGTAACGATTACCCGGATGATGGTGGCTATCTGGATCAAGAATCAGCGTCCGAAGGAGCTGAACATATGATGCGTCTTCTCAAGCTTGTCCCGGATAATACGAATATCCAGTTCCTCAAATGGCGGAACATAGCGATCATATTGTCGATTATCCTGACGGTTGCCTCAATCGCATTGACGGCGACGCGCGGGCTGAATTTCGGTGTCGATTTCGCTGGCGGCCAGATGATTCAGGTAACCTTTACCCAGGATGAGGAAGCGCCGATTCCCGAACTGCGTAATGATATCGACGCCCTTGGTGTTGAGGGGGCGTCAATCCAGCGCTTCGGCGATGCAAACCAGGTCTCGATCCGGATGCGGGTTACCGAAGGGGAAGGTGACGAAGCGGATCTGGCGAGCGCCGTTTCCACGCGCGTGACGCAGATGATCGAAAGTGAATATCCCGGTGCGCGGATCGATTCGGTGGATTCGGTATCGGGCAAGGTTTCTAGCGAGCTGTTCGAAGCCGGCGCGCTGGCGCTTGGCCTCGCGATGCTCGCAATCTCGCTCTATATCTGGCTGCGATTCGAGTGGCAGTTCGGTGTCGGGGCACTATTTGCGCTGTTCCACGATGTCGCACTGACATTCGGCTTCTTTGCGCTGACCCAGCTTGAATTTAACCTCAACATCGTCGCGGCGTTGCTGACGATCATTGGCTATTCTCTCAACGATACGATCGTCGTGTATGACCGGATTCGCGAAAATCTGCGCAAATATCGCAAGATGGAGATTGTTCCGTTGCTCGATCTTTCGGTCAATGAAACGCTTGCCCGTACGGTGATGACGAGTTTGACGATGGCGATCGCGCTGGTCGTCCTGATCTTCCTCGGGCCGGATGTGCTGTTCGGCTTCACGGTCGCGATGTTGCTTGGCGTTTTCATCGGCACATACAGCTCCGTCTATATGGCTTCGCCGATCCTGATCTGGCTCAAAGTCGGCCCTGATACCTTCGTTCCGGAAGACACCAACCCCTTAGGACAGAAAGTCCATAAGGAGGGGTACGGCCGCTAATGGTTGCGCTTGAGCGCGAAAACCCGGCTTCCGGCCCGTTGCTGACCGGTTTTGCCGATCAGGCGTTTCGCGTGGATGGGGCAATAGTTGAAGGCGGGCTTTGGCTCACACCGGAATGGGCGCGCAGCTGGGATGCTCCGTCATGGGACGCGCTGGATCCGGACGCGCTGGACGACCTGCTGACCATCACGCCAATGCCCGAATTTCTGTTGCTGGGTACAGGCGCGCATCTGCGACGCCCGTCACCGGCTTTCGTCGCCGCTGTGGAGGCCCGCAATATTGGCGTTGAGGCGATGGACAGCCGAGCGGCAGCGCGCAGCTGGGGTTTGTTGCGGAATGAAGGGCGCTGGCTTAGCGCGGCGTTATTGCCGCTCGACCAGAGCTGATAAGTGCTGGAACAGCATATCGCTGTTCCGCTCCCATGAAAATCTGTCGACAGTGCTGCGCACCGCTTGCTGGCTTGGTGGATCATTCAGGATAGCGCGGATCGCATCGGCAATCGCGGCGGCATCACGCGGGACTATGGCGCCCGCTTCGGGGCGATCGAGCAGTTCGCCTGCGCCGCCGGCATCACTGATCACAATCGGCGTTCCGCATGCCAGCGCTTCGACCCAGGCATTGGCCAGCCCTTCCGATGCAGAGGGCAGGGCCATCACATCCGCCGCCGCGACGATCTTCGCCACCTCATCATGCGGCATATTGCCCGGCAGGTGTACACGCTCCGCCAGGCCAAGCGCACGGGCCAGCTTTTCAAGCGCTGGCCGGTCCGCGCCCTCGCCAATGCACCACAGCTGGGCTTCGGGGATATGCTGCAGCGCTTCGATGACCAGCGTCTGGCCCTTGCGGGGAATCAGCGCGCCGATGGTCACGATCAGCGGCCCCGAAACGCCCAGCGCCGCTTTGGCGTCCTTCCGGTCGACGGGGCGGAACCTGTTTTTGTCGATACCGGTATAGTGAACGGTGATCGCGTTCTGCGCCATGCCGAGCTCTATCATGTCCCGCTTGATCGCTTCGCTCACAGCCAAAAGCCCTCCAGCCCGCTGCCCGGCCTCAAGTACCTGCGAGGCACAGCCCGTCTTTTTGCCCCAATAATGGATATCGGCGCCGCGCGCCTTGACCGAGAAGGGCAGGTTCAACGCCTTGGCCAGGCGCATCGCAGCCGGGCCATCCGGATAGAAAAATTCGGCATCGATGACATCGAACGCAAAACGTTCGCGAATCTGCTGAAGGAGCGGCAGGACGGCTTTGGAGATCGCTGCCGGAGCCAACGGACCGCCAAGACGCGGGATGAGACGAAATTTCGGGCGATGGACGATCACGTCTTTCCACACCTCAGTTTCGGGTATTTCGGCGAAACGCTGATAATGGGAATGCCGGCTAAGCGGCCATGGCGGCACGCCGATCGGCGCCACCACCTCAAGCTGCACATCGGCCCGTGCGGCCAGCCCCAGCGTCTGGCGCTCGACAAAACCGCCGAAAGTCGGCCGTGAAGCGTCGGGAAACAGGGTCGCAAGGGTCAGTACGCGGAGCATGGCTTGGCTATAGCCGAACATCTGCCATGCGAAACCCTCTCCGCAATTGAAGTATCTGCTCTCTTGGCGTCTGCGATTGGCTGCGCTAGAGGCTGTGGAATGCGTATCCAGTCCCGCCCCGCAGCGCTGTTGTTAGCCGCTGCCGCTTTCGTCCCGCTCGCTTCGTGCGCCGGTCCGAGCGCCCAAACCCGTGCCGACACCCAATATGTCGCCCGCGACGTCAACACCCTCTATAATCTGGGAAAGGACAGGCTGGACAGAAACCAATATGGTATCGCAGCAGCGATTTTTTCGGAAGTCGAGCGCCAGCATCCCTATTCGCCCTGGGCGCGGCGGGCTCAGCTTATGGCTGCTTTCAGCTTCTATCTGGCGCGGGATTATCCGGAAGGGATAGCCTCTGCGCAGCGCTTTATTTCGATCCATCCGGGCAACCGTGATGCGCCCTATGCCTATTATCTGATCGCGATCAGCTATTATGAGCAGATTTCAGACGTGACTCGCGACCAATCGACGACGCGCCGCGCGCAGGTTGCCCTGAACGAAGTTGTTCGGCGGTATCCGGAAAGCGTCTATGCTGCGGACGCGCGGTTGAAGCTCGATCTGGTCAACGATCATCTGGCCGGCAAGGAAATGGAAATCGGCCGTTTCTATCAGCGCCGCCGCCAATGGCTGGCTGCCACCGTCCGTTTCCGCACGGTTATCGATAGCTATGACACCACGACCCATGCGCCCGAGGCGCTGATGCGGTTGACCGAAAGCTATCTGGCACTCGGCATTGTTGACGAGGCGCGGCGTTCGGCTGCGGTTCTCGGCAACAACTATCCCGAATCGCGCTGGTACACGCGTGCCTATGATCTGATGCAACGCCATGGCGGTGTGCAGGCAACCGGAACCGATTAAGGGCGCTGGTCTAAGCGGCAAAATCCGGTAAAAGCCGGAATATGCTCACCGGCCTTTCCATTCGCGATGTCGTGCTGATCGAGGCGCTCGACCTGTCCTTTTCGGACGGGCTCGGCGCGCTCACCGGCGAAACAGGCGCGGGCAAATCCATCCTTCTCGATGCGCTGGGCCTCGCGCTTGGCGTGCGCGCTGATAGCGGATTGGTGCGTCAGGGCGCAGAGCGCGCGGTCGTTAGCGCCACCTTCGATCTTCCGGCCAGCCATCCGGTCGGGCTGCTTCTCACCGAAAGCGGTCTTGATGCCGAACCCGGCGAACCGCTTATCGTGCGCCGAATCGTCAAGGCCGATGGCGGCAGCCGGGCGAGCGTGAACGATCAGCCTGTTTCCGCAGCCCTGTTGCGCGAAATTGGCGGGCATCTTGTCGAAATCCATGGCCAACATGATGATCGCGGATTGCTGAACGCCAAGGGGCACCGCGCGCTGCTCGATAGTTTTGGCGATATTGATCTTGGCGGACTGGCGAAAGCCTGGGATGCGTGGCGGGCGGCCGAGGATCAACTCGCCGAAGCGCGGGCCGAAGTTGAAGAGGCCGAGCGGGACCGGGAATTTCTCGATCATGCCGTGAAGGAATTGCAGTCGCTTGCTCCCGAAGCGGGCGAAGAGGCGGCGCTCGCGGAAGCGCGTGCGACGATGCAAAAGGGTGACCGGATTGCCGACGATCTCAACGAGATTGCGGAATTGCTCGACGGGTCCGATGGCGGGCTCGCCAAATTGCGGCAGGCCGCGCGCCGCGCCGACCGTATCGCTGGTGAGCATGAAGTGCTCGGGGAAGCGCTGGCGGCGCTGGACCGCGCGCTGATCGAAGCGGATCTGGCAGAAGAAAAGCTCGCCGAGGCCTCTCATATCCTCGCCTTTGACCCGGCCCGGCTCGACGAAGCGGAAACCAGATTGTTCGATATCCGCGCGCTCGCCCGCAAGCACCGGGTTGAACCGGATGGGCTCCCCGCCCTGACCGAAGAGATGGCGGCAAAGCTTGAACGGATCGAGGCGGGCGGCGCCCATCTTGCCGCGCTGGAGGCCGATGTTGCCGCCAAGCGCACGGCCTATGCCAGCAAGGCAGAAGCGGTTGGCAAGAAACGCACGGCTGCGGCCAAGGCGCTCGACAAAGCGGTCGCCGCCGAACTCGCGCCGCTCAAGCTGGATGCGGCACAGTTCCGCACGGCGGTCGAAACGCTGGACGAGGCGCAATGGACGGCAAGCGGGCAGGACCGGGTGGCGTTCGAAATTTCGACCAACCCCGGCGCGCCGTTCGGCCCGCTCGCCAAGATCGCCTCGGGCGGCGAACTTTCCCGCTTCATCCTCGCGCTGAAAGTGGCGCTGGCCGAACAGGGCGGCGCGGCGACGATGATTTTCGACGAGATTGATCGCGGCGTTGGCGGCGCGGTTGCGAGCGCCATCGGCGAACGCCTGTCGCGGCTGGCCGAAGGCGCGCAACTTCTTGTCGTAACCCACAGCCCGCAAGTCGCCGCACGCGGAACAACGCATTATATGATCGCAAAGAGTTCCGAAGGCACGGTCACCCGCACATCTGTCGGTCTGCTTGATGAAGACGGCCGTCAGGAAGAAATCGCACGGATGCTATCGGGCGCAGAAGTTACGAACGAGGCGAGGGCGCAAGCGGATCGGTTGTTGGAGGGGGTTTGATGGGCGGGCCCGGCCAACACCCCCCCTCGATCCCCTCCTCTAAAGAG
>CAJQMX010000092.1 GCA_905479515.1 uncultured Parasphingopyxis sp.
ATGATCGGCCATGGATAACTCTCCTTTGCATGGTGTGGAGGTTCGGAGTCAGTCCCGATCCGGCGCGCCTAGCGGGTAGAGGTGGAGATAGGGACGGGCGTCCTCGACGCAGCGGTTGACCGAGGGCAGTGCGAGAAGTTCGGCGCGCAGCGCTGCCAGTCGCGGGCAATCGGCGGGAATGCGTTCGACCCAGTCGGCGTAGAACAGGGACGGCGCAGCGGCGCAAGTGGCCAGCGAGACATGGCCGGGAAATGGGTTTTCGGCGAGCCAGTTCTCGATCCATGCATAGGAGCGTTTGAGACCCGCGCTCGCTGCTTCGAGCAATTTTGGATCAGGGTTTTCAGGGTCCGCGATATAGGCGAGGACCGCCTGCTGCTGTGCACCCATCACATAATTGTCGAAGATGCGGTCGAGCATTCGCACGGTTACCGCCTCGCGTGGATCTGCCGGAACCAGCCCCGCTGCCTTTTCCTGCGTTGCCGCGAGATATTCGATGATCGCGGTCGCTTCGACGATCACGGTATCGCCGTCGCGGAGCACCGGAAATTTGCCCGCCGGATGGGCGTACTGGACGAAGGCATGATTTTCCGGATTTTCTTGGTCGATCATGCGGAATTCGAACGGGATGTTGCAGGCGTAGAAAGGGATCAGTCCCTTCCATGTGTAGGACGAGAAAGTGTGTCCATAGAGTTCCATCTCTATACCTCCTTCAACGTCGCTTCGATTGCGGCGATATCGATCTTGGTCATCGTCATCATAGCTTCCATCGCGCGTTTGGCAGCTGCGCGATCCGGATTGCTGATCGCCTGCATCAACAGGCGGGGGGTGATCTGCCAGTGCAGCCCATATTTGTCGCGGCACCAGCCACAGGCACTTTCCGCACCGCCATCCGCGATCAGGGCGTTCCAGTAGCGATCGGTTTCTTCCTGCGTGTCGGTATAGACTTGAAAGGAAATTGCCTCATTGAACTGAAATGCGGGTCCGCCGTTCAATCCCAGGAAAGCACTGCCGAGAAGCGTGAATTCAACCGTTATGACATCGCCTGCCTTGCCGTCCGGCCAGTCCGTTGTGGAGCGATTAACCGCGCCGACGGACGAATCCGGAAAAATGGATGCGTAGAAGTTCGCCGCTTCCTCCGCCTTGCCGTCAAACCAGAGGCAGGGGGCCATCTTTGTGGAAATATCGGGCATTATTCCCCTTTCTTTCCGACCAGCGCGAAGGCTGCGCCTTGCGGATCGATGCCGTTCATCTGGAATTCCCCACCGGGAATTTCTGACGGTTCAAGCGTGACTTGTCCGCCATTTGCCCTGACTGCCTCAACGGCGGCATCAATATTCGGCACACGGAAATAATAGGTCCATATGGACATCGGCACTTCATCGGGCTTGGTCATCATGGCACCGATCATGAAATCATTCTGGCGGAGCATCTCATATTTTCCCATCGGGCCCATATCCATCTCGCCGTCCTTCTTCCATCCGAACTGGCCGGTGTAGAATGCCATCGCTGCACCTTGATCGCTGGTCATCAGCTCGTTCCAGGCGCAATGGCCGACCATCGGTTCTTTGGCGGCAAAGCTGCTGCTTTCTTCGTTCGAAAAGCCGCGCATGATATAAAATGCCGTGCCCTGCGGATCGGTGACCATCGCAAATCGACCGATATCGGGAATGTCCGTTGGCGGGATATGTACGGAACCGCCTGCCGTCTTGATCGCTTCGGCTTGCGCATCAACATCATCGACGCCGATATAGCCGAGCCAGCCGGGCCGGGCGCCGCCCTGCTTCATCTCATCGGTCAGCTCCATCATGCCAGCGATTTGCGTGCCGCCGATCGAGAAGAGGGTATAGGGCATGTCCGGTTGGCCCGAAGTCTCGCCCGTCCAGCCGATTAGTGCGCCGTAGAATTGCGCTGCGGCTGTGGCGTCGGTCGTGAGCAGTTCGTACCAGATAAAGTCGCCATGCTTGTTGGCCATTTTCAATCTCCTATGCCTTGTGCTTATTTCTCGAGGGTGACGACGGGCGAAAAGCCGCCGAAAATCATGCGCTTGCCGTCAAAGGGCATCGGGTTTTTCTCGGGATCCATCCGGGGATCAGCCTTTTCAGGATTGGTCATCATCTCTTCCATTTTCGCGAAAGCCGCATTGCGCGTGGCTTTGTCTGGCCACTCGACCCATGAAAAGATGACGCTTTCATTGTCTTCCGCTTTTACGGCTCTGCGGAAATCTGTTGTTTTGCCATCCGGCACATCGTCTCCCCAGCACTCCACGATGCGTGTCGCGCCCATTTCCAGGAACATGGCGTCGGCAGTTTCGGCGTGATCGGTAAAGGCCTGCTTCTTGGCGGTGGGGCAGGCGATAACGAAACCGTCGATATAAGACATCAGCTTTCTCCTCTTTCGAAAATCAACTCAAAATAGCGTTTCAGGTGCATCAGCGCGTCGCGGGCCATGTCAGCGCCGCCGCCTGCCTTGGCGAGCACGAACCCGCCCTGGATCACCGTTTGGATGTGGAGAGCAAGGCTGGCTGCGTTCAAATCGGTCAAATTGCACTGGGTGAGCGCCGCCTCGATATCCGCTTCCAGTGCTGATGCGTTTCCGGCGATGCTCGACCCGCACGCCGCGCGAATTGCTACACTGGTGCGAAACGCTTCCTGCACCATGGTTCCAGCGACGCAGCTGAAACTTTCAACCGGCCCGCCGATCAAGGCGATGCGCAGATCGATATAGCCGAGGACCCGCTCAACCGGATCCTCAAGCTGATGATAGGGAGCGTTGGCAAAAAACTGACTGGTGCTGGCGGACCAATATTCAGCCGCCGCAACGCCAAGTGCTTCCTTCGACGCGAAATGGTGGAAAAACGCGCCTTTGGTCACCCCGGCTTCGACACAGAGCTGCTCGACGGAGGTTCCCGCATAGCCTTGCGTGCGGATGATTTTCACGGCTGCTTCCAGCAATTTGTCACGCGCATTGGCTGGGGCAGGGCGAAAGGGCTGATTCGGTATCATGAGACGTCGATACCGACCGGTTGGTATGTTTGCAAGAGAGCTCAAATTAGCGAGCGGGAAAGTGCAGTGTCGCTGCTCAAAATAAACCGGTTATTGGTTTGGACGTTCGCTTTGGTTTGCGCCGTTTTTGGCGGGTTCGCCCATCCGCTCCAGCTCATCGAGCCGGCGACGCGTTTCTGCGTTGGGCTCAACGTCCACGCCATCTCCGTCAACCGTAATGCGTGCTCCGCCGATTGGAGTGTCGATCTCTACACTGCCATCAGGTTTGATCGCTACGACGGTGTCGTCTGGTGCAGGTTCGTCCGGCGGAGCGGCGGGCCGTGGTTGCGGTCTCGGTGCAGCGCCGGGGATCGCGCCCGCCATAAAGGCACGCCAGATGCGGGCAGGCGCTCCGCCGCCGCTCGCACGGCCCAGCGGGCTGTTGTCATCATTGCCGATCCAGACACCGACGACGAGATCGCCCGCAAAGCCGACAAACAGCGCGTCGCGGCTATCTTGCGTGGTTCCCGTTTTGCCGAAGGCCGGGATCGCCAGTCGCGCGGCCGTCCCGGTGCCATTGGTGATGACCATCCCCAGCATATCGAGCAGTTGTTCGCGATGGCGGCTGCTGATCACAGGCCGGGTGTCGAACAGCCACTCGAAAAAGCCGCGCCGGCCCTGGGTGATGCCATGCGGTACGACCGGTGTCTCGCCATTGGCAACCGCCGCATAGGCCGTTGTCAGCTCCAGCAGCGTCATCTCACCGCTGCCCAGTGCCACGCTCGCATTGGCGGGGAATTCGCGGTCTACGCCCAATGTGCGGGCGGCTTCGGCAATCGCCTCGCTGCCGAGCTGCTGATACAGGCGAACGGCCACGACATTGCTTGAGCGGAAAAAGGCTTCCCGCAAAGTGATCGCGCCGCGATAGCGTCCACCGGAATTGACGGGTCTGTATTCACCGGTTTCGATCGGGCTGTCGTCAACCATGGTGTCGGGGGTCATGCCGCTTTGCAGGGCGGCCAGATAGACGAACAGCTTGAAGGTGGACCCTGGCTGGCGGGTTGCCTGGGTGGCACGATTAAACGGCGATGTCGCATAGTCGCGGCCGCCAACCATCGCCACGACTTCGCCATTGGTGCGCATGGCCACAAGAGCCATTTGTGCGCCACTGGGGACGTTGCTCCGTGTGACGCGTTCGGCCAGCGACTGCAGTTCCCAGTCAAGCGTTGTTCGGGCTTCGATGCTTTCATAGCCGGTTCCATAGGCCGCGCGCGCTTCGTCCTGGACCCATTCGGCGAAATGGCTGCCCCGCGGCATTTCCGGCGGCGGACGATGGTCCACGGTTGCTGGAACAACAGCATCCGCCTGTTCCTGTGTCAGATAGCCGGCATCGACCATCGCCGCGAGGACAACGCGCTCGCGTTCCTGCGCGCCTTCCAGATTGCTGGTCGGCGCAAGGCGGGAAGGGGCTCTGACAAGACCCGCCAGCATTGCCGCCTGTGTCAGTGTCAGATTTTCAGGATGGCGATAGAAATAATGGAGCGATGCGGCCCGCAGCCCATACACATTGTCGCCGAAATAGGCGTTCGACAGGTAGCGTTCGAGGATTTCATCCTTGGTCAGCCAGATTTCGAGCCAAAGCGCGATCGGCACTTCCTGAATCTTGCGAAACAGGGTTTGATCCGAATTGAGGTAAGTGAGCTTGGCGAGCTGCTGGGTGATGGTGCTGCCGCCATGGCGCGAGCTGGAAGTGAGGTTGGTCCATAAAGCGCGGAGGATACCGCGCGGATCAATACCCCAATGGTCTTCAAATCGCCGGTCTTCGATGGCCAGAAATGCATGCACAACATGCGGTGGAAGCTCTGCGATTTCGACCGGTCGGTCCATGACCGGACCCATCCGGGCAATGGGCGTGCCGTTTGAAGCTTGCAGGATCATGGGCGGCGGCACGAGCGGTTCGGCGGTGCGCGAAACCGGAGCAAAGATGGCGAGCCATGCGATCAACAGGAACAGGAAGATCGCAAAGGCCCATGCCGCCCATTTCAGGATCAGCCAGCGGCGTTTCCGGCGTGGAGGCTGTAATGGGCCGTATTTCTCGCCATCGACCGGTGGCCCGCCTGTATCGTCCGGGTCACGGAAATCGAAATCATCGTCTGCGGGAAGCAGCATCTCCGGATCACGCGATAAAAATGGATCTTCTGCAGAGCGCTGTTCGGGACTGCGCCGATAATAGGGATCGAATGCCGGGTCGTCGGCATAGGGTCCGATCAACCGGGATTGGCGGTCGTCATAGCTTTTGCGTGGGAAAGATATGTCATCATCCGCCATGGTGTATTATGTATATACTACGCAAAGAATATTCATACCAGCCCGATTACTCGCATCTCTCAGATGGCAATGCTCGTTTCGTCAAGCAGTTGCCGGAACTCCCGTGGCTTTCGCACAAGGTCCGCGATTGTAAACTTGTCGAGATGAACGAGGAATTGCTCCACTGCGCCGCTCAGGGCATGTTTCAGCCCGCATACGGGCGTGACCACGCAAGTGTTCGTCTCGCTATCGAAGCATTCGACAAACTGTCCGGTTTCTTCCATTTGGCGGACGAGAGCTCCGACATTGATCTCGTCTGCGGCCCGGGCAAGGCGCAGCCCGCCATTTCGGCCGCGCTGGCTATCAATGAAGCCGAACATTGCCAGGCGCTGGACGACCTTCATCACATGGTTGCGTGATATTCCATAGCCATCTGCGATTGCATCAATCGTCTGCCGCTCATCGCTGACCGCCAGCTGCATCAGCACGCGCAGCGCATAATCCGTTTGAACCGTCATTCTCATTAAAGAAGCATATTATATATTGTATTTACCGGCAAGGATGATAAACAAATATATGAAATACCTGTTTAGGAGTCGATGATGGGTAGAACGACCGAATATGCAATCTCCGCGCGGCGTGACAAAGCCGATCATGCCGCCAGTATCGGTATTGACGATGGCCTGATTTCAACGCTGGTCGAAAGCTTCTACGCGTCCATCCGGGAAGATGCCCTGCTTGGACCGATTTTCGAACGAAAAGTAAAAGACTGGCCAGCGCATTTGGCACGTATGAAAGACTTCTGGGCTTCAATCGCGCTGGAATCCGGCCGGTTCCATGGCAACCCCATGGTCAAGCATATCGCTATCGGAACGCTTGAACGCCACCATTTCGAGGCCTGGCTGGCCTTGTTCTCCGCTACTCTCGACGCCGTTGTGCCGGGCGAGGCCGCACGCAATTTCTTCCGCGAGCGCGCTGCTCGAATCGCGGAAAGCCTGTTGATGGGCATCGAAGTCCAGCGATCGGGATTGAAGGATTTGAGTTCACAATTGGGTGAGGCGTCACGTCATGTTGATGGATGAAATCAATGTCGCAGCGGCAACCAGTGCTGACGGAATGGAAGAAGCGGAGAGGAAGTTAGCGCGGCGCGGGCCGATGCATGAAGCGCTCACGTTCGATGTTCCAGGATCGATATGGGCGATCATGTTCAGTTGCTACGCGCTATTCTTCGGCGTGCTGGCATTGACGGTCGGCGGGAGTTTCGACGCGCTGGGCATGGTGATTATCAGCGTCTGTTATACAATCATGTTTTTCGGCACGGCGATCATTCTGAGCCGGGTCGCGCGCAACCACAGGCCGCAAGGCAAGGCAGGGGCAGTGTCATCCGGTCCCATAGAGACAGCAACCGGAACATTGGGCTATGGCGCTGCTGCCGCGCAGATTTTGACGGTCCCGATATTGTTTGTCTTTTTTGCAATCTGCATTGGGCTGATCAGTGCACTGACGCTTTAGGATTGTTCTGCAATGACCGTGAAACCGTATCGATCAACGCCTGTTTTTGATGAAGCCAGCCTGCCGTCTGCCCTGCGCCGGGATCACAGTCTGAAAGCGGGCACCTGGGGCCAGCTCAAGGTCCTGTCCGGCTCGTTACGCTACACCATCTCGGAAACAGGCGATTCATTGGTTCTGGAAGCAGGGCAAACCATGATCATATTGCCCGAACAGCTCCACTTTGTGGAACCACTCGGGGCCCTGGAAATGCAGGTTGATTTCTATGATCAATCGCCAGAAGGGGCGGACGGCGAGGCGTTGTGAATCTCTCCGCCGTCCGGCCAATCCCTATGCCTCAGCTTCGGGCGTTTTCTTCTTTTTCTTCTTCGGCGGTTTGCGTTTGGGCGGGGCAGGGGTGAGCTGGAAGTCCAGCGCATCGTCCTTCACCGTTACGTCGACTTCGCCGCCGTTGACGAGCTTGCCAAACAGGAGTTCCTCGGCGAGCGGCTGCTTGACCTTTTCCTGGATCAATCGGCCCATCGGGCGCGCGCCATACAATCTGTCATAGCCACGTTCGGTGAGCCAGGCCTTTGCCTCATCGTCGAGCTTGATATGCACTTCGCGGTCGGCGAGCTGCAGTTCCAGCTCAAGGATGAACTTGTCGACGACGCGGGCGACAACCGCAGGCGGCAGATACCCAAAGGGTACAATCGCATCGAGACGGTTGCGGAATTCAGGGGTGAACATTTTTTTCACCGCTTCTTCGCTCGCATCTTCCTTGGACATATCGCCAAAGCCGATGCCTTCGCTGGCCATATCGGCGGCGCCTGCATTGGTTGTCATGATGAGCACGACATTTCGGAAATCGACCGTCTTGCCGTGATGATCAGTGAGCTTGCCATTATCCATGACCTGCAACAGCACGTTGAACAGATCGGGATGGGCTTTCTCGATCTCATCAAGCAGCAACACGCAATGCGGATGCTGGTCGATGGCGTCGGTGAGAAGCCCGCCCTGATCATAGCCGACATAACCCGGAGGCGCGCCGATCAGGCGCGAGACACTGTGCCGCTCCATATATTCGGACATGTCGAACCGTTCGAGCGGGATGCCCATGATAGAGGCGAGCTGACGCGCGGCTTCGGTCTTGCCGACGCCGGTTGGGCCGGTGAACAGATAGTTGCCGATTGGCTTGTGCGGTTCACGCAGGCCGGCCCGCGACAATTTGATTGCGGACGATAGCGTATCGATCGCCAGATCCTGACCGAATACCACGCGTTTCAGGTCCGTATTAAGGGTTTCGAGCGCTTTCTTGTCGTTGGTCGATACCTGTTTCGGAGGGATCCGGGCCATCATTGAGATAACCTGCTCGATCTCGTTCGGCGTGATCATCTTGCGGCGCTTGGACGGCGCAACCAGCATCTGGCTGGCACCTGTTTCGTCGATCACGTCGATAGCCTTGTCCGGCTGTTTGCGATCATTGATGTAGCGCGAGGAAAGTTCCACCGCGGCTTTGATCGCGTCAGCCGTATATTTGACGTTGTGATGCTCTTCATAATGGGGGCGGAGGCCCTGAAGGATCTTGATCGTATCCTCGATCGAGGGTTCGTTGACATCGATCTTCTGGAAGCG
>CAJQMX010000093.1 GCA_905479515.1 uncultured Parasphingopyxis sp.
CTTGATGAAGCCTACATTCGGGTTGGTCTGGTCGGGGCGTATTTCAAGGGGCTGCACAAGAGCGCCTCGGGAAACTGAGGGCCGCGGGAGCCGCTTGGGTGAGGGGATCATCCGGCGACGCCCCGCGGCAAGACGATGCGCAAGCAGATGCGGCTGTCCTTGGGATCGACCTGGAGAAGCACTTTGGCAGTGATGAGGTCGCTGAAGAGGCCCTCTGGGTGTGGCACATTGCGGCTGTTGAGGCGTTTCTCGCCGTCAGTTCGCAGTGGCGCACGGTCAGCGTGCACAACCGCGTGGTGCCGCAGGCGCTTGACTACACTGCGGCTCAAGCCGGGTTGCAGATGTCCGGCCTGAGTATCGATGCGGCAACATGGAGTGAGGTCAGAACCATCGAGCAAGGCGCGATGGCTGAGTTTCGGAGAACGATGTGAGCGGGTTCAAGGCCAGTCTGTATATCGGCGGAGATGCTTCGGGTGCCAAGAAGGCGCTGGCCGAGACAACTTCGGCTGTCACAGGTGCAAAAAAGGCCACTGACACCTTCACCAAAAGCACGGCTGCACTCGAGAAGGAGACAAAATCCGCTGCCAACGCGAACACGGTCTTTTCCAAACAGGAAAAGGAAGTTCAACAGTCTGTCACGCAAGCAAACACGGCGATCCAGCAGCGTATTGAGCGGCTGACCGGCTACGGTACCGCAACCACAAGTGCGCGCAGTAGTGCCGCAGCCTTCAACGCTGCGCTAGATCAGAACAAGGCCAGCTTCGACGCGATGCGCATGTCAATCGATCCGGTTTATCGCGCCTCAAAACAATACGAAGCCGTTGTCGACGAGACCAAACGTGCCGTGGCCATGGGATCAGCCACACAAGCCGAAGCCAACCGCGTCATGGCACTGGCCGAAGCACAATATCTGGCGACCGGCCAGAGTGCTCAGGTGATGGGGCGATCAAGTAACGCGGCTTCGGGCCAATTGGGCAATATCACGGCTCAGTTCAACGATATCGGCGTTATGATGGCAGCGGGACAAAATCCAATCCAGCTTGCCCTTCAGCAAGGCACACAGCTCAACCAAGTCTTTGCGACTATGGGCGGAGGTAAAGCTGTGCTGCGCGGGTTGGCCACCTCAGCACTTGGCCTCGTCAACCCGATGTCGTTGGCCACACTTGGTATTATCGCAGGTGGTGCTGCGCTGATTCAATGGGGCGTGTCGGCAGTTTCCGCCGAAGACAACGCGGATAAACTGGGCGATGCCATCGCTGACCTAGCCAAGGAAACCACGGACGCACGCAACGAAGTAGATCTGTTCAATCGAGGCCTTGAGACCACGGCGCAACTCGTCGTATTCGATGAAATCGCATCAAAAATGGCAAAGATAGCTCAGCTTAGAGAGCGATCCGAAAACGAAAGTGGACGGAACCTCCGCGCAACAGAGCTGATCATTCAGTCAATCGAGAACGAAATAACGGCGTTGGAAGATGCTCTAACCGAACGCGAAAAGGCGGTCGAGGCAAGCGAACGATTATCCGAAGTTCAGGAAAATATTAACGCAGGTATTCAAGAATTCCTGACTGGCATTATTCAGGCATCTGAAAATTACGTCACGCTACAGCAAAGCGTCGATGGCATCGTGACATCACTTGAGGCCGAAGCGAATATTCAAGGCCTCATAGCAAAATACGGTGAAGACAGCCGCGAGGTGACTGCGGCCCGCGTAGCGGAAGAGCGCCGGGTCTATGAGACCACCAGGCTGACCGCTGACATGTCGCAGGTCATGAAGGATGAGATCATGGCCGCATGGGATGCGGCGAACGGCGTTGCTTCAGTCGACATGGCCGGAAATATCTCTCTCGCTGCGGCTGAAGCAACCCGCCTGTCCCAGAAGTTGGGCGGAGCGCTGGATTTGGCCCGTCGGATCGCGGGTTATAATGGAGCCGCTAACAATAATGGCCTCGATGAGCTGGATCCGCGAAATCCCAATACGACACGGCCTGGGACATGGACAGGAGGCTACAGCACCCAGCCTTTGAACGATCCCAGAAGAATACCGAAACCACGAAGAGGCCGTACTGGAGGCGGCGGTGGCGGTGGTGCCGGCAAGATCAAAAAACAGCAGGAAGCTGTCGCCGATTTAATCGAGAACCTCGAAGAAGAGCTGGACATCCTGCGCGAGACTGATCCCGTTCAAAAGGAAATGTTGCGGCATCGCGAAACAATGGCTGCTGCGACTGAGGCCGAACGCGCAAAGATCAGTGAGCTGATCGCGACCCGTATCCAAGAAAAAGCTACTATCGAAGATCAGGCAGCGGCGTGGGATAGCTATCGCAACATCGCCTATGACACCTTTGAGGATTTGCGGCGCAGCGGTGGCGATCTTGGCAGTGTGCTCGATACTTTGTCCAAGAAAATACAGGACATGGCCTATGAGGCGCTTTTGCTTGGGGAGGGGCCGCTGGCGCAGCTCTTTGGTACATCCGGCGGCGGTGGGCTGATCGACATCGTGCTTGGTGCGGTCTTTCCGAATGCCCGACCCGCGCAGGAACTGGCGACTGGTGGCATGGTCTACGGCCGTGGCAGCGGAACCTCCGACAATGTGCCGCTTTGGGGCTCGTCGGGCGAATTCATGGTCAACGCGGCGGCGACAGCCAAGAACCGGGCCTTGCTTGAGAGGATCAATGCCGGGGCCGACATTCCCGGCTTCGCCAAAGGGGGGGCAATTGGTGGCAGCAGCTTCACCAGCGGTGACAACCGCCCTCAGATCTACATCCAAAACAATTCCAGCGCGCCGATCACCGAGACCCGCGAAGATGGCGTGGACAGCAAGGGACGGCGGCGGACCAAGTTCGTTCTTGCTGATGCTGTTGGCGATGCTCTGACCCAACCGGGCGGCGGTGCGCGGCGTACTCTTCGCAATAGATTTAATGTGAAGCAGCGGGGCACCCTGCGATGAGTGTATCTGTCTGGCCTTCCTCCCTTCCAAATCCCCAGCGCGAAGGGTTCCAGATGCAAGCTCTAGACCCGCGTCTGCGAAGGGTGGCGGAAACCGGCCCGCCCGGATATCGGCGCAGATGGTCAAGCGTTGCCAGCGTGGTCAGCCTCTCGATTGATGTGACACGCAACGAGAAAGCAACTTTCGACGGGTTTTATGAACAGGCCGTGCAGTTTGGTAGTTTGCCGTTCTACATGCCTGATCCGGTGACCGACGGCTGGCCCATGCTGGACCATGAGGGCACGCCTGTACTGACATCGGATGGCGGTCCCCTGTTGTTGTCCGCACAATGGCTTTGTCTCTTTGGCGATGAAACACCTCTGCATACCATTCAGGGCATTCGGTTTGTTGTCTCTTTTACAGTGGCGGTGATGCCATGAGGCGCGTTTCGCTGAATGCCCGCACGTCGCATGACGCGCCCTATGACGATGATCTTGAGATTGCGCTGATCATGATCGAGCACCCGGCGCTGGATGCACCCGTGCGTCTGTCTACTGATCCGACTGAGCGCCTGTCCGCAGAACCACTGGCC
>CAJQMX010000094.1 GCA_905479515.1 uncultured Parasphingopyxis sp.
TACAACTTCCACTACCCGACCCAGCACGTCTGTGGACATCCCGTACTGCCAGCCTTCACCCGGATGAAAGAGAAGCGGCAATCCAGCCAAGTTCTTTATGTTTTCTTCGAGTGTCACTCTTGGAGTTTGGATTCCGATGCGAATCTCACGCTCGTGGTAGAGAGGTCCGATCTTTTTTGCTCCGCCGTTCGCAACACCTGACGTATGGGTAAGTAAGTGGCGTATCGTGATCTCCCGCTTCGCCGGTTCCGTCTTCAGTGGATTGACCGACACCAAGACCTCGGGATTCTCGAACTCGGGAATGAACTTTGAGACCGGATCATCAAGCTTCAGCTTACCCTCTTCCCACAACATCATGACGGCCACGCTTGTGATCGGCTTGGTCATCGAAGCGATACGGAACAGCTGGTTTTCGTCGAGCGGAGTCCCATCTTCGCGGGCGATGCCCTCTGATGCGGACAGGGCGATCTCGTTTCCCCGGCCGACGAGCAGCTGATAGTTTTTGAGCTTTCCGCTGGCGATATAGCGTTCGGCAAGGAAAGCAGGGAGGCGGTTCAGGCGTTCAGGGACAAAGCCCAGCGTATCAGGGTCGGCAGTTTGCATAGAATTTCTTTCTCTCTGCCGTCATTCCGGGCTTGATCCGGTGTCCAGAGCCAGTTGCGATATCGCTGGCCGCCCTGGACACTGGATCAAGCCCGGAGTGACGATAGGGTTAGTCGAACATGATGACAGAACGGGCAGCATTGCCGCCACGCAACTTGTCAAAACCCTCATTAATCTCTTCCAGCGAGATCCGCTCGGCGATCACCGTGTCGAGATCAAGCCGCCCGTCAAGATAATAGGCCACCAGTTTGGGCATATCGCGCATGAAATGGGCCGAGCCCATCAGCGAACCCTTGATCGATTTGCCTTGCAGAAAATCGGGGCCGTGAATCTCCAGCATCTCGCCGGGTGCGATCATGCCAAGTACGGTTGCCGCACCGCCGCGCCTCAGCACTTTCCAAGCGATCTGGACGCTGTCCGTCCGGCCCACGGCTTCAACGGCATAATCGACACCGTCGCCGGTTGCTGCAATCACCTGTTTGACGACATCTTCGTCGCGGGCGTCAAAGGTTTTGGTCGCACCCATCTTGATGGCAAGTTCGCGCTTTGAAGCAACCGGGTCGATCGCGATAATATCGCCCGCACCGGCAATCTTGGCGGCATTGATGGCGGAAAGGCCGATGCCGCCGCAACCCACAACCGCCACTGTTTCGCCGGGCTTGAGCCCGCAATCGTTGAAAATTGAGCCGGAACCCGTGATCACCGAACAGCCGATCAGGGCCGCCCGGTCCATCGGCATGTCCTTATCGATGGCAACGCAGGCATTTTCATGCACGAGCATCTTTTCGGCAAAGCCCGAGAGATTGAGGAACTGGGTGATCGGTTCGCCATTCCGGCTGAGCCGGGGCGCATCGTCTTCGGCGCGCTTGGTTGATGGATCGACGCACAGGCTCTGCTGACCATTTTGGCAGAGATGGCAGGTGCCACAAAAGGGCGCGAGAAAGGTGATGACATGATCGCCGACAGCCACATGGCCGACTTCGCTGCCCACAGCTTCGACTACGCCCGCTGCCTCATGGCCGGGGATGGTCGGCAGGGGATAGGGATAGACGCCATCGACAAAATGCAGGTCGGACCGGCACAGGCCAACCGCTTTTGTTTTGATCAGGACCTCGCGGGGCCCCGGCTCACCGATATCGACATCATGGATTTCGAGTGGCTTGCCGGGCTCGATGAGTAGTGCAGCTTTCATAGTCGTTTCTCCAACCTCTTGCGTCACCCCGAACCTGATCCGGGGTCCAGAGCTTCCAACGATATCGCATCGGGTTCTGGATTCCGGATCAAGTCTGGAATGACGGTTTCACTCAGTATCCTAGCGCGAAACGCCGATATCGCCGCTGGACATTGCGCCGTCATCATCGAGGGGCGCATGGCGGCCAAACTCCCAGCGGGCGATGGCGCGCGCATGGACTTCGTCAGGCCCGTCGGCGAGCCGCAACGTGCGTTGATGCGCATAGGCGTTGGCAAGGCCGGGGTCGGTGGTGACACCGGCTCCACCAAACGCCTGGATCGCGTCGTCGATGATCTTCAGCGCCATGGTTGGTGCCGAGACCTTGATCATCGCAATCTCGTTGCGGGCAGATTTGTTACCCGCCCGATCCATCATGTCAGCCGCCTTCAGGCAGAGCAGACGGTTCATCTCGATATCGATCCGGGCCTTGGCAACGCGCCATTCCCAGATCGAGTGATCGGCAATCGTTTTGCCGAAGGCTACACGCGACTGGAGACGCTTGCACATTTTCTCAAGTGCTTCCTCGGCAACGCCGATGGTGCGCATGCAATGGTGAATGCGGCCCGGCCCAAGCCGACCCTGCGCAATCGCAAACCCCAGGCCCTCGCCAAGCAGAAGGTTCGTCACGGGAACCCGGACGTCCTTCAGTTCGACTTCCATATGGCCGTGCGGCGCGTCGTCATAGCCGAAGACCGGAAGGTGGCGAATGATGGTGACGCCTTCGACATCGACGGGCATCAAAATCTGCGACTGCTGCGAATGGCGGTGCGCATCGGGATTGGTCTTGCCCATCACGATAGCGACCTTGCAGCGCGGATCGCCGAGCCCGGAGCTCCACCATTTGCGTCCGTTGATCACATATTCGTCACCATCGCGTTCCATTCGCGTCTCGATATTGGTGGCGTCGGACGATGCGACCGCGGGTTCTGTCATCAGGAATGCCGACCGGATCTCGCCGTTCATCAGCGGGCGCAGCCATTGCTCTTTCTGCTCAAGCGTACCGTAGCGATGGAGCACTTCCATATTACCGGTGTCAGGTGCCGAACAGTTGAAACATTCCGACGACAGGCCGACGCGGCCCATTTCCTCGGCGCACAGCGCATATTCGAGGTTGGTGAGCTGCTCACCTTCGAACTGGAAGCTGTCATCGACATGCTGTTGGCCCGAATGCGGCGGCATGAAGAAGTTCCAGAGGCCCGCTGCCTTGGCCTTGGCCTTCAGCTCTTCCAGCACCTCACTCGTTCCCCAACGGTTTTCCGGGGTGAACTCGGCGGTATAATCGGCGACGCGCGGCCGAACTTCCTTGTCGATAAAGGTTTTGACGCGGTCCCTGAAATGCGTCTCGCGGTCATTGAGGGTGAAATCCATGAGTGTCTCCTTTGGCTTCTATCGTGGATATTATGGTGTTTCGGAAAGGCCGCGCATCCGTGCGATGCGGGCATGATGATCGGCTTCTTTGATCGGAAATTTGTTCATTACATAGGCCGCTATAAGCCCCAGTGTCACGATCAAGCTGACATAGATCAATGCCAAATTGGTAAGGACTGAGTCCGCTACTTCACCGGGCACGGCTTGCTCCGGAAATGCGGCGATGGCGAGGATTGTCCCCGAGATGAATACTCCGCCACCCGAAACGCATTTCTGAATGAAAAACTGCCCCGCGAAGAACAGGCCTTCTGACCGGCGGCCCGTTTTTTCGGCATCATCCTCGATCACATCGGTCAGCATCGAAGATTTGAGGATAAGCGCGGCGACCAGAGAGCCGGTGCCGACAGCGATGAAGAACAGGATCGTCGGCAACAGCATCGGATTGCCATTGTCAGGGATAATTCCAAGGATGCGGCCAATATAAGGGAGCGGCTGGAGGCACACTGCGCCGATCAGAAAGATCGAGGCGGCTTTTGGTTTGCCAACGCGGCGGGACAGCATGGCTGAGCCGATCACGGCGCCCCCGATTCCGAACAGCAGCGTGAAAACATACCAGGCCATTGCCGAGGTACTCAATTCCCAGAAATAGGTGATGAAATAGGTGAGCAAGCCGAAGGAAATGCCTTGGCTGACATTGGCGCAAAAGCCGGCGAGCATGAGGATCAGAAAGGCCCGATTGCGCAATGAGGCGAATATCCCGACGAAGGTTTCACCCAGTGTCAGCCGCACCCGCTCGACCTTGGGTAGATATTTGATCTCGCTATGCGTGCCGAGCGCCGAGAGCAGGATCGCACCCGACATGATCACCGAGGCGATGATCGCATAATCCTTATAGCCTTGCGGATTGAGCTGGCCGTTCGGATAGGCCTCTGTGGGAGCCAGAAGAACGGCAAAAGTGAAGAGCAGCATGATCGCGCCGCCGAGCCAGCCGAAGAAAAAGCGCAGGCCGAAAATCCGCGTGCGTTCGTGATAGTCACTGGTCAGTTCCGGCCCGAGCGCGGCCATCGGCACTTCGAAACATGACATGGTGACGCGCACAAGGAAGGCGATGCCCAATATATAAAAGAACATGCCGGTGTTGCTGGCTTCAGGCGGATTCCACAGCAGCAGGAAGAACAGGCCGGCCGGGATCGCCGACAGATAGAGGAACGGATGGCGGCGGCCCCATTTGGTGCGCAGATTGTCTGATATATGGCCGACAATGGGATCGAAAAAGGCGTCCATCACAAGCGCGATAAGTACCGCCGTGCCGACAATTGCTGCGGGCACACCGATGACCTGATTATAATAGATCAGGAGGAGCAGCGAAAAGCCGTTATCCTTGATCCCGAAAGCGATAGCCCCAAACCCGAAGAAGAATTTGACACGTGGCGGAACACGCCGGTCCAGTGGAACAGCAAGATCGCGTCGTACGCTTTCGGGTTGGGTGGTATCGGCCATTAAGGGTTTAGCCCGCTTCTTCGGTCTGCGATTGGATGAGGTCTAGCAGGCCTGGGGTGTTCGGATCCCAGCTGTGGCGATGGCCGACCGTGATGCCGCCATCAACCGTGAGGTCGATCCCTGACACGAAACCACCCTGATCGGAGCTGAGATAGAGCACTGCCTGGGCGATATCATCCGGCATGCCCGACCGGGTAACCGGCTGTGCCATGGGTGAAATCGCCCGGATCGTCTGGTCGATCAGCGCTGCTTCCTCCGCTTCTTCGGCTGCGCCTGCAAAGATGTTGGTCATGATGAAGCCGGGGCTCACCGAATTGACCCGGATATTGTGCATTGCCAGCTGGGCTGCGGACAGCTTGGAGAGATGCCTGACACCGGCTTTGGCTGTCGCATAGGCAACCGGCCCCCAACCCGCTTCGTGGGCGTTGATCGAAGAGGTGTTGATGATCACCCCGCCGCCCGACTTTTTCATGTGATCGACAGCATAACGCGTTCCCATCGCCACGGAACGCAGCAACAGGTTCATCGTATTGTCCCAGCCTTCGACCGTCATTTCGTCGATCCGTTCGGGTGCGCCGCCAGCGCCTGCATTGTTGAACAGGATGTCGATACCGCCGAAATGGCTGGCCGCACTGTCGAGCAGATCCTTGATCTGGGCCACATCGCAAACATCGGTCTGCTGGAAGGCGAGGCGATTGTCGAAGCGCGCATCGGCGGCCATCGCATCGCCGGCTTCAGCATTGAGATCACCCATCATCACCTGGGCCCCTTCGGCGATAAATGCCTCGGTCGTTGCCCTGCCGATTCCGGATGCCCCGCCAGTGATGACGACGCGCTTGCCTTCGAATCTCATAATTTTCCTCTCTGTTCTGATGCTAGGCCAATGCGTTGCGCCTTGAAACCCATTGCTTGGAAATTGGGATGGGGGGATAAATTCATGCTGCCATCGCCTCCGCGCGGCGCTTGAGCAGAACACCTGCCCGCCAATAGTGAAACAGCGCCCATGGCGTCCCCATGGCGACGATCAGCAAGGCATAACGCAGCGATTCGACGCCGAAACGCGGTTCCAGCAGATCGCTGAGCACACCGATCAGCGTTGGCCCGATGCCGAGGCCGATCAGGTTGATGACGAGGAGCGTGATCGCCGCCCAAAGCGCCCGCAGCTTCACCGGGGCGAGCCCCTGGATCAGCGCAAAAGTCGGCCCGAGATAGCTGGAAGCGAACAGGATCGAAATCGCATAGAGGATGATGCCCGTTGTTGCGTCCTCAACCAGATAGATGCCGACTGCGAAGGGAAAGGCGAGCAGCTTGAACAGAGCGACCATGGTGCTTTGTGCCCAGACGCCCCAGCGTTTGGCCACCCAGTCGGCAATCCTGCCGCCGCCAATGCCAGAGATGATTCCGATAACCATCAGGATCGGCGCGATCACCATCGCAATCTGGGCAACCGAAAGACCGAAAGAGCGCTGATAATAGGTCGGCCCCCAACCCGTCAGTGCATAGCCAATCAGGGAGGTGATCGTGATGCCCAGGACAAGGTGGCGCGCAGCCGGGGTCTGCCACATCGATGCAAAACCTTCTCTCAACGAAGGCATGTCGGTCTGTGCGGCAAGCTGGTCCACATCGGACAGGCCGCGCCGGGGTTCAACCACGAACAGCCGGACGAAAATCGCGAGAATGATGCCCGGAATGCCGATGCTGACCATCGCCCAGCGCCAGCCAAAATAGGCGGAGATCGTGCCGCCGATGATGATGCCGAGTCCTGCGCCCAGCGTTACGCCCAGCGAATAGATCGCCATTGCGCCGGCCCGCTTTTCTGGCGGATAGAGATCGGCGATGATCGAATGGCTGGGCGGACTTGATCCGGCTTCTCCGATTCCGACGCCAATTCTAGCGAGCAATAGCTGGGAGAAATTCTGGGCAAGACCGCACAGCGCCGTCATCGCGCTCCAGATGGTCAACGCGGCGGCAATGATGTTGCGGCGGTTGGTGCGGTCCGCGAGCCGCGCCACGGGAATGCCCAAAGTTGCGTAGAAAAGGGCGAAGGCGAGGCCAGTCAGCAATCCGAGTTGGGTATCGGACAATAGCAGGTCGGCCTTGATATCCTCCAGCAGGATCGCAAGAATTTGCCGGTCCATATAGCTGAAGAAATAGGTCGTCGTCAGCAACACCAGCGTCAGGGACCGTCGGCGCAGGGCGCGCTCGTCGTCAGTTTCCCGGCGCGGCACAATGGCTTCGGCGATGTCCGGCAATTCCACTCCCAATACGCACAACCGGTCTTTTGTCGGCTAATTGCTATGCTGGACTTGAATTGACGTATACGTCAAGCGTACAGTCGAAAGAAAAAAACAGCGACTCTGGAGGAGCAGCCCCAAAATGTCCGATCTTGAAACTTTCCGCGCCGAAACGCGCGACTGGCTGGAAGCGCATTGCCCCGCCGAGATGCGCGAACCGGTTCGTGACGATGAGGATGTCTTCTGGGGTGGGCGCAATGCGACATTCAAGAATGACGCGCAAAAGGCTTGGTTCGATGCCTGTGTCGCCAAAGGATACACCGTTCCCGAATGGCCCGAGACCTATGGCGGAGCAGGGCTCTCCCCGGAAGAAGGCAAGGTCCTCAAGCAGGAAATGGCGCGGATCAAGGCGCGCCCGCCGCTTTCGAGCTTTGGCATCTGGATGCTCGGGCCTGCACTGCTGCAGTTTGGTAGCGAAGAGCAGAAGGTGCATTATCTGACCGAGATTGCCCAGGGCAAGATCCGCTGGTGCCAGGGCTATTCGGAGCCGGGTTCGGGGTCCGATCTCGTTTCGCTCCAGACTTTTGGCGAAGACAAGGGCGATCACTGGATCGTCAACGGCCAGAAAATATGGACCAGCTATGCCGACAAGGCGGACTGGATTTTCTGCCTCGTCCGCACGGACAAGAATGATAAATATCGCGGCATCAGCTTCCTCTTGTTCGACATGGCGTCTGAAGGTGTTTCAACCAAGCCGATCCTGCTGATCTCCGGTAACTCGCCATTCTGCGAGACGTTTTTCGACAATGTGAAAGTGCCCAAGCATCAGATTGTCGGAGAGCTCAATCGCGGCTGGGATGTCGCAAAATATTTGCTCGGTCATGAGCGTGAGATGATTTCGAACATGGGCGGCGGTGATGGTTCGGGATCTCTTGGCAAGGCGGTCAAACCCGCAATCGGCACCGATGCGATGGGCCGGCTTGATGAGCCGGTGCTGCGCGCCCAACTCGCCGAGCTGGATGTCGATGCGCTTGCTTTCAAGGCAATGGCAGAGCGGTTCATGGATGAATTGAAAACGAAGAAAAACCATCCGGCGACGCCCAACATGATGAAATATGTCGGGACCGAACTGAACAGGCGCCGGCATGAGCTGGTGATGAGCGCAGGTGGGTCCGATGCGCTGGAATGGGAAAGCGAAGAGTCCGACGAGGGCGCGAAACCCCGTGGCTGGCTGCGTACTAAGGCGAACAGCATCGAGGGCGGCACGAGTGAAGTGATGCTCAACGTGATCTCGAAACGCATTCTGGAACTGCCGGACGCGTAACAATTTTCCTCCCTCCTACGGGAGGGGGCACTGGAGTAAGACATGCCCCTTTATCTCAATGATGACCAAGCGATGCTGCAGGATAGCGTGCGCCCTTTCATGGCGAACGAAGGCGGGATCACAACACAGCTGCGCCACTGGCGCGACAGGAATTGCAAGGACGGTTTCGACCATGCCTTGTGGAAGCAATTTGCCGAAATGGGTTTGACCGGAATTCTGGTGAACGAAGACGATGGCGGGCTGGGCCTTGGCAATGTCGAGGCGGGCATTGTGCTTGAGGAGATCGGCCGCAACCTGACACCGTCTCCCTTTCTCACGACGTCGGTTGTCGGTGTTGAAGCGTTGAACGCGGCTGGCAAGGATATGCGCGATCGCTGGCTCCCTGGCATTCTTGCCGGTGAGACAGTTCTCGGCATCGCGATTGATGAAAGCGCCAAGCATCGCCCTGAAAATATCGCAATGAAAGCAGAGCGTTCCGGCAATGGTTTCAAGCTTAACGGAAAGAAGCAGTTTGTAATTCAGGGCGCTTCATCGGACATGCTGATAGTCGCCGCCCGGACCGGCGGCAGTCCGGGCGAGACGGATGGACTGACCGTGTTCGCTGTTGAAAAAGACGCTGCGGGAATGTCTGCAGAAAGCGCGCGATTGGTAGACAGTTCGATGGCCGCCCATGTCGAGTTCGACAATGTCGAAGTTACCGCCGATGCGGTGATCGGTGAAGTTGATCAGGGATGGGATGTGCTTACCCGGATGCTGCGTGCCGGACGGATAGGTTCAGCAGCCGAAGCGGTCGGCGTCGGGGCGGGAGCCATGGACATGACCATCGATTATCTGAAGCAGCGCAAGCAATTCGATAAGGTCATTGGTTCCTTCCAGGCTCTTCAGCATCGTACCGCGCATCTCTATAGCGAGATGGAGGTTGCGCGTTCCGCCGTTCTCAAAGCGCAGCAATTGCTCGACGAAGGCAATGATGGGGCAGAGCTGATGGTGTCTGTCGCCAAGGCCAAGGCCGCACGCGCGACGAACCTAGCCGTGCGTGAGGGCGTTCAGATGCATGGCGGTATCGGCATGACCGATGAATATGATATCGGGCTTTACATGAAGCGTGATCGCGCGCTGGCCGAATTCATGGGTGATGCCAATTATCACACCAACCGCGTGGCGGAGATGAACGGCTATTGATTGATCGTCACCCCGGATCGAGTCCGGAAAGACGGAATGGGGAAAGAACATTGGCTCTAGACGACGAAACCTTCGACCAGCTTCTCGACACGATCCGCCGTTTTGTGCGTGAGCGACTTCGCCCGCTGGAGGGCGAGGTTGAAGCCAATGATGCCATTCCCGCCCAAGTCGTTGAAGAGATGAAGGCCATGGGCCTGTTCGGGCTGTCAATTGATCCCGAATATGGCGGTATCGGTCTGACGATGAGTGAGG
>CAJQMX010000095.1 GCA_905479515.1 uncultured Parasphingopyxis sp.
TCGCACATCTCGCCAAGATCGTCGTTTATGGCGTGCCGCTTCTCTTCGCGTCGACGGGCACCGGAATGCCTTGGCTGGCGATTATGCTGACGATCCCGCTGACCCTTGCGGGGACACGGGTTGGCAAGGCGATTCTTGACCGGATGTCCGATGCCAGCTTTCTGGGATGGACACGCTGGATCGTCAGCCTGATCGGGCTGATTTATCTTGTCCGCGGGTTGATGATTATCACCGCCAACTGACCAGCTTGCTTTGCGCAACAATTGAAAAGTTCCAATTTGCGCATCTGCTCCTGCGTCAATTGATATTGCCTGTGCCCATCCCGTCATCCTAATTCCGGCCTCAGGGGAGATGCTTCAAATCGGCGACCAACCAAGGGAGACCGAACATGAAACCATCACTTATTCTATCCGCAGCCCTTTTTTCGCTCAGCGCACCCGCTTTGGCTGAAACGCCTTCAGAGCATCAGTTCGAACACCAGTTCGAGCATGAAGGGATCACCTATATGTACAATGTCGCGCCTGAAGGCGAAGGCCGGGTTCTGACCGGGCGTCACTATCCCAGCGGCGCGCGCTTTCGGCTGACTGTCCGCGACGGCCGGGTAACGGGACGCATGAACGGATCGGCCGTACGCTTTGAGCTTTCCAGTGTCGAAGTCGACGCAGATCAGAACATGGCGCTCGCCTCACGGTAACACCGCGCACGGGAAAACGGGCAGGTCGCATTTGAGCACAGTCGGTGCGGCCTGCCTTTCCCATTACGGATAAACCGTTCCTAGGCTGGCCGGATCAAACCGCGGGACAATAGACGGCGCACCAGATCGGTCGCATCGCCTTCCTCGATTTCGGGAAGATCGCCGCGCACAAAGACTTCCCCGGTCATCGCGCGCTCGAACGCCTTGCGTTTTGCGCCGATGAATTCGCTTGATCCGCCGCGGGTAACCACGGCAAATTCGCCGCTCTCTTCGTCTTCGACAATCCGGTACAGACCGTTCTCATTGGCACGATAGCGCTGCTCTTCGGCGATGGGCGCAGAGGCGTAACGAATGATGCCGGCCATTTCAGGCGTCCGCGATTTCACATAATCCTCGGCCATAATGTCCAGCGGCTCATCAAGCTCGGCCTTTTCCACCAGCTGCGCGATGAATTCGCGAAACTGTTCGCGCGCCGGTGCCCGGTCAAAGCCGCGATTGGCATAACCGGGCGGCAATGCGCGCCGCAGATCGGGCGTTTCCAGTGCTGCCTTTGACACAGCCTCCAGCACGACATCGGCCCAGGTCTTGGTGACAAGGCCAAGCGTAATGTGGAGCGAGGCGGCATCTTCATGCGCCTGGGCATCATGCATCATGCCGCGCGGGATATACACCGCATCGCCGGCGTGCAGGACAAACTCTTCCGTTGGTTCGCCGACATCATGGACGTCGGGCTCGAACCCCTCGCCGCGAAATGGCTTGCCGACGGGTTCATCATAGAGCCGCCAGCTCTTTGACCCGGACACCTGGAGAATGAAAACATCATGGTTGTCATAATGGGTGCGAAAACCCGTCGCGCCCGGCGGCGTGAGATAGCAATTGGTTTGCAGCGAAGCACTGAACACCGGCTCCAGCGCACGGACGAAATCGCCCAGCGGCTTGTGATAGCTGTGGAGATGCGGCGCGATGATCGTGGCCTTGTCCTGATAGAGACGCAGAAGGGCGCTGCGATCAATTTCGTTATTTTCAAGGGTGAAGGCATCACGGGTAATCCGCGGATCAGCGCGGGTCGCATCAATCTGGCCATTGAAAAGCACGTTATTGGCGATGAAGGCATCCATCACATCAATCGAGAGAAGATCGGTGTAGCGATCAGCCTCACTGCGCGTGATCAGGTGGAACCGCTCTTCAAATGTTTCGGTAAAAAAGGTGCTGGAATCGATGGGATCAAGCACCCGCGATAACGCTGCGCTCGATTCCGCTGGAAGGTCATGAGTCGGATCATATTTGTGCATATTTTATTCCCGGCAATCGCGGACGTCTGTCCGGCATCCATCAGATGCTGTCACTAAACAGTATATGTGGTCAAAGAAATTGATCTGAAACAAAAAACGCCGGGCATGAAATACCCGGCGTTTTTGTAGAAATCTGAATCGGGCCCTGCCTGATCAATAGTCAGGGCAAGGCGCTGTATTCGCCGGATCGGCTGTGGCGCCACTATCGCTATCCGAACAGCCGGTACCGCTACCAGCGCCGCCCGGCGTACCGCGGCCATAATTGGCGCGGTCTGCCGTGGCTCCGCTGTCAGAATCGGTGATGCCGGAAACTGATCGACGGCGTCCGCCGCGTCCCTGGCCTCCCGGATCGGCATTAGCACCGCCATCACTATCGGTAACCTGAGCGCGAACAGCGGTCGTGCCTGTCACAATTCCAAGCGCACCTATGCTGGCTGTTGCGCCCACGCGGCGCAGAAATGAACGACGATCTAGATTTTTGGACATAATATTTACTCCTACACGGCGTCCCTTTCGAACACCCAACAATCAGTCACGCCTTTCCGCAAGGCCCTTGATTGGCAGCAATATTAGTTGCCGCGGCCCTGACCGACCGGATCAGCACTCGGCCCGAGATCGCTATCAGTAACGCCGCGCGTACTGCCTGCTCCACCGCGTCCACCGTTCAGTGGATCGGCACTTGCTCCAGTATCCCGGTCCGTGATTCCGGTATTCCTGCTTCGGCCTTGCCCTGCAGGATCGGCGCTTGCGCCGGAATCGCTGTCGGTCATCCCGCTTCCACCACCGCGGCCCTGGCCAACTGGATCGGCGCTCGCACCGGTGTCACTATCCGTAATGCCGCCACTGTTGCCGCCGCGTCCACGACCAACCGGATCGGCATTGGCACCTACGTCTCTATCGGTTACGCCGCTGCGACTGTTGCTGGGGCCGCCCCGCCCATTGCCGGCAGGATCGGCATTTGCGCCGCCATCGCTATCGGTAAGGCCACTTTGCGTGTTGCGATTATTGACCGCCGGGCTTTCTGCCTGCGCGCCGCTTTCATCAGGCTTCGAATCACCAGACTCTTCACTGGTTTCGCCGTCGTCATTCCCTTCGGCTGCAACCTCATCGCCCGGATCCGTCGCCGCAGCATCGTCCTCATCATCGCCGCCCAGCCCCAGCCGGTCACAGGCTCCAGTAACAACGGCCATCGCGCCGATGCTGGCTGTCGCGCCAACGCGGCTTAAAAATGAACGGCGATTAAACTTCGAAGACATAACGCGCTTCCCCAATCTGGCTTTTACGAATATCTGTTAAAACAACAAAGACAGCACCCAGTTTTTAAAGGATGCCATCTGAAAAGTATCTATCGATCACTGTTCGCAGAACGCGATCGCCGGGTTCGAAGCAGCTATGTTGCTACTCCGAACCCGATCGAAATTAATCGCTGTCGTTGCAGCGGGAGCCACGACCACCAGGATCGGCCCGGCTACCAGAATCGGAATCGGAGCAACTGCGCCCGCTACCCGTACCATCGCTGCCCGATGCACGGCGTCCACGGTATCCGCGATCAGCATTGGACCCAGTATCGGTATCCGTTGATCCGGTGCGTCCGCGACCTGCAGGGTCGGCATTCGCGCCAGTATCGCTATCGCTGACTTGGGCGCGAACGGCCGTCGTACCTGTTACAATCCCGAGAGCCCCGATGCTCGCTGTTGCGCCTACGCGGCGCAAGAATGAACGGCGATCTAATTTCTTATTCATAAAAATTCCCCTTTTACTATACACCCTTGGTCATTCCCTCACCCGGTTTCGAATCAGCAGTGCGCAGACACAAAGCCCGGAAAAGTTCTAGCGATCGGTTCCCCGGCCATAGCCGGCCCGATCAGAAGTGGAACCGCTGTCTGCATCGGTAATTCCGGTGCGATAATTGCGGCGTCCCCCGCGGCCATTGCCGCCCGGATCGGCCATGCTGCCGCCATCGCTGTCGGTAAGGCCGCTACGTCCGCTGCCGCGGCCATTGCCCGCTGGATCACGATTGCGACCGGTGTCGCTGTCGGTGATTCCGCTGCGCCCACTGCCACGGCCATTGCCAGCCGGATCACGATTGCGACCAGTATCGCTGTCGGTGATTCCGCTACGCCGGCCACCGCGGCCATTGCCAGCCGGATCGGCGTTGCGGCCTGTGTCACTATCGGTAATTCCACTGCGCCGTCCGCGGCCGCGGCCAACCGGATCGGCATTGCGACCCGTGTCACTATCCGTAACGCCGCCACGTCCACGGCCGATGGGATCAGCGTTGCGGCCTGTGTCGCTATCGGTAACCTGGAATGCGCGGGCAGGCGTTCCTGCCACGATCCCCAATGCGCCCACACCAGCTGTAGCGCCTACGCGCCTCAAAAATGATCTGCGATCGAGCTTCTTGCTCATGATACTCTCCCCCACATAAAATTACTCGCGCCCTGCTCTAGGCTGTAACCATCCTGCGTAAGCCTGTCAAAAAACAATCTTTTATTGATAATCGTTCTCATTTCCTTACCTTTCTATGCGTTGCGCAACCCAGGTTTAGCGGTCGTCAACCATTACCCTGATCGCTCGCCACCCAGCGCACCCGTGGTTCGGTCAGATCGACCGCCTCGCCCAGTTCATAGACATTGGGATAGCCATAGCCGTGCAGGTTGATCATCGTCTGGATGTTGAGAGCCAGCGTGACCATTTTCCTGACGACCGGGGCGATATTGTTCACAAAATTGTTGTTGCAGTAGATCAGGATCCGCCGATCCGTGTTCGGTCCGATCATCTCCGCCAGGCTTTCCGCCGTGAAATCCGGCAGCGGCAGATTGACCGCGCCGTCGATATGGCCCTGCGCAAAGGCAGCAGCTGACCGGGCATCCAGGAGCAGCGTGCCGGGCTCGGCCGCCATCGCCTGAAATGTCGCCAGATCGACGAGCCTCTCCGCGCGCCTATTCTGCACGGTCTGGGCGATCTCGACATAACCGGGAAAATCTATCTGCGGGTTGTTTGAAGCCGCAATGCTGACCGGAGCGATTGCAGAGGGCGTTTCCGCCAGCGCCGGGCCGCCAGCCATAATTACGCCAATACATATGGCCGATATCAACACGCGCATTCGCAATGCTCCTTTGGCATAGCGGCGCGACCCGGATAGAGGATTGTACCTAGGAAGATGAGCAAAGGCTGAACGCCAGCGAGGAGACGCTACAGGATGAACGAGGCAGCCCGAACAATCTGTGAAAGCCTGGGGCTTGAACCGCATCCGGAAGGCGGCTGGTATAAAGAGACTTGGCGGGCGCAGGCCGAAGCCGGCGTTCGAGCCAGCGGCACGGCCATCCATTTCCTGCTGCCAGCAGACGAGCGATCCCATTGGCACAAGGTTGACGCGAACGAAATCTGGCTCTGGCATGGCGGCGACCCGTTGACGCTGCATATTGCGGACGATGCCCAAGGTGCAGAGCGCACCATCATATTGGGTAGCGATATCAGCAGCGGGCAGGCACCGCAGGTCGTGATCCCGCCGCATCACTGGCAGGCCGCCCAACCCCTGGGCGATGCGGCAGGCTATGTGCTGGTGAGCTGCATCGTCGTGCCCGGGTTCGAGTTCTCCGGTTTCACGCTCGCGCCGGATAACTGGACGCCGGCAGATCGCTAGCGCTGCCCCTGATTATGTTGCGCAACATAGGGTGCAGCATCAAAATCCCTCCCTGAAATTATTACGTTGAATCAAGGGCCTGCCGAGTTATCCCCGATATCCTCGTTATTCCATGTCGCTTTTCGCTTTGCGCGACTCGTGAAACCGTGAGACCTTGCTTTTGTCGAAGGGGAAAGCATCGGAAGGCAACGACCGAAGCAGGAACCGGAAACCGCAGAACCGGAAAAACTGTAGAGCGCAAGCAAAGCAGGAAGGAAGGGAAAGCGAGATGTTTGGAAAGATTTTCCACACCGTCATCGTGCAAGCGAAGACATAGTGGTAAATTCGGAGAAACATCGAAAGGCAGGAAAGATATTTTCGGATATTGGAACTGTCTCCGTGCCTGAGCGCGGATCGGGTGGTCTTCTAGAACATCCAACCCCGGCGCCCGGCGCAGTGGAGGCTGATCTTCGGATCAGCCTCCATTTTTATATGCGCGCCCGACGAATGATTTCCCGGCGCTCCCCTAACACTGAGACATGCCCGCTATTGCTCAAGCTGGCCGCGCACCGCACCCGCGGGATGTGGCCCCGTATGAACATTCACGTAAAAGCCAGCGGGATTGGCGCGGATCTCGCGGCGCAAGGTTGAGGTGATCGAGACACAGCCATCGCTGCCGCCATCGGCGTCTGGCGTATCGAGCGTGATAACCGGCGGACCCGCGACACCCGCTGCACCGCGATGGACATGGGCGGCGGTTGCCGGATCGATATCGTCAACGGCGATCGCGTAGCAGAGCTGCTCATCTTCGCTGTCCCAGTCGAGCGTCGCGATGCCCGCGCCATCCGGATCGCCCGGCCCCGGCACCTCGGCCGCGCCAGACAGATCAGCGGAGTAGGATTCTTGCGCCAAGGCAGGCGCGCCGAGCCCTGCGGTGGCGAATGCGCCCAACAGGACCAATGCAGTCGATCTCATGGAAACTCTCCCAGACTAAAGGGCGGCCGCCCCGTGCCACCGCCCGGTTATGATCACGGATTATAGCGCCGATCGGATTGGCGAGGGAAGAGAATTCGGATGCGGAGCGTGATTGCCAGAGCCTTGTTTGTGCCATGTCGCGCTCGACCGTCTGGTCGAGCCTGACAAAAAAAGGGCGGCGGAACCGAAGCTCCACCGCCCTTTCTAACGGATTTCGAGAGAAGCTTAGGCTTCTTCGAGGTTCGTTGCAGCCATCTTGCCGTTACGGCTCTCTTCGAGCTCATAAGACACGCGCTGGTTTTCCTTGAGCGTCGACATGCCGGCAGCCTGAACAGCGGTCATGTGGACAAATGCGTCCCCGCCGCCTTCTTCTGGCTCAATAAAGCCATAGCCTTTTTGCTCGTTGAAAAATTTTACTTTGCCAATAGGCATATTCTTATTCCCTTATTTCGGGCCCGTTACCGGGTATGTGAGCCGCGCCCGAACACCGGACACGGCCTGCTTCTGTATGCTGAAGTATTGAGGGAAAAGAGGGCGCTGGACGCCTTAGTCCGTCGCTACGTGCGACATCGGCAGTGCCGCCCATATACGCCTGCCTGTGGATAAGTGCAATGCTTGTCAGTGACCGGGTTATTGGGGGGCGTGTTTTGCCAGATGCTTCATCGGTCAGGACTTTCCGACAAAAAAAGGGGCGGCATCCTTGCGGACGCGCCCCTTTTCCGTTCGCTTAGAAAGCGTTAGGCGGCGGAAAGATTCGTCGCAGCCATTTTGCCATTCTTGCTCTCTTCGAGCTCATAATTGACGCGATCGCCTTCACGCAGCGTGTTCATGCCAGCGGCTTCAACTGCCGTTACGTGAACAAAAGCGTCCGTGCCGCCATCTTCAGGTTCGATAAAGCCGAAGCCCTTTTGTTCATTGAAAAATTTTACTTTGCCTGTAGGCATATCTGTATTCCTTAATTGACCCCAATCGGGGCATGAGCCCCGCCCGAATGCCGGACGCGGCCTGCGTTTGAAAGCGGTGTAGTAAGGGAAAAGAGGGCGCCAGGCGCCATAGTCCGCCGCTACGTGCGACATCGACAGTGCGCATCATATAGGCGCGGTTGTGGATAAGCGCAATGGGAACCGTGGTTAGGCGAAGATGAACGCGCCGCAGACCGGGCAAAGCGGAACTTTCCGCCGTTTCGCGCGCTGAATTGCCGACACCCACAGCATCAGTATCCCCGAAAGGAGGCCCGACCCGATGACCGGCAAAAGCGACAAAAACAGCCCCGAAACCCGCAAGAAAGTGGGCGGCAAAGAACCCGTTGAGGACCGCCCCAACGTTTCGACCGTAAAGCCTGACGACTATCCGGACGATGATGGCGGCAAGCCCGATTACCGCAAACCCGGACGCAGCTAAACCGATTTCGCGGCCCGGAGCGGCGCTCGACCGCCATGTCGAGTCTGGCAAAAAACCGCACATCCTGAACCCATTAGTGCTGCGCTTGTCGAAGTACGTCTATCGGCGGAGAAACGCCCATCGACAGGCTCAGGGCTAACAGTATGAAGCACCGCCCAAGTTGACACTCGTTGACACTCCTTGACACTATCTGGCGAGAGGGGGGTCAGGGGTCTTCCTCCCCCTTCCTGTCCTTTCTTTCGGGATGGGCGCCCTGCGCCTTGCACGCGTCCCCCTCGCGCGGAGCCACCTCGTCTTCATACACGAAATCGAACGCATCGCTGCGCTGGGCACGCAGCCATTGCTCCTCGGTCCAGTCATCCATCTCAGCCGGATCGAGATCGGAAATGTCGATCTTCTCCGGCGGCGTCGCCATGATCCGCCGATAGGCCCCCAGCGCCTCGATCGCCTCATCGTCACTGGCATAGCCGCGCGGCGCTGGCGCCCGCCCGATGCGCATGCCGGGGCCAAATTCGGGCGCGGGGTCGGTCTCGGCGATCCAGTCCCGCTTCCAGTTCATATTCGCGCTGGCCTCGATCTCGGCGAGCAGCGCCTTGCGATCGGGTGGCACCTCCGCCGCACATTCCGCATCAGGATCGATACAATCGAGCAGAGCCTCAAAATGGAGTTCGGATTGCTGCGCGGGCCGGGCGCTGGGCCAGCCTTCGTCACAGCGCCGGTCCGCCCGGGCGAGCATATGGCGCAGCATCGCGCCATCGGGCCTGGTCCGCTCGACCAGCTGGCCATCGACGACAATCTCCTCGGTCACACCGACCGTCGCCCGCTCCAGGCACAGGCCGACCAGCGCATCCCGGTGGCGCAGCTCCGCCCCCTGCCACGCCCGCGCAAAAGCCGCATCGCGCGCCCGCAAGGCATAGACCGACTGGCGCGACAGCCCCATCTCCCGGCACACGCCCAGCACATTGCCGGTATCGGCCAGCCGACCAAGGAAATAGCGCATCCGGGGCGGTGTCCAGCTCTGACGGACAGCGGCGCTGTGCGCGGGAAGGGATTCATCCTCACCCACCACGTCATTCCCGCGCAGGCGGGAATCCAGGGCAGCACATGCTGTCGCACGAGGCTCTAGATTCCCGCCTGCGCGGGAATGACAATCGGTGGAGGAAGAAGCAACGGCTTCAGGGCTTTGCGGGTTTTCTGAATGGGTCATCTAACAGGATAAGTCAGATGATCTCCTACATTTCAAGGAAATAGGGTGTTGTGATAGCTAACGAAAATCAATGACTACCTATTTAGTGCTCTGTCGCTGTAATTCAGTTTCAATAACATTCAGGACCTAATGCGAATCACGTTTCCCCCGCCTTACATTCCCTGATAACAATTCAGTAGCAGATGCAGACTTTAGAAACTCTAGTTCTCGAAGGCGCTCAAGATGTGCGCTAAGCTGTGCCTCCAAGATATCAATCTCTGTGCGTTGATCACCTCCGTAAACAGGAAGTCCCAGCATTTTTTTTATTAAACGGACTAGACCGTTTGAACTAATAATAGATGCAATTAACGGCGCCATAGCTAATACTATGATTAAAGTGACTAGCGCTGTATAAGCCCTATCTTCGCCGATCGCTAATAATGATTCACCTTTATTAGCGGATAAATAAGACAACCATAATGCAGCAGCACTAATTGCAATAGATGCAGATGTTATCAATAGCCTGATTTTGCTCGATCTTCTTTTCGTTAAATCAATCTCTCTATTTAAAGATCTTACAATATCATAGGTGTCGCCAATTTGGACTTCTATCGGTTGCTTTAGAGTTTCTGCCTTATTTTCAAGCCATAGCTCGACCATTTTATCCATACCATCAATTGGCAAGCTCCTGATTAGCTGCAGCATCGCCATAGTATACTCGCTCCCTTTGTCAAAATTGAGCGCAAGTTGACGACGCGAATATGCTCTTACTACTTCAGCAGTCCACGGCAACGGTGGAAGATAATGCGAAACAGACAGAAACTCTGAAAACTTCTCGACAAATTCTGGCAGCAACTTGTTGAGTAAAATCCATGTTCTATCATAAGACAAATTATCCGGTGACAGGCCCTTGAGCCTTTCCACACCAGCTGCAGACATAGGATCATACTCAGATACAATTACCACAAAATCGGAAATTGTTTTATCCATTGCTACGAAAGACAAATCTTCGCTTCCAGCCTGTGCATCGAGTATTACTGTATCATACTCGTTAAAAAACAAATTTTTAGTTGCATGCAAATGTTCGTAAAACAGTTTTGCATCTAGCTCTTTACGTCGATCGAAGATAAAAGCAGCAGGCCAAAGATCAATGTTCTTTGAAATTCTGACAAAACTCGGTATAATCGAATTGTCTAAATCCAAACTTCCGCCGCATTGCGCTTTAGTTGTGGCCTCACGGGCAGGAAAAGAGTTTACTTCATCGATGTACAGAAGCGTTAGGCCATTAGTAGCCTCATCGCAGTCTACCAAAAGGCACTTTTGCCCCATCTGCGCCAAAACGTTTGCGATGGATGCCGCAATGGTCGTTTTGCCCGACCCTCCTTTTGCGCTAGCTAGCGTAATAACGGTAGTCATTATTTCGGCCCTTGAATCATTTCCGTGGCATTTGCGCGCGCTTCGTCAATTGCGTTCTGAGATGACCGTGGCGATGGAATGTCAAGATCGGCCATTATGGACTCGCAATAAGGAATGATCCGATCGCCATTATCAGGATTGTTCTTCAGCATTTCTATTAGTGTATTTGCCCTTATTTCAAGTTTCGAAAGAAAATTTCTTTCGTCTCTGATCTTTTCTACTTGCCGTTTTAGAAAATCATTTTCACCGCAAGGATCGTTTTGATACACTGAATAAGCCATCTGAAAGTCTATTACTTGGCTTGCATTTCGTTCATTAATCGCAAACACAATCGCACCAATCGAGCTTTTGAGATTCACTCCGCCCGATACGGTCGCTTCTGGCACCCTCATCTGAAGGTTTCCGTTCGACTCTCGATTTTTCAATTCTAACGGAATTGCATCTGCGATGCGCTTCGCCACGTAGCGACTAGTCCCATCTAGGCATTTTACCTTACGAGTTTTGCCAAAATTGAACATAGATTGTGCCGATTTTGTTATTTTTTGCGTTGTTAGTTCGGTTATACTGATACTGATACTGATACTGATACTGATAACTCATCAACAAAGTCAAACATGGCACGGAAAGCACGGAATCAGGCGCTCAACGCTCTCCTTCAAATACCCATTTATAAACCCCACCCCTACCCCTTAGCCCAGGCCTCGGCGACCAGCCGCTCGTAATTCGCCTCATTGATCAGCCCCTGGGTGCGCAGGGTGGCGAGGACCTCCAATTTGGTTTCGAGGGTGGCGCCGCGCATATTGATCGTCTTGCCGTCCATCACCACGCCGGGCGCGTCTATCCGGGCGAGCGCATCGCGCATCCGCGCCGTTTGTGAGAGCAGCGCGCGCAGGCCGAGGCCAAACAGCAGCACGAACGCGATCAGGCTGTAGATGCCAATCGCGGTCAGGATGGCGGGGCCGGTGACATCCTCTGCCGTTTCGCCATCTGCCGCATAGCATTGAAAGGCGCTGTTATAGGCGACCTCGTCCACCGATTCGGTGCGGATCACATCCTGAGACAGCTCTCCGCCGGGGCAGACAAAGGGCTGGGCGACCTGGGCGATGGGCGGAAAGGCAAGCGGCCCGACCCAGCCGATCATCACGCCGAGAAACAGGCTGATGCCGATCATCCAGCCGAATATCTTGCCCCGGTTCATCGCTCCAAACTCCCCCGCATTATCGCCTCCCCCAGCCTATCTATTTCGCAAGCATATCCTTCAAATAGGGATTGGGGTGACAGTGCACCAATTAGCCAATCCTACCGCTTCTCTCCACCTTGCCGGATGGCCTCCAGCAACGCTTTTTTGCTCTTCGTACGGCGCTTGCCGCTATTTGCGGGAAGGTCTGTGATGCCCGAGGCAGTTCGGCGGCGTGCGACATCGCGCCCGAACGCGTCGAGCGTGAGAGGGTCAGCCTTTGATATCTTCGACGCCATAATCGCCTGCGGTTTCCTGCCTGATGCGGGTTTCCATATAGTGCAGGTCCGCATCTTTATAAAGTTTGAAGAGCTTTTCCGCCTGTTCGCGCATCTCTGGTGCGGAACCGGAGGCATATTGGCCCATCCGGTCCGCGATCATATCCTCAACGCCGATGACCAATATCTTGCCATCAGCGCCCAAATCCAATTCCATGATCCGGTCGCGATCCGCATTGCCGTCCAGCAGGGTTGC
Source organism: uncultured Parasphingopyxis sp. (assembly GCA_905479515.1). Next base: position 12,301 of record CAJQMX010000095.1, read on the forward strand.
CCCGACCGCTTCGAAGCCAAGTTGTAGTTCAGGATGGATCCAGCCGCGCGTCGCCTTGCCCGGGCCGGATGGGCGGATAAAGCCATGCGCAATCAGCACGTCCTCAAAACCCTGTTGGCCAGCAACCACAATATCGTAGTCGCCGGTCATGATCGCGCTGTTCGAGTAAATTTCGACAGCCGCGCCGCCGACCAGCACCGGTCGGGATAGACCGCAATTCGCCATAGCCTCGCTGACCTGCGCCAGAAGCCTTAACCCCGCCTCAAATTCAGGGCGGTAAATACTCATTTCGCGAGCATATCCTTGAGGTACCCGCCCGTAAAACTGCCCTTGGTCCTGGCGACCTGTTCGGGCGTGCCCTGCGCGACGATCTCCCCGCCTTTGTCACCGCCTTCGGGGCCGAGATCGAGGATCCAGTCCGCCGTCTTGATGACATCGAGGTTATGCTCGATCACCACCACGGTATTGCCCTGTTCGACAAGCGCGTGAAGCACCTCCAGCAGCTTGCGGACATCCTCAAAATGCAGGCCGGTGGTTGGCTCATCAAGGATGTAGAGCGTCTGGCCGGTGGCGCGTTTGGAGAGTTCCTTGGAGAGTTTCACCCGCTGCGCCTCACCGCCCGATAGCGTCGTCGCCTGCTGGCCGACCTGGACATAGCCAAGGCCGACGCGCTCCAGCATCGCCATCCGATCGCGGATCGGCGGGACGGCCTTGAAGAAGACATGCGCATCCTCAACCGTCATGGCGAGGACATCGGCGATGCTCTTGCCCTTGAACTTCACCTCCAGGGTTTCGCGGTTATAGCGCGCGCCGTGGCAGACATCGCAGGTGACATAGACATCGGGGAGGAAGTGCATTTCGATCTTGAGCACGCCATCACCCTGACACGCCTCACAGCGGCCGCCCTTGACGTTGAAGCTGAAGCGCCCGGGCTTGTAGCCGCGCGCCTGCGCCTCTGGCAGGCCGGCGAACCAATCGCGGATCGCGGTGAAGGCGCCGGTATATGTCGCGGGGTTGGAGCGGGGCGTGCGGCCGATCGGCGACTGATCGATATCGATGACCTTGTCGAGATATTCGAGGCCCTCGACCTTCTCATGCTTGCCCGCGACCATGCGCGCGCCGTTCAATGTACGCGCGGCGGCGGCGTAGAGCGTGTCTATCGTGAAGGTGGACTTGCCGGAGCCCGAAAGCCCCGTGACGCAGGTGAAGGTGCCGAGCGGGATGGAGGCGCTGATCGACTGCAGATTGTTGGCGGTCGCGCCTTTCACCGTCAGCTTCTTGCCCGTGCCCTTGCGGC
>CAJQMX010000096.1 GCA_905479515.1 uncultured Parasphingopyxis sp.
TTCGCCGCGTCTGCCGCATGCAGGCCGTTATTGCGGAAATTCTCCATCCGCTGCCGTCTTTCCTCCGCGGTCTCGTTGGGGGCCAGAAGATCGTCCGCGCCATGTTCGCGCATGGAATTGAGACCGATCGACGTTCCGATATGGCCGGGCATGACGACGCTGGCCTTCACATGGGGCGCATTGATCGCAAGATCGGTGAGCAGTGCCTCGGTAAAGCCCTTTACTGCGAATTTGGCTGCGCTGTACGCAGTGTGCGGGGTGTCTGGACTGATACTCGCCCAGAAGCCATTGGCAGAGCTGACATTGATGATATGCCCCTCTTTGGCTTTCACCAGCAACGGCATGAAGGCGCGGGCATTATAATAGACCCCGTTCCAGCAGACATTGAAAGTCCGTTCCCACTGGCCCCGGTCACCCGCGACAAAACTCGCGCCGCCAGAAACGCCGGCATTGTTGAAGAGAAGATGGATGTGATCCTCACCAGTTTCGGCCAATACATGGTCGCGAAACGCGTTGACCTGCTCTTCATTGCCGACATCGGCATGGAAGGAGATGATCTTTGCGCCCTGTGTGGCCTCTGCTTCGGCGAGGCGTGTCGTTTCGGCCATGTCTTCATCGCCAATGTCGCACATCGCAACCGAGCATCCCTCGGCAACAAGCTGCAGAACCAGTTCGCGGCCGATGCCCGATCCACCGCCTGTTACAACCGCTATTTTGCCTGAAAAATCCTGCATCTCTCTTGATCCTCTTTCCGTTCACCGGGATATCTATCGCGATCCATTTTTTGCCTCTGCCGAAGCGAAGGGCCGCGATGAAACCAGTGATGTCTTGGATCAGATGGCGCAAGCCTATTTCCCGAAACCCGGTGCCCGGTTACCGGCCCGCCCACCTCGATGATTCAGGACCAGTATTCAGGGCCAGCATTCAGGGATAGTGGCTATTCGCGGATGTTCGCGACATTATATTCGTACGCTTCGTCCTGGGTCAGGCAGCGCCGTGTCTCGCCCTGGCCGACTGCCTGGGTCGCATACATGACTTCGCGGAGCAGCCGGCGCGAAACGCCCATGCGGATCAGGAAGTCGTTATCCTCGGTTGCAAGCTGGGCGCTCGATTGCTCGATATCAGCGATGAAATCGATGGCGCTGTCTGTGCCGCCTTCAACCTCTTGCCGAACGGCATCGCGGTTGCCGGTATGGGTGAACATATGGACCATGAACTGGCCCTCAGGCTCCACAACGCGCAACTGCCCGCCCATGAAGACGAAATTGCAGGCCGAGAAACAGGCCCAGCCTGCGGGAATGCGGGTTACGATCCCCGGATAGTTGGTGCGCAGCATCCGGCCAGCCTCATTCCCGGCATAGGCATCGCCGCCGGGCGACCGGAACCAGATTTCGGCAATCGTATCATCGGCATCGAGAGCATCGCGCAGCCGGTTGGCAAGCCCCGGGGTAATCATGCCTTCCGCCAGCAGGACCCGGTATTCGCCGCGATCAAGCGGTGTCAGTTCCATGATCTGGTTGGCAGCCCAGTTTGGCTGGGCCGGGCAGGTGGGGTTCGCGGGATCCCTTTGCGCTTCCGATGCAGCGCTGGCGAACAGCATTGACGCGCCGATCACGCAGAGGGTCCGAATTCGATTCATAGGTTAAGCAGCCAATACATAGCGTGTTTGAGGGGGTACGCGGCACATCGTCTTTGGAACAGTGGTTTCCTCGCCATCGACAATAACGACATCTGTTACCTGTAGGCAATCGTTACCGCCAGCCCGCTGGGTACGCCCGGTTACGGTTGAAGATCCGCTTACACCGCGGCGTGTCTCGCTGGTCCATGTTGCCGTGGAGCCCACTTCACCGCCGCGCGTCGCTTCTATGGTCGCATCGGCGGCTTTTTCTTGCTCTTCCTCGTCGAGGCGGCAGGCAATTTCAGTGGCCAGAGTATCGGAAAACTGGGCCATCGGCACGAATGTCGGGATACCTAGCGAGCGGGCGGCACCGCCCAGCACACCGCTCAATATCGAGCGACCTGCGGATTGACCCGTAGTGTTGCAATTGTCTGTGCTGTCGCTGGAACTGGACGAGCGACCGCCCAATATCCCGCCAAATTGGAAGGCTGATGCCGGTTGCGCGATAAGGGCAATCATAAGCGCGCCGACCAAAAGGCTCGATTTGCGTTGAATCTTATGCATTTTTCTTCCTCCGGGCGATTGAACAAACTAACTGTCATATCTCTGAAAATCAAGATTTCGCCTGACATGATACTGCCCTGCCTGATCTTAACAGACCGTGATCACGGTCACTGTTTCTGTCAGTAATCCGGTCGGTATCGCCTGCTTTTGGCGCGCCCCAGGGCTGGTTGGCACATCCTGTCCATGGAAACTGGCTTGAAAGGACTGCTGGATGAAAATGCGGCATGCAGCCAACAGCTTTTGTGCCCCTTTTGCTTGCCTCACCCGCACAGCCCGTTAGCATCCCAGCAGATCATAAGCGGAGGGGGAGCGCGGATGCGCCATATCGCGATTATCGGCTCCGGGCCGGCAGGCTATTATTCGGCGGAAGCCGCGCAGAAGCTATTCGGAGACGATGTGTGTGTCGACATGATCGACCGGCTTCCCGTGCCTTATGGGCTGATCCGCTTTGGCGTTGCGCCCGATCATCAGTCGATCAAAAATGTTGCCCGGCGGTATGAGAAGGTCGCGCTGAGTGAAAATGTGCGATTTGTCGGCAACCTGACCGTTGGCGAGCAAATCAGCATCGAAGAACTTCAGACGCTTTACGATGCGGTGATCCTTGCGACCGGCGCGCCCCTTGATCGAGAGCTTGATATCCCGGGTGCTGATCTTCTCGGAGTGTTTGGCAGCGCGGCGTTTGTCGGCTGGTATAACGGGCATCCTGATTTTGCCGAGATCGATCCGCCGCTGGATGGAAGTCATGTCGTGGTCATCGGCAACGGCAATGTTGCTCTGGATGTGGCTCGGGTCCTGTCAAAAACGCCGGACGAATTTGCCGGCTCAGATATTGTGCAGCATGCCTATGAACAGCTCGAACAGGCCCGCACCCAGCACATCACCCTGCTCGGTCGGCGAGGGCCGCACCAGATAGCCATGACACCCAAGGAGTTGGGCGAGCTTGGCCGGCTTGAACGGGCTGCGCCAAGAGTGAGCCCGGACGATCTCCCCGAAGAAGGCGCTGATGCCCTGCTCGAACCCGGCATGCGAAAATCGGTTACGTTTCTGCGGGAATTTGCCGCGATTCCGGAATCGTTCCGGGCGGACAAAAGCATCGAGATCGATTTCGATTTCTTTGCTTCCCCGGTTCGCATCGAGGGAGATGGCACGGTGGAAGCCGTAGTTGTCGAGCGTACCGAGCTTGATGCCGACTTGCGTAGCCATAGTACGGGGGAAACCTATACGATCCCGGCCTCCATGGTTGTTACATGCATTGGCTATCGCACGCCGCCGATCGAAGGCGTGCCCTTCGAACATGGCCGGGGGCGCTTTGCCAATGACGAGGGCCGGATATTGCCAGGCCTTTATTGCGTCGGCTGGGCGCGGCGCGGGCCGACAGGCACAATCGGGACCAACCGCCCGGACGGCTATTCTGTGGTCGATCTGATTGCGGAAGATATTGGTGATGGCAGCGGGAAGGCAGGGCGCGCAGGCCTTGATGCGCTGCTCGCTGAGCGCAATGTCGATGTCGTGACATTCCGGGACTGGAAAAAGATCGAGGAAGCCGAAACCGATCGTGCCCGCGAAGGGAGCCCGCGCGAAAAATTCGTTGCGATCCAGGAGATGATTGCCGCGCGAAAGGACTGATGCTGCGACTTTTCGTGACAATACCGCACTTTGACACTGTCGAAGCGAGCGCCCCATGAGCGATGATACGTTCAGGGGATCAATGGGTTGGCATTTGTACAATTGCTTCCACAAGGGGTCCATAGACGGTGTCCGGGAAAAGCTCGTGCTGCCGGATGCGCCGGTTGATTATGGGGATTTGCCGGATCACCTTTTCATGATCCTTTTCGCGTCGCGCGTTGGTAGCACCTATGCAGGGCAGTTGCTCGCGAACACGCCATATTTCGATCAGGTTTCGGAATCTTTCAATCCGCCTGCGCTTCTTGGCGCTCGCACGGACCAAGGCTTGGCCGATGACGGCGAGGCATTGCAATGGATGATACGCAATCGCGGAACGGCCCGCGCCTTCGGGGTGAAATGCGGAGAGGCGGGATTGTTCAGCGCTTGGCATCTGGGATTTCTTGACGCCGCTTTTGACCGCACAAAAATCCTCCTGCTCGAGCGTCGCGATATTGTGGCCCAGGCGGTGTCGATCTTCCGCGCGCGGCTAAGCGGGCGCTTCCATTCTCCGCAGGCAATACGCCAGGAAGTCCGCGCCGAACAGTATGATCGCGACGCAATTTCGAGTCATATCGCGGTCATCGAGCGGATCTATGATGCGCTACGCACATTTCTTGCGGAAACCGGCAAAGAATATCGCCACATCTATTATGAGGATATGTGTGCCGACCCTGCGGGCTTCGTCCAGTCCGTATGCCGGGATCTCGATCTTCCCCCGACACCCGGCTTTGACGGCAAGGTAGGGGTAAAAATCCTGCGCGACGAAATCAACGAGGCATGGGTGGAACGGTACCGGAGCGGCAGGTAACCCGATCGCCTGAGCCGCGGGTGCATGCTTCCCGTCATTGCTCCACCATTCAAAAGATGATGAGCGGTCAAAAATAGGCTATAGCGCTTTACGGAGACGTAAAGGAGAGGATTCGATGCACGATCTGGTTATTCGGGGCGGCACGATTGTCGATGGTTTGGGAGGCGCGCCCTTTGCGGCGGATATCGCTGTCGATGGCACTGTTATTACGCAAATTGGCGAAGTGAGCGAACCGGGCCGTGAAGAGATTGATGCGGCTGGCAAGGTCGTGACGCCGGGCTTTGTTGACGTCCACACCCATTATGATGGCCAGGCCACCTGGGATCAGGAGATGGCGCCGTCCAGCTGGCACGGCGTGACCACTGTCGTGATGGGCAATTGCGGCGTCGGCTTTGCGCCTGCCAAGCCTGATCGCCATGACTGGCTGATCGGATTGATGGAAGGTGTTGAGGATATTCCCGGCACGGCGCTTGCCGAAGGGATGAGCTGGAACTGGGAGACGTTTCCGGAGTATCTCGACGCGCTCGAAGAAATGCCCCGCACGGTTGATGTCGCAACGCATGTGCCGCACGGCGCGGTGCGCGCCTATGTGCTTGGCGATCGCGAGCAACCGGGCGTTGTACCGACCGATGACGAGATTGCCGCAATGGGCAGGATTGTCGAGGAGGGCGTGCGCGCCGGTGCGCTTGGCTTTTCGACGAGCCGCACCGTGCTCCACAAATCTGTCGATGGCGAACTGGTGCCGGGCACGACCGCCACGGCGGAAGAACTGGTCGAGATCGGCCGGGCGATGGGCCGGGTCGGTTACGGAGTCTTCGAAATGGCGAGCGACCTGAAGCGCGAATGGAATGAGTTTGAATGGATGGGCGCATTGTCTCGCGAGACGGGGCTCCCCGTAACCTTCGCTGCGCTCCAGTCGATCGCCAAGGAACTGCCGCTTGAGGAGCAGATCGCATCGATGCGCGCAGAGAATGACAATGGCGCAAACATTGTCGCGCAGATCGCCTTGCGCGGTAACGGCATCGTTATGGCGTGGCAGGGAACGGTCCACCCGTTCAAGTTCAAGCCGAGCTGGGCCCCGCTTGAGGAGATGCCTTGGGAAGAGGCGCTTGCGCTGCTCAAGGATCCCGCCTTCAAGGCCAAGCTGCTCGCCGAAGAGAGCATCTATCCCGAAAGCGATCTTCTCGATCTGCTGATGATCATCGCCAATGGCTGGGGCATGTTCTTCGAGATGGACGAGGATTTCGATTATGAACCGCCGCAGGATGCGACGATCCTGGCGCGCGCCGCAGCGGCTGGCATCGATCCGGCGGACTATGCCTATGAGCTGATGATGAAGGATGAGGGCCGGGGCTTTATCTATTTCCCGATCCTCAACTATGCCGATGGCAATCTCGATTTTCTCGAGCCGCTCCAGCATGCCGATGACACGGTGAATTCCCTGTCTGACGGCGGCGCGCATTGCGGCACGATCTGTGATGCCGCCTCACCGACCTTCATGCTCCAGCATTGGGTGCGGGACCGGAAGCGTGGGAACAGGATCACTCTTGAAAATGCGATCAAGCGGCAATGCCATGATACGGCGCGGCTTTACGGGCTGGACGATCGCGGTGTCCTCGCGCCCGGCTATCTCGCCGATATCAACGTGATCGATATGGACACTATCGCACTCGGCAAGCCCTGGCTTGCCTTCGATCTGCCAGCCGGCGGCAAACGCCTGCTGCAAAAGGCGGTCGGCTATGTCGTGACGATCAAGTCTGGTGAGGTGACCTTTCGACAGGGCACAATGACCGGCGCATTCCCAGGCGGGTTGATCCGCGGACCGCAAACGGTTGAGATGGCCGAAGCGGCGGAGTAGACCGCCCGCCATCGTGACGAAATCCCTGCAAGGCCCAATGGCGCGGGCTGATTTACTGGCGCTGATCGAAGGCTATATCGGCCCGGAGCGGATGGCAGCAATTGCCGCTGCGCTGGGTGATGTTCCCGCGCGCCCGCTTGAAGCGCCGCCCAAAATTGCCGCCATCCTCTTCGCCTCGCGCTCGGGCAGCAGCTATGCCGGGCGGCTGCTCGCAAACACGCCGTTCTTCAATCAGGTGGGTGAGAATTTTGCGCCCGATCAGCTTGCTGCCATCGCCAAGCGCCGGTCGCTTTCAGATTCGCATAGCGCAGCACAATGGATGATCGGCCATCGCGGCACGGCGCAGGCTTTCGGCTATAAAGCGGGTTTTTCAGTTCTGGCATCGGCGGCTCATTTGGGGTTTCTCGATCAGACACTGGCGCGGACCCAGTTTCTTCTGCTCCGGCGACGAGACCGGGTGGCGCAAGCCATTTCCCTGGCCAAGGCCGAGCTGAGCGGTCAGTTCCATTCAAACCAACAGGATGGCCGCCCGGTCGCCCTGTCCGACTATGACAGCGATCATATCGCCAGAAACCTTGATCGCATTGACCGCAATGAGCGGGATCTGGCGGACTTTGTCGCGCAGATCGGGAAGGCGGCGCCGATTGTCTATTATGAGGATATCTGCGCTGACCCGGCCGGTTTCGTCAGTTCGGTGTGCACGCTGCTGGACCTGCCCGTGCCGGAGGCTCTGACCACGGAGGTCGACCTGGATATCCTGCGAGACATGGTCAGCGAGGAATGGAGCACCCGCTTTCGCGAGGAGCGGCCAGACCACACATAATCCCGTCTGCATGATTTTGATCCCGCAGTAGTGAAACAGCGGTTGAAAGCCGCACATCGCAACCGTATAGACGCGCGTCTGTCTCCCGGTGGGTCTGCACAGTCGCAGGCCGGACACATCGGTCGGGGAGTAGCTCAGCCAGGTAGAGCACTGTCTTCGGGAGGCAGGGGCCGGAGGTTCGAATCCTCTCTCCCCGACCATTTATTAAAAGTCTTTGTTAATCAATGTCTTACGATGAGTTGTCGGGCCCCATTGGGACACCTTTTTGGGGCACTTTGATCGTCTAGCTGACAGATGTCCTAGACAGCCTACGCATACCTAAACCGGTTGTCGCCAATAGGGAGCTGCATTGATGCCGGGATGCCGTGTTCGTTCACAGTTTCTCATGCAGTTGCCTCGAGCATATCAATCGAGCGGCGAAGGTTGGAAATCGACTGCCAGTATATTATACGCCGGGCTTTGTAGAATTGCTCAGTTTGCTTTTCACGCCCCTTCCTAGGCGGTTTGGATCGATATTCGCTCCATCGTGTCTCGACATACTCCGCCAAACTCGGAAATGAATTGTTATCGTAACTGGCGAGATCAACGAGTTCTTTATTCTGTCCGCTCGGATGCGGTAGCGAGAGGACGAGCTTCCCGGAATCCTCCAGACTGGCCTTCACGGTTTTTCCAGATGCAGTTCGCAGTTGTCCAACGGCCTTTTCGGCATCCTTGCCTAGTAGCAGAACGGCACGAATAGACGCGAAGTTTGGGTTGAGCATCTCGTCAACGAAACGATTTGAAGCACAGCGTGACGCAGCCGGATGCTTAGTCAAATCGAACGCATTTGAGCTGCCATTACAGGCAAGTGAGGCGCAGGCGACCAAGGAAGTTACATAGACGTCGGGATGCCGTCCTAGATTCCGCTTAGGAAACTCTATGCCGAGTTTATCTGCGAGGCCAAGTCCCCTGATCATGGCGATTATATCGTGCGACAATCCTGAAAAGGCACCTTGAATTGAAGCTTCGCCATAATTGGTCGTTTGGCGATAGGCTTGGACGAAAGCTTCGATTTGGTTGCTACCGGGAGAAAGTCCTACAATAGCAACTTTAGGATTTAACTTTCCGCGTTCTTGGGGGACGTGATTGTTGAGTAGTATTGCATAATAGTGGCGGCCACTATCGTTGCCAAAACACAAATCATCTGCTGTTGCGCCCGGTCCGGGAATATTAAAAGTGCGAGCGGACGGCAAGCATGGGGCGGGGCAGATGTCTTTGAGATTCATACTTCTTATTCCTTAGTTGATCTACAACTCACCAGATTGGCATTCCCTCGCAGAATAGCCTTTATTGAATATACGTGCACTTTAAGCATCAGATTATGAACGATATTAATCTATAAACGCGTTCTATTCTCACAGCTCTGAGTGCAGGCAGCCAAAGGGACAGGGTTCAGGCGCGGCCTTTCCGCTATTTGGCCTTGGCTCTGGCGAGCTTGCTGAACTGCATGACAAAGGTGTCGATATTCAACCCCAGGTCTCTTGCATATTGACGGAGCACCGACGGCGACGGAATGCTTCCCGCCGCATCATGTTCCGCAATGCGCGCTTCAGATACGTTCATCTCAGGCCCCGGTTTGAGCGCATTTGATCGATCTCGGACGGCTACAAATGCCTTTGGCACCGAGAGTGTTTTGAAGAAGTGGATGGCTTCCCAAGTAATCCGGGCGTTCGGCCTCTCGTCCTCTCGAAGAGGGAAAAACTGTCGGCGATTTTCTAACCACCGCAAGGTCTCACGATACTCGATTTTACCTTTCACGGCGCTAATGCCTTGTTTGTTTAGCGAGTTTCGCACGGCTTGGTCGGTCATGCCGGTTAAGGCTGAAAAACTGGCGACGGCACTCTGGTCAAGCTTGTCTTCGATAAGAAACACCCCTTCCGCAATCTGCCATCGCAGATAGGCGGCCTGCATAGTTTGCTGTAGAGGGCTCATTCGGCGATCGACGGGGCTCGAGAATCGACGGCAGGGGCTTGCGACCAATGCCCCAATCATGATTTCGAGCTCATCTATGTCTTCATCGCTAATCAGTTTCGCGGCCCCAGTTCTGAAAGCGCTTTCGAAAGCATTGAAGACAACTCGTGCAAAGTTAAAACGCGAGAGATCGATGCGGGCGGAAATGTCGGGATCATCCGCAGAATCCAGATCAAAATCGAAGCCGATGAATGCCCGCGCAGTTTCCGAGTTGGCGACGCAACTGATTTCAGCGGCCTCTGCAACTAATGTACGGCGGATGTCTTTCTCCAGTTCCTGTCGGGAAAAAGGCAGTTCCGGCATGGTATACGTCCATAGATCGTCGAGGCATGAGTAGGGCTCATCGACGATCCTCAGCGAGGGCGGTGTCACTAGTGATGGCGACGATCTACCGTCTGCCATCCGGATCGAATGCCCCTTTTGGACCAGTTCCAGAGCCTCGCCATAATTGTCCACTTTTACAGCGTTTTCATCATGATGCTTAACTGCACCGATTGCAGGGTCGCCGAGCACGAAAAAATGATCTCGATTTCTCCAAGGGCGTTCAAGATTGCCAGTTTTCGGGTTGATCCGAGTTATTTGTTTGTAGTCCATGAGCTTAGGTATTCCCTTACATTTAACGGTCGATTTGTTGAGGCTGTCGGCGACGTTTGACATCACGCTTCAGTTTTTGAGTTCGAGGGGCAACAGTGATGATCTTACCGCCTTCGATGCAGACATAGAGATCCAACCAGCGCTCTATGACGCGAACGGATCGGGGGCCTCCGAATGCTTCTTCGACACGTTTTCGGGCTTTCTTGTCCATATAAAGGATCGTCGCTCCTTCGTGCCGCATCGAGCTTCCGAAACGTTCAAAAACTTCAACTGCTAGCGGTGGGATCGCCCTTTGTTGCATTCTGACATCTGCGTGCTTCGTAATCATTGTAGCCTCCTAATACGGAAAATAAATATACTCTTATCCGCGCAATGTCAATGCGGGAAAGATTATAAATATAATACTCCATCAGAGGTGTAACCTACGGATTAACTAAATAACTGATTAGAAAATGAAAAAAGAAAATATCAGACCATCTCGGGTTTTCGAAGATCATACAGCCGCTGCTATCCTGCTGAGCAGGTTGCGAACCGATGACGGGTGCCAGCCCCCCCCACGAGGCGTTTGATAACCCCCTTCATTTAATGCGGTGGCGAGTTGACCGAGTGACCGTGCCCCCTCCATTCGAAGCTCTTCAATAACTGGGGCTAGCTCTAATGCGGCGGTATCCGCTTTGGCTTTGATAGCTCTCAGGCTGGCGCTATTACCCTTAGCAGCACGCCGCAGGGCAGCTGCCCCGTTAGGATTTCCCAAGGTCTGACCTCGGGCTTTCGCAGCGGCTAATGCTTCTCGAGTGCGACTGGAGATTGCCCGGCGCTCAGCTTGGGCAACAGCGGCCATGATATGCACGGTCAATTCGTTCGCTTCCGGCATATCAGCCGCGATGAAACGGACTCCGCTGTCCTGGAGGGTGGCAAGGAAGGCGACGTTGCGGGACAACCGATCCAGCTTTGCTACAACCAATACCGCCCCCGTTACCTTTGCCCGATGCAGTGCTTTTGCAAGCGCAGGACGGTCGGCACGGTTACCGCTCTCGGTCTCCGTGTAGTCTGACAGGATGTCCCAGCCCCGCTCGCCACACAGTGCCTCAACGGACTGGCGTTGCGCTGCAAGCCCGAGACCAGAGCGCCCCTGCCTTGCTGTTGAGACCCGGTAATAGGCGACTACCTTGCACATGAACTTCTCCTATACAATACGGCGTAACGACCGTTAGGCCATTATGTATAGTTGTTCTCGAAAGCTGACAATCAGATAATGTTACCTATATCCCTGCCTCTAGCTTATCAGTGAATGCGAGGGTTCGAGTATATCTGGAAAAAGGTAGAAAATGGAAGAACCAATGTGGTTTGCCTTCGGTGCCTTAGCTCTGTTTGGCGCATTTAGTGCTGGACGCGAATATGAAACTAAGATTCAAGATCAGTTAGCCAGAAAAAGAGAGATAAGAGACCAAGAGCGTGGAGTTATCGGCGCAGTTGCCGCTGATGCTGTGCAAGAGCGAATAAGCTGGGATCAGGCTCGGAAGAGCCTGGGTAGATTTCATGCCTCCCATCCTGATATCTCGAAACATTGGGATGAACTTGACCAATCCGAACTTACCAGATTGGGCGAACGATTTATTGAGATGGAACCGACCATTCGAAAGCAGCAAGAACAAAACCGGAAGCAACTGGACGAGCTGCTAGAAAAAATGAAATCGAACCCCACCCAAAAACTTTAGCAGCCGCGTTTTTCGATATATCTCGAGAGGCTGGTATCGGGTACCGTAATCCTGAATCATAGAGCCAGGTTTGTGAGGTTTGCCGCTGGCGACCTTATGCCCGAGCTTAGTTGGCATACCCATGGGGGGGCTGAGCCACAGGATTTATGTGGTGGGACGCCTCGGATATTTTCACCATATATTTGGGAGCC
>CAJQMX010000097.1 GCA_905479515.1 uncultured Parasphingopyxis sp.
CAATGTTCTGCTCATAGCGCAGCAGGTCGGCCTTGGTGATCGCCGCGCCTTCCTGCAGTTCCAGATCAAGATGCTTGTAGAAGCGGTGCAAATTGTCCGCATCGAGCCCGTCTGCCTTGGTCGAGAGTATGTCGGCAAACGGCTTGAAGGGCTTGAGGCTCTTATGGCCGTGCTTGTGCTGCAAGAGAGGATCGTAGCCGAACAGGCTGACAATCCACTGATTGAGGACGAGCTTGTGGCCGAAGGGGAGCTGTTTGGGTTTCAGTGCGCGCGCCATCCCTAACCCTCCACATCCCACATGGCCTGGTGGAAGGCTTCTTCGAGGAGGCGGACTTTCCAGCTTTCGCCTTCCTGGCGCAGGTTCGGCAGATTGTTCGATCCATTCACATAGATGACGTCAAACTCGGTGTCCTGGGTCGAGAGGCGGTATTTGCGAAACCACTCGTCGAGCATCAGATTGTCTTCTTCGAGATTGCCGGTCAGCACGCGCCAGATCACCAGCGTCTTCTCGCGCGACGTGTCATCGCCCGGCGTGGTCAGCGTATAGCCCTCGACCTTGCGGAAGCGCCATTTCCCGGCATCACTTTCGGTCAGCTTGCCATCGAGGATGAGGCGCGTGGTTTCGTCCTTGGGTAGCTCCCGATCGGGCTCGCGCTTGAATTTCGCGTCAAAGCCGCGCCAGCGGTCGAGATGCTCCACATGCAGGCCGATCAGCCAGTTGAAGGTCTCAACCAGATCAACGGCGCGTTCGGTGTATTCATCCGTGCCCGGCGTCTTGATGTTCAGGCGATAATCGGTCGGGTCGTCAAAGGTCTGGATATTGAGAAGAGATGGGCTGCCCTTGGTCTCGAAGTCGAGCCAGTATTTCAGCATATAGTCGCGGCGGAAGGCCTCGCCCGCCGCGCGAAGGTCTGGCGCGGGGCGCAGGGCGAGATTGTTCAGCGCGTCTTCATAGGATTCGAGGCGGAGATATTTAAGCGCCGTTGACACACCATCTCTGGATGCGGGTTTGCCCGTCTTCCAAGAACTCGCGAAGCTTGCTTTTAGTGTCCTCGGCCTCGTCAGCGTGTCGAAATAGTTTCCCATCTCTACGGTTAAGAAACGCCGCGAGCCGTCATCCTCGCGGTTCGCCTGTATCAACGCATGCGCAGAACTGCCGCTTCCTCCAAAAAAGTCAGCAAACCAACTGTCGCGTTTTGTGGTTTGGACCACAAATTTTTTCACGAATTTCGAGCTTTTTGGAGATAGGAACAAACCAGTCTGATCGAACATGTTGTTCAACTCGGCTTCACCGTCATTGTATTCGTAGAATACGCTGGTCCCAATATTGGTTTCTACCTCGTGCAAAAACCCCTTAGTCCTCGCCACCTTATTTTCGTCCTCGCCCCAAGCTATCCGCTTGTCTGCTTCAAGTGACTCAAACGACCGCCTGTTGGGTTTGTTGGGATCAGGCTTCTGTGGAAACTTCCAGCCACTTTGAGGGTGCGGGCATGGCTTTCCCGTTATCGGGTGTATCGGGTTATAGAATCTATAGTTGTGATGGTTCGGGTCTCGTGTTGTAGGAGACTGTTTCGACGCGGGCGCTCCGGTTGGGATCTCACTCCAGACCCATATATCGGCAGCAGCACTCTTCGCGTGAACTTCGTCTACGAAAGCTCCGTTAGCATCTCGATACTCTGCATTCGTATAGGGGTAGAGTCCTCGCCAAGGATCTTTCCTTTGCGCAGCGTCGTCCCACGTTTCACCAGCTGCTTCAACAGATTTGCGGTATTCCTGTTGGTGTTCTTTGTAGAGTTGTTTGAGCGCTTCGGAAATCGAGACCGTAGACGGATATTCTGGATTCAATCGCGCAACGAGTTCCATAACTTCTGAAAAGCCAGGCTTTGGCTCTCTAAACATAGCTTTGTCAGCCTCGACGGCCTTCCTGTCTCGGGCATAAACTTCGACATATTCGTGATTGGTCGAATAGTTGGGAAGCTGACTGTTGGCTGTCGCTTGCGTCCATATTAACTCTTCGATGTGGTTTTCGCCGCCGAACACTCCGTCCAGTGCATGCTCCAAAAGGGTACGCTCGGTCTTGTCTATGCTAACGAATATCGCGCCATCAGGCTTGAGCAGCGTGTACGCTGCACCAACACGATCCTGCATCATCGTGCCCCACGATGAATGGCGATAGCTGTTTTTGTATGGGATGGCACTGCTATCTGTGTTGTACGGCGGATCGATATAGATCGACTTGATCGCAGAATTCAATTTTGAAGAAACTAGGTTGAGCGCCTGGAAATTGTCGGAATGGAACAACAACCCGTTCGTTTGCGCATCCAGCCGTTCCATCTCCGCAATCACGCGATCCCGGAAATCCGCACCGAACAGGGCGGTGTCGATCAGTAGCTTGTCATTGGCCTTGAGGAATTCCACCGTCAGCGGCGTTGAATAGCCCTCCAGCGCGTCAATCGCGAACAGGCGCACCCATTCCTCGCGCTGGGCCTCATTGGCGGCGATCTCCGCGTAGAAGTCTTCCGGGATGCGGTCGAGCGTGATGCAATATTGCGTGTCGGTGACGAATTTCTTCTTCAGCCAGAGCTTTTTCTGGAAGTCCTCCAGCTGGGCGAGGAAGTCGATCAGATGGCGCGCAATGCGGCGCAGCACTTTCACGCGCGCCAGATAGGCTTCCACCTGGGCGGCGTCCGCCGTCTCGATATCATCGAGGCGCATGATCTCGTTCTTGATGTAGAAATCGAGCTCGCGGCGCAGGAACCCGCCAAGGTCCTTATGGATGAAATAATCCATCGTGTTGCGCGCCGTGTACTGCGCGAGATACTTCTCCAGCAGCGTGCGGTCTTTCTGCTTCTCTGTCGGCGCGGGCGTCATCAGCGCGGCGGTGAAGCTCTCCGCCCCTTCGAGTTTCGGCAGGGCGGCCTTGATGGCGCCTGCGGCTTCCTCCAGCCGCTTCTTCGCCCAGGTGCCGGACTGGCCGGACTTTTTCGGATCGGCGCGATATTCGAATTGCAGCACCAGCTCGGGCTCGCCCGTCTCGCCGGTTTCCAGCTTCACGGGCTCAGCCTCGTGGATCAGGAAGAAGCGCTCAGTTTGTTCGCTCGCCTTGACATTGTTGTGCTCGCCCTCGCTGGCCGACACGATGCGGCAATGCACCTTCATGGGCTTGGCGGTGTCGAGCTTTGGATGCTCCGGCGCTTTGGTCGGATCGAATGTGAAATTGGTCAGATATTCTGACGTCTTGATGTAATACTGGTCGCGGTTCGCCCAGTGCAGATAGACCTCGCGGCCATCATAGGGCACGGCATAGGGCGCGGCCTTGCCGTCGGTCTCGCGCGCGAAATAGCGCCGCGACATGAAATCCCCGGCATCGTAATAGCGCTCGAAGAAGCGATAGAGATGGTCATAGACATCGCCTTCATGCGTCTCCGCATTGCGCACCGCATCCAGCGCCGCCTTGGCCTTTATGACCGGCGGCGTCGCATCCGGGTCCGGCGCGCCATAATCGGCAGCCTGCTTCTTCGCGGCCTCATACGCGGCCTGCGCTTCGGCAAGTTTCGCCTCGTCGGCCTCGCCAAAGGCGTCCTGAATGATCTTCAGCAGGTCGTCTTCCAGAAAGCGCGACACCTGATCGGCCTTGGCGTGCATGATCCGGTAGAGCCCGAAATCGAGATCGGGCTGATCCAGCTGGAACAGCTCTTTCAGAAGGCCAATGAGGCGTGTGCGTTGCTTTTGGTTCTGGGTCATTCTGGTCTCTCTTTCCGCATTCAGGTCACCGTCCAGCGGACGGCGAACAGCGCGGTGCGTTCGATGGTTTGTTGAAGACGGGCTTCGATTTCGGCGATCATGGCGTCGCGTTTCTCGTAAATCTTGTCCTCGACTTCGAAGATATTCTGGCGAAGCCGGCGTTTGGATTTTTCGATCTCGTGGATTTCGGTCTGAATCTGATGCTGGCGCTGCGGATCGTTTGAGGCGCGCATCTCGCGCTTCAGGTCACGCTCGCGGTTCTTCGCATCGACGAGTTCCTTCTCGGCCTGGGCGACAAGATCATCGGCCCAGCCTTCAAGTTTTTTCGATTCCTCGATCATCCATTCCGATTTGCGCTTCTGCACATCGGCGAGGATCGCCTCTTCGGCTTTCGAGATCGCCGCCTGCATGTCACTCGGCGTCGAGACGGCCTGATAGGCGACGGCTTTCACGGGCAGATCGAACAGCCGCCGCGCCGCCGTCTCGGGCAGCGCTCGACCATCGTCGGCGCGGGCGACGATAATGATATGGTCTTGATCGTCAGAACCACGCACGGACAGCTTGTGAACGAGGGCCGTTCCGCTTGCGCCGACAAAAGGCTCCAGCGCGGCTGCCTTGGCAGGCCAGCCGGTATAGTCGAGGGTGAGGAATGCGCCGTTGAGGCTGCGCCCCGCCGCGCGCTCCAGCACATGCCGGGCAAGGGGATGGCCAAGGCGGTAGCGGTGGCCTTCGAGGCCTTCCTTGCGCAGGAAGTAGCCGCCGGTCGGCGCATCGACGCCGTCAATCGCCTGTTTCAGCGTGAAGGTGTGGTGGCCGTCATCGAAGTTAGCCCGCTTGCCTAGCTCATGCTTGGTCAGCGCCCAGAGCAATGTCGTGTAGCGGTCGAGATAGGCGCTGGCCTTCTCCATGTTCATCTTCAGACGGTCATGCACCTCGGCATCGAAATGTTCGAGTAGCTTCTGGCGTGTATTGTCCATGGTCGCGGTGATCTGCTCATCCATCTCCGCGCGGAGCGTTTCGAAGGCGGCTTCGATCTGCTCTTCGGTGCGGCAATTCTGATAGATGTCGGCGATGCGGCGCTCGAAATCGACGCCCGATTCTATTGCGCCGAGGATGTCGTCGCTCGCGCCGAACACCCCGTTGAACAGCTGGAATTTCTCAGACAAGAGCTCAAACACGCGCTGGTCGGCAGCATTGTTCC
>CAJQMX010000098.1 GCA_905479515.1 uncultured Parasphingopyxis sp.
GACGGTTTATGAAAACCATGTTGATCCATATGTCGGCGAGTGCCCATTGGCGAAATAAGCCGAGACGGCTCGCTGCAATCATTGACAAGGGGAGAACACCGGGTTTCTCCCCATTGTCATGGTTCAAGGGTATTGCATCTGGATCAGGATGGTTTTTGGTTGTAACAATCAGAAAATCACAAACCTGACGATCCCTGCAATTCCGGGACACCTTCAGATGTTCATGCGAACCCGTGTTGCTGCAGGTTCAGGGGAATTGTCGGTTTGAAATACGGGCTGGGTATGTTGGGGCAATGAGTACACTATTTCTGATTCAGTTCCTGAACGGGCTGCAGCTCGGCGTCCTGCTGTTCTTGCTGGCGGCTGGCCTGACGCTGGTTTTCGGCATCATGGATTTTGTCAATCTGGCGCACGGCTCACTGTACATGGTGGGTGCATTTTTCTGCGCCACGCTGACCTTCTGGACCGGGTCCTTCGTCTGGGCCGCGCTATTGGCGATTCCGTTGACGGCCCTGGTCGGGCTGGCGCTGGAGATGGGGGTGGTTCGCCACCTGTATCAACGCGATCACCTTGATCATGTGCTGGCAACCTTCGGCTTCATTCTGATTGCTGATACACTTGTGCACCTGATCTGGGGCCCGGAAGGCATCGCCATCCCGCTGCCAGATTACCTGCGGGGTCAGGTCGAGATACTGCCGGGAATTATTTTTCCGACGTTCCGCCTGGTGATTATCGGCACCGGCCTGCTGGTGGCGTTCGGGCTTTACTGGCTGATCGGACGCACGCGTCTTGGCATGCTGATCCGGGCAGGAGCCTCCAACCGGACAATGGTGTCGGCCCTCGGCATAGACATCAAGACACTGTTTACCGCGGTATTTGCCCTGGGCGCTGCACTGGCAGGTATTGCCGGCATGCTGATTGCGCCGATCACCGAAGCAACTATCGGCATGGGCAATGACATCATCATCACCGCATTCGTGGTCATCATTGTCGGCGGCAACGGCTCCATGAAAGGCGCCTTTATCAGCGCATTGATGATTGGCTTGATCGATACGCTGGGTCGTTCGTTCCTTTACGATATCCTGAAACTGTTCATTCCCGTCAATGCTGCAGAAACCGCGGGCCCGGCGATCTCCTCAATGCTGATTTACATCATCATGGCTGCTGTGCTGGCGTTTCGTCCGCAGGGCCTGTTCCCACCGAAGGTGCGTTAGATGACTGATACCACGTCGGCTCAACTCACCGATCACTTGAAAGGCCCGCAGTTTTTCGGATCGGCAAGCGGCCGCATCATCACCATCGTCTTCATGGCGATGTTGCTGCTGGTGCCGCTGACAGCGCACTTTCTCGGAGTACGCTTGCAACTGGTTTCGCTGGATTTCATCACGCGTATCCTGTGCCTGGCCATAGCGGCCGTCAGCTTGAATCTGATACTCGGTTTTGGCGGCATGATCTCGTTCGGCCACGCTGCGTTCATCGGCATCGGAGCCTATTGCGTTGGCATATCGGCCTATCACGGATATGGCTCGGCATGGCTGCATTTCCCGCTGGCAATCTTCGCCAGCGCCGCCTTTGCATTGGTCACCGGCGCAATCTCGCTGCGCACCAAGGGGGTCTATTTCATCATGATCACCATGGCCTTCTCCCAAATGCTGTATTTCAGTGCCGTCGGCGTGGAAACCTACGGCGCGGATGACGGCCTGACGATTTATTCACGCAGTGACATGCTGGGCCTGATTGATCTGAATGATGAAAAGAGTCTCTATTATCTGATATTTGTGTCGCTTCTTGTGGTGCTCTACCTCATGCACCGACTTGTCGAGTCACCCTTTGGCAATGTCATTCGCGGCACCAAATCGAACGAGGCGAGAATGCGCGCCATTGGTTTCTCACCCTATAAATACCGCCTGACGGCCTTCGTTATTGCTGGCACGATCGCCGGGTATGCGGGGTTCCTGATGGCCAACCTCAATGATTTTGTCAGCCCCGATATGATGCATTGGACCCGTTCCGGTGATCTTATCATCATGATTGTGCTGGGCGGCATGGCCAGCCTGTTCGGACCACTTTATGGCGCCCTCGCCTTTCTGATGCTGGAAGAGTTGCTTTCCTCCATCCCACTCACAATTGGCGGTCTTCACGTCGGCGAATACTGGCAGTTGATATTCGGCCCGCTTCTGATCCTGATCGTGCTGTTTGCCCGAAATGGCATTGACAGCTTTCTCCCGCAGCCGAGGAAAGACCCATGACGGCGAATGATATTCTAATCGTCGAGAATTTGGTAAAGCGCTACGACGGACTGCTGGCTACGGATGAGTTGTCACTCACCGTGCGCGAAGGGGAGCTGCACGCCATTATCGGGCCCAACGGCGCGGGAAAGACCACATTGATCAAGCAGCTGACCGGAGAAATCTCTTCGGACGCTGGAAAGATCATTTTTGGCGGACGGAACCTGCGCCGGCTGTCGGAACCGAAGCGCTCTCATCTCGGGCTTGCCCGGTCGTTCCAGATTACCTCCCTCTTTCAGAATTTTACGGTTCTCGAAAATATTCGCCTAGCGGTTCAGGCGCATAGTGGACATTCCTTTCAATTTTGGCAAATGGTCGGAAAAAGCAAAAAACTCAACGAACCGGCCCACAAGATATTGCAGGAACTGGAACTGGAGGGGCAGGCCAACACGCCCGTTTACAGCCTGAGCCACGGGGCGCAACGGCAACTTGAAATCGCTATCGCGCTGGCGACGAAGCCAAAGATGCTACTGCTGGACGAGCCGATGGCCGGCATGTCAGGAGAAGACAGCGAGCGCCTGATCAAGCGTCTCGCGGCGCTGAAATCACGTTACAGCATCCTGTTGATTGAACATGACATGGATGCGGTTTTCAGCCTTGCTGACAGAATTAGCGTTCTTGTCTATGGTCGGGCAATTGCGACAGGAACACCCGATGAGATCCGTGACAACGAAGAAGTCCGTCAGGCCTATCTCGGGGAGGAAAGCTGAGCCATGCTCGAAGTAAATGCCATCAACAGCTTTTACGGGCAGAGCCAGGTTCTGTTCGAAATGTCCCTGAGAGTAAAGGAAGGGGAAGTCGTTACTCTGATGGGCCGGAACGGCATGGGCAAAACAACGACCATCCGCTCGATCATGGGGCTGACACCTGCGCGCAGTGGTGTCATAAAGTTCCGAGGCAAGGATATAACCTCCCTTTCACCTTACCGTATCGCCCGAATGGGTATCGGGGTGGTACCCGAAGGCCGGATGATATCGCCCAATCTGAATGTTGAAGAAAATCTGATAGCAACGGCGCATGCTGGCCCTTCCGGCAATAGCCGTTGGACACTAGAGACAATCTGGACACTTTTCCCCAAACTTCAGGAACGCAAGCATAGCATGGGAAGCCAGCTTTCCGGCGGAGAACAGCAAATGCTAGCCGTCGCCCGCGCACTGATGACCAACCCGGATATTCTCCTGCTTGATGAAGCGACGGAGGGGCTTGCACCACTCATTCGCCAGGAAATCTGGCAATGCCTCGTCAGCTTAAAAAAGGAAGGGCAAGCTATCTTGGTCATCGACAAGAATATCCGCGCCCTCGCCGACATCGCAGATCGCCACTATATCATTGAGAAAGGCTCTATCGTCTGGGAAGGTTCGAGCCAGGCATTACTCGAAAGTGAGGAAGTAAAGCATAATTATCTAGGCGTATAGTAATACATGTATTAATAGAATAATTAAACAATAATTACAATTATTTGTAAGATAATTCCCTAATAATATCAACAGTTCTCATTTTCCACAATTTTTTACCATTTCATGGACTTTGTATACTGACAAACCCGCATTTGCACAGTACAGTCTCGGAAAAATTTCGTCATTGGGGGATGATAAAATTGTTGCCGATAGATGATTTTGAAAAAGTCCGCGTCAATGCCAGAAAAGCAATGGCGCTGATGGAAGAAAGAGGGATCCGACAAACTCCTCATAATTATGCCATCTGGTATGAGTATATACAGGAATCCAATCCGGATCTAACGCGGGCTGTTAATGAACTAATTACCAAACACGGAAAGTATACAGACAAAATCGGCCTTGACCTTTATGCACAATTTTTCACTCGTGAAAAAGAAGGCAGAGCGGTCCAGGAAACGAGCCGGTTGGTTCAAAAATCCATGGAAGAAATGTTGGGTAATCTCAACGAAAGCTCTGCTAACTATTCTTCGTATGGGGAAAACCTGAATAGCTTTGCTGAAAAAGTTGAAGAGTTGAGCGGAGCAGAACTGCAAGGTATCATCGACGAGATTGTCAGCCAGACTAATTCCATGTCCGGCAATACAATCAGCTTACAACAGGGCATCGACAGTGCGTCCCGCGAAATAGCGGACCTGAAAAGACGGCTGCAATTTGTTCAGCAGGAAGCCCACACCGATTCCCTTACCGGAATTCCCAATCGCAAAAGTTTCGATATGGAACTTGCGAAGAAAGTAAGTGAAGCACAAGAAAAAGAAGCAAACCTGTGCCTGATCATGGCCGACATTGACCACTTCAAGGATTTCAATGACACACATGGTCACACCTTCGGAGATCAGGTGATAAAACTGGTCGCGAGCACATTGGCGAAGGGAATAGACGGTAGCGCTGTCGCCGCGAGATATGGAGGTGAAGAATTTAGCGTCATTCTTCCTAACACTGAATTGTCTGAAGCCGTCAATATTGCAAATGACCTGCGAATGGCAATTTCCGCGAAGAAGCTCATCAAGCGCTCCACCAAGAAGGAAGTTGGTAAAATCACAATGTCACTTGGTGTAACAGCATATGCAAATCGAGAGAATGTGATGACATTTATCAACCGAGCGGATCAGGCTCTGTATTCTGCGAAAAAATCGGGTCGCAATTGTGTGAAACACGCTGAGCCAGCGCTCTCGCGCTAAAATATAGGCTCTATTCCTTCTCGTCCTTTCCGCCGGATTTCTGCTTAACGTTCAAGCTCTTCTTCACGCCACCTCTGAATATAGAAGAAAAATCCTGTTATCCCCCTGATTATTCGATTAATCTCTGGCAAACAAGCTTTCGGAAAACCAACAAACAAGAAAGTACGGGAACCATGACCTACGCTACGATTAAGTTCGATGTCCAGGATGGAGTCGCGAAAATCACGCTGAACCGGCCGGACAAGCTGAATTCTTTCAGCGACGAAATGCATGAGGAATTGCGCTCGATTATGCCGGTATTGAAGGGCGATGACGTTCGCGCCGTCCTGATCACCGGCAAAGGCCGGGCCTTTGGCGCAGGCGCCGATCTATCTTCAAGCAGCGCGTCGGGCGGGGCTCTGGATGCTGAAGAAACACTGGAGAAAAACTATAATCCACTGATCCTCTTTGTCCGGGCGCTTGACAAACCTGTTATTGCCGCGGTCAATGGTATCGCGGCCGGGGCCAGCATGAGCCTGGCCCTCGCCTGCGACATTGTGCTCGCCGCCAAGTCCGCCTATTTTCTTCAGGCCTTTTGCCATATCGGTCTCGTACCCGATGCCGGCAGCACTTATTTTCTGCCGCGCCTCGTGGGATCGGGTAAGGCCATGGGCCTCGCCATGCTAGGGGACAAACTCCCGGCCGAAGACGCCGAAAAGATGGGGTTGATCTGGAAAAGCTATCCGGACGACGGGCTGATGCCCGCAGCAGAGGAGCTCGCAAAACGCTTAGCCTCCGGGCCGACCGCGGGGTATGCGCTGATCAAGAAGGCCATGAACGAGAGTCTTGGCAACGATCTTGAAACGCAGCTGGCGGTCGAGCGGGATTTCCAGCAGAAGGCAAGCCAGACAGAAGACTTCATC
>CAJQMX010000099.1 GCA_905479515.1 uncultured Parasphingopyxis sp.
GCGTGATCGGGCAGGATGCTGCGGGTCTGACCCGCCTGTTTGGCAATCCGGACCAGGATTTCCGCGAGGTCGGCGCGCGCAAATTGCAGTTCGCGGGCGCAAGCTGCATCCTCGATACCTATCTCTATCCTCCTAGCAGCGGGCGCGAGCCGGTCGTCACCTATGTCGATGCGCGTAATGCAGCGGGAGAGGATGTGGACCGGGCGAGATGCGTTGAGGCGCTGGCTAGGCGCTGACAGGGGGAGCGATGACCAAATATGGTCAAGCGAAATGGCTTTTCTGGGGCCACTATATTTCGATTCCGATTATCGGAGGGCTGGTATACGCTGGCATACAGATCGGTTTCGAGATTCCGGGTCTAATCGGTGTCGTCGTGGGCTATATTTTGCTCAGGCAAATAATTGTCCGACTCTTTTTTCGCTGCCCAAAGTGCCGCCGACCGCTCTTGCGGTATGACAATTTGAACCGCATCAAAATTCCGTCGAAGAAGTGCATAGAGTGCGGAACCGATCTAACGAAGAGTTAGCGGGCGAGGCGCACAGCAGCCCATTCCGCTGCTTCCCGCACAACCTCATCCGGATCATCGAGCAGTGCCTGCACCGGCCCTACCAACGCCCCATCCCCGCTATTGCCTGCCGCAATCAGGCAGTTGCGCACCATCCGGTTGCGCCCGATCCGCTTGATGGGTGAACCCGAGAAGATGGCGCGAAACCCTGCATCGTCGAGCGCCAGCAGGTCGGCCAGATACGGCGCGGCGAGTTCCGCGCGCGGCGCGAAGGCCTTGTTGGCGCGGGCCTGTTCGGCAAACTTGTTCCATGGGCAGATGGCGAGGCAATCGTCGCAGCCATAGATGCGGTTGCCCATCGCCTCGCGAAATTCGTGCGGGATCGGGCCTTTATGCTCAATGGTGAGATAGGAGATGCAGCGCCGCGCGTCCAAGCGATAGGGTGCGGGGAAGGCGTCGGTCGGGCAGGCTGTCTGGCAGGCGGTGCAGGAACCGCAGCGGTCCGTGGCCGGTGTATCGGCGTCCAGATCCAGCGTCGTGTAGATCGCGCCGAGGAACAGCCAGTTGCCGTTCTCGCGGCTCAGTAGGTTTGTGTGCTTGCCCTGCCAGCCAATCCCGGCGGCTTCCGATAGGGGTTTTTCCATTACCGGCGCGGTATCGACGAACACTTTGACGTCGGCTTCCGCGCCATCCTTTGCCGCCTCGGCGATCAGCCAGCGGGCGAGGCGTTTCAGCGCTTTTTTGACGGTATCGTGATAATCCTTGCCCTGCGCATAAACGGAGATGCGTCCAATATCGGGCTCGCCTTCCAGCCGCATCGGATCTTCTTTCGGCGCGTAGCTCATGCCGAGCATGATGAGTGAATTTACCTCCGGCCAGAGCGCTTTGGGGCGTTCCCGGTGATGGGCGCGGCTTTCCATCCAGAGCATCTCGCCATGCGCGCCTTCCGCCAGCCATTGCCGCAGCCGCGCAGCGGTTTCGGGCGCGGCATCGGCAGGCGCAATGCCGCAGGCGGCAAAGCCTTCGGCCAGCGCCTGCGCCTTCAGGCGGGTGGAGAGGGTGTCGGTGGTCATCATGCCCCTTCTACTTTGTTGGTGGCCTCTTAACCATCGGGCGGTTAAGGCCCGGATATGACTGTCGAACCCGCATTGTCTGCCACAGCTCTTGTCAAGAATTTCGGTGCCAAGCGCGCCGTGGATGGCGTTGATATTTCTGTGCCGCAAGGCAGCATTTACGGCGTTCTCGGCCCCAATGGCGCGGGCAAGACGACAACCTTGCGGATGCTGCTCGGCATAATCGATCCTGATAGCGGCCATCGCGAACTTCTCGGCACAACGCATCCGCGCAGCGTCAGCAACCGGATTGGCTATCTGCCCGAGGAGCGCGGTCTCTATCCCGGTATGAAGGCGCGGGAAGCGATCGCATTCATGGGCGCGCTCAGGGGCCTGCCCTGGGCCGAGGGCCGCACGCGTGCGGATGTGCTGCTCGCGGATGCCGGGCTTGGCCATGCAACCAATGACAAGATCAAGAAGCTTTCGAAAGGCATGGCGCAGTTCGTGCAACTGCTCGGCTCAATCGTGCACCGGCCCGAGCTGATTGTGCTCGACGAGCCATTTTCGGGTCTCGATCCGGTCAATCAGGAGCGGCTCGAGGCGCTGATCCTCGGCGAGCGAGATCGCGGCGCGACGATCCTTTTCTCCACCCATGTCATGGGCCATGCCGAGCGCCTGTGTGACAGGCTGGCGATTATCGCTGGCGGCAAGCTGCGCTATGAAGGCAGCGTCGATGAGGCGCGCGCGACCCTGCCCATGCAGGCGCATTATACGCCGCGCGACAATGGCGAGGCGCTGGCCGCATTGCTGCCTGCCGATGCGGAGCGCGAAAATGGCGGTTATGTTTTCGATGTGCCGGAAAGCGGCATGGAGGCTTTGCTCGCGATGCTGCTTGAAAGCGGGCACGGCATTGCCGGGCTCTCGCTGGAACGGCCCAGCCTGCACGATGTGTTCGTGAATCTGGTGGGCGAGGAAACCGTGGACGAGCTGGAATCCCAAACGGAGGCGGCGGCATGAGCAATCATCTTCGCCAGGCCGCCGTGATCGCACGCCGCGATTTCATCGCGACCGTCGCCACGCCAGCCTTTCTGATGTTCCTCCTCGCGCCTCTGTTTATGCTGATCTTTGCGATGGTCGGCGGCACGGGCGCGCGGATGATTGCCGATAGCGGGGACGATGCCCAGCGCCTCGTCGTCATCGCGGATGCGCAATATGGCGCATATATCGAAGCCGCTGACGATCGCATCCGCGCTACCTTTCCCGCCGCTATTGCGCCGGCCGCGCTGGAACGCCGTGAGCCGCAGGGGAGCGACCTCCCGCAGCAGGCCCGCGCCGTCTTTACCGAAAGCAGCATCGATGTTT
>CAJQMX010000100.1 GCA_905479515.1 uncultured Parasphingopyxis sp.
CCCGATCTTTCGGGCAAAAAGCGCCAGCGCAAGCGACGCGGCATCGCTGAAATTGTGGAGCGCGTCGGCTATGAGCGACAACGACCCCGATATGACCCCGCCAACAATTTGCGCGAATGTAAGCAGGACATTCGCAGTTACCGCCCACCAGAGGCGGGCATCGCTCATATGTTCGCTACCGTGATCGTGTCCCGCGCTCAATGCGTGTCTCCGCGTTCATCATGAATATCCATGTGCGCATCGCGCAGGATGTCGATACCGCCATACAGGGCGATACCGGCAACCGCGATTCCGACCACCAGATCGGGCCAGTTCGCGCCGGTCAGCATGACAACGATGCCGGCGATGATAATGCCGCCATTGGAGATGAAGTCGTTGAAGCTGAATGTAGTGGCGGCTCGCAGGTTAACGTCCTTCGCCTTCATCTTTTGCAGCAACCGCAGGCAGATCAGATTCACCACTGCGGCCACCGCAGCCATCGCCATCATCATGAGACCACCGGGATCGGACCCTTCCACGAAGCGCCGGATGGCATCGGCAATGACGCCGCCCGCGAAGACGAGGAGCATGATGCCGGAAAAGCGTGCGGCACCGCGCTTCCAAGTCCGGGAACGAACGAGCGCAAGCAGGCTCAGCGCATAGACGATCGCATCCGACGAATTGTCGAGCCCGTTTGCAAGCAGCGCGTTGGAATCGGCGAAATAACCAACCGCGAAGAATCCTATCGCGATGGCCACATTGAGCCATAGAACGATCCATAAGATGCGGCGCTTCTCGACCGAATCGAGATTGAGTTCTCCTTCGCCGCTCATGTGGCACTGCCGCCGTCACGAACCCAGCTTTCGGCGGCATTGTGTTTGGAGGGTGCGAAGAACCTCATCTCCGCGCGAAAAATCGGATCGAATAGCTTCGTGCCCCATTCTTGCCATTTCTTGTCGCCGATGATCGCGATCCGGCCAAATTGATCCTTGTGCCGCACATCGAATTTTATATCGCGCCAGAGGCCGGAAATATCCCATCCTTCAAAGTCCGGAGCCAGTTCGATCATCATCGGAACCGTCCCGGCCTTTTTCTCGGCGATCCGCTCAAACAGCGGTACGAAGGTATCGTAATTTTGCTCGGTAAGAGTTCCGCTTGCCTTGATTTGAAGTATTCCTGCTATTTCCTGTGCTTGCAGCATAGTCACTCCATTCCCAATTGGTCACTATTCAACGGCTTACGGCCAACTTGGTTGCCGCAACTATGCAATTCCGCCATTCACAATTTTTCCAAACCCGTCGTCACCACTTCGACCTTTTCCAACGTGACAAGGCCGATCCCGCGAAGATCATCGAGCAAATTTGCGAAAGCGCGAAGATGCTCTTCTGTGTCGACAAGCTCGATCACCATTGGCGGATTATCGCCGATACCGAACGAATGATGCTCATGGACTGCCGATCCGGACGCGAACCCGAGTCTGCCTCTAAGCACCGTGGCACCAGCCAGCCCGGTTTTTCGCGCTCGTCCCACGATAACGTCCACGACTTCGTCATCGCCGTGCATTGCCGATTCGTCCGTATAGATACGCATCAGCATGGCATCCTTTGATATCATCATCTGGATCCTCCTGTTTCTTCATCAGGCTCTATTTCATTCCTCATAACTGGTGCCGCGGTTTCCAGCGGAATGATGGCAAGCTAGGCAAATTGGGCATCCGGCGTTTGAACCCCGCCGACCAATCTTCACCTTCACGGCCAAGTATCAGTCTGGTCACGGCCGGAAGGACGAACAGCGTCAGGGCCGTCGCCGTGATCAATCCGCCGATCACCACGATGGCCAGTGGTTTCTGGACTTCCGCACCTGTCCCGGTTGCGATCGCCATTGGAACGAACCCAAGCGACGGAACAATTGCGGTCATCAGTACCGAACGGAAGCGTTCCACAGCTCCGCCAAAAATCGCTTCATCGAGATCCATGCCGTCATTAAGACGTCCCTGGAAACTCGTCATCATCACGAGGCCATTCAGAACAGCAACGCCCGCCAAAACGATAAAACCCACCGCAACCGATATGGAGAAAGGCAAACCTGTGAGCGCGAGCGAGAATATGCCGCCCGCAATTCCCAGCGGCACGGTGGTAAACACGGCAATCGCCATCCGGATATTGCCGAGCGCCATCACCAGCAATCCGAAGATCATCAGAGCGATGATTGGCACAACCAGGCCGATCCGCGCCTGCGCTGCCTGAAGGTTTTCAAACTGTCCGCCCCATTCCAGAAACACGCCGGGTGGCAGATCGATTTGCTGATCGATATTCTCGCGGGCTTCGGCGACCAGCGAACCCACGTCCCGCCCGCGTACATTTAGCTGGACGACGACCCGTCTTTGTCCATTTTCGCGGCTGATCTGGTTGAGTCCTTCGACTTCTGAAAGAGTCGCAAGTGAACGGAGCGGGACCGACGATCTTCGGCCCATGCCATTCTCGGGCAAAACAACAGGCAATGCACCGATCGCATCGAGATCGTCGCGCACGTCGCCTGGAAGCCGGACGACAATATCGAACCGCCTGTCACCCTGGAAAACGATCCCGCTCTCCATCCCGCCAAGCGCCGCGCTGACTGTCGCCGCGACTTCGTCTACTGTCAGACCGTGAGCGGCGATCGCCGAGCGATCAAATTGAACGTCGAGCGTAGGAAACCCTTCAGTCTGCTCGACCCGGACATCAGCGCTACCTTCGATGTTCGAAAATACTCGGGCAATCTGATTCGCGGTAGCGGTCAGCTGTTCCAGATCGTCGCCGAAGACCTTGACCGCGACATCGCCGCGTACGCCGGCAATCAGTTCGTTGAAACGCATTTCGATCGGTTGGCTGAACTCGAAATTATTGCCGATCAGCCCTGAAAGCGCCTCTTCCATCTGTTCGACCAGTTCCGCCTTCGGAAGCGATGGGTCGGGCCAATCACCACGTGGACGCAGAATGATAAAGGCGTCAGATATATTCTGCGGCATAGGGTCGCTTGCCACTTCGGCCGTGCCAGTCTTCGAATACATGTACCGGACCTGCGGAAAACGCGAGATAGTCCGTTCGATCTGCCGCTGCATCTCGACCGACTGGTCGAGCGAGGTCGACGGAATCCGGATCGCTTGGACCGACAGATCCTGCTCATCGAGTTGAGGCATGAACTCGCTGCCGACAAAATTGAATACGCCCAGCGAGAAGGCGAAGATGGCAAAGCCAATGATCGCCGTGCGTTTCGGGAAAGCGAGTGCCTTTCGCAGTGCTGACTCATATTTGCTTTTCGCCCAACTCACAGGCCGAACTTCCTTCTCTGCAACGCGTCCGCGAATGAGCAGCGCGAGAAGCGCCGGCACGAGCGTCAGCGAAAGAATGAAGGCTGAAGCCAAAGCGAGCATGACCGTGATCGCCATCGGCGAGAAGGTTTTACCCTCGATCCCTTGAAAGGTGAGCAGCGGCACAAAGACGAGCAGAATGATCGCCTGACCAAAGAGAGAGGGTCTGATCATCTCGCGCGTCGAGGCAATGACTTCCTCCAGCCTTTCGTCGAGCGAGAGCAGCCGCCGCTCTTCATGTTGCCGCCCCGCCATCCGGCGGAGGAAATTCTCGACGATGATGACACTGCCATCGACGATCAGTCCAAAATCGAGCGCGCCGAGGCTCATCAAATTGCCTGAAACACCGAACCGGTTCATGCCAATGGCCATCATCAGGAATGAAAGTGGAATCACGAGCGCGGTGATGATTGCGGCGCGGAAATTGCCGAGGAGAAGAAACAGCGCGACGATGACGAGCAGAGCGCCTTCGGTGAGATTCTTTTCGACTGTACTGATCGTAGCGTTGACTAGCTTCGAGCGATCGAGCACGACTTGGACTTCAATATCCGGTGGCATCGATTCAGCGATCTGCGCCAAACGTTCACCGGATGCCGCCGCCACCGCTCGGCTGTTCTCACCGAGCAGCATCAAGGTGGTTCCAACGACAACTTCTTCGCCATTTTCTGTTGCCGCGCCAGTGCGCAGGTCCCCCCCATTTTGAACTGTAGCGACATCACGGACTCGGACAGGAATGCCTTCGCGGCGGGCGATGATGGCATTCTCGATTTCGTCGATTGTACGAATGCGGGCATCGGCGCGGACTAGGAACGCCTCGCCTCCCCTTTGAACGAAATTGGCCCCTACGGAGAGATTTGTACTTTCTAGCGCCTCCGATAGATCATCAAAGCCAATGCCGTAGGACGCCAATCCTGCGGGAGATGGCGTCACCACGAACTGGCGCGCATAGCCGCCGATCGAATCAACACCAGCGACGCCCGGAACGTTCCGCATCTGCGGACCGATAACCCAATCCTGCAAGGTTCTGAGATAGGCGGCACGCGATACTTCGTCGGTAAGCCTCTCGCCTTCCGGGGTCAGATAAGAGCCGTCAGGCTGCAAGCCTGGCCCGGCATTTGCCTCGCCCTCCTCTCGTTCTGCATAGCTGACGGTCCACATGAGGACCTCGCCGAGACCCGTTGATACCGGCCCCATAGCCGGTTCGGCGCTGTCGGGAAGGTTCTCACGAACGGTCGTCAATCGCTCGGCCACCTGCTGGCGTGCGAAATAGATATCGACGTCGTCATCAAATATCGCGCTGACCTGCGAAAAGCCGTTACGCGAGATTGAACGGGTCGTTTGCAAGCCCGGAATACCGGCGAGCGAAGTCTCGACCGGAAATGTCACCAGCCGTTCGATGTCGAGCGGCGCCAAGGACGGATCCACCGTATTGATTTGCACCTGATTGTTGGTGATGTCCGGCACCGCATCGATCGGCAGCCTGACCAGATTGTATATGCCCAAGGCCGCGACTGCGGCGACGAGAAACACGACTATATAACGATTGCGAACCGAGAGTTCGACGAGATGCGCGATCATGACTGTCGCTCCGAATCAAATATGTTGATCAATGTTCTGCTTCCCCGCGCCCGAGTTCGGCCTTGAGGAGAAAGGCATTCCGGCCGGCAATGTGCGTTCCGGCTGCGATGCCCTCGACGATCTCGATGCGGTCACCGCTGCGCGCGCCGGTACGGACCGGCTGAGCGCGAAAGCCGGTCGGCGTGCGGACGAACACGACATCGCGTCCTTCGACCGACTGCACCGCTTCGGCGGGCACTACCAATGCCGACGAACCGGCTCCCTCGGATCGCGTCCTGATGCGCGCTCGGACATATTCGCCAGGTACCAAACCAGCATTTGCGCCTGGCGAAAGCACGACGATTGCAGAACGATTTTCCAAGTTCGCCGCTGGCGTCACAGCAAGCACTCTTGCAGCAATTTCGCCTTCTGGAGTCTCCACCCGCGCAATGTCACCAGAGGCTATCCTGCGGGCATCTTCGGCAGGTACTGCGACTTCGATCTGAATCTCGTTCGGATTGGAAATCCGGAAAAGCTCATCTTGCGGCGTAACATAGGAACCAAGAACAGCAGGCGCGCTCGTTACCCTGCCGCTGATCGGTGACCTGACCGCGATAAAACGACCGGTAACGCTGGATGCAGCGGCAGATTGCCGGGCCCGATTGGCTTCGGCTGTCGCCTGCTGGAGTTCTGCTCGCGCCGTATCGAGGTCCGCTCTTGCGGTCACTCGTTCTTCATATAGGCGGCGTTCTCTCTCAAAGCGCGTTCGAGCCAGTTCCGCACGCGACGCTGCGGCAGCGACGTCCGAGCTGATCGTGGCGGCCTCTCGGCTTTCAATCGTTGCAACCGTATCGCCTCTTTGCACGGCATCGCCCAACCGCTTGTTGATACGAGTCACCCGGCCTTCAGCACCGGCGCTGAGAACGGCCTGCCCTTGAGGTGACGGAGCGACGCTGCCCTGGGCGATGATCTCGGCAGCGAGCGAGCCGGCTTCCAGCGCAATGATGTCAATCTCTGATGTACGGATTTGCTCGTCGGTCAGGCGTATCACGCCTTCTTCTTCAGAATGGCCCTCTTCGCTTTCGGTGGATATTTCCGTGGGCGGTCCGCTATCGGTGCCGGGCCGCAGAAATACAAAAGCTAAGACCAGTAGCAGGGCACCGATAAGCGTTGCCCCGATGATTTTTGTCCTGTTCATCGGATTGATGTCCTTCATTGTGCAATCGCGCGAAGAAGGGTTGCGGCGGCAGTATCCCGCGCCTCTCTCGCATTGATGAGTGCATTGAGCGCGGAATCGCGCGCTTCGGTAGCGTCAAGCAGTTCGATCAGGCTGAAACGCCCAGCGCGATAACCGATATCGGCAAGCCGCAATGCTTCTTCAGCCTGTGGAACAGTCCTGTTTTCGAGCGTATCGACGCGATCTTCAGCGGCTCTCAATGTCGCCCGCGAGCTTGCAATTGCTCGCACCGATTCAACCATAAGCAATGACCGTTGCGCCTGCGCCGATCTAGCAGCGGCTTGAGCAACTGCAATTGCCCCTTGGTTGCGATTACCGAATGGCAGTTCGAACGAGGCAGCCGCAACGAATCCTTGCGCATTGGCCTCCTCATTGCGGCGAACACCAGCCGATAGCGTCACGTCGGGTGTTCGAAGCGAACGTTCGCGACCAATAACGGCTTCCGCTGCCTCGAGTTCGGCATCGGCCAGCCGGATCGCCAGCACGGAGAGTGGTTCAAGCGGTGCGCTGTTGGTATTCAGCAAGAGCGAGGCTTCATCAACCGAGGTAGGCGGATTTGCGTCGCCCCAAAGCGCTGCCAGCAAACGCCGCGCATTTTCATCCTCGACGCGTCTTTGGGTCACTTCCGCTTCGGCTTCACCGAGATTTGATTGCGCGCGCAGCGCTCTTAGTGGTGGATCGCGGCCTACTTCAACCAAGACGTTAGCTATGCGGGCTAGCTCTCGTGAACGCTCGAGCGCCTGTTCGGCAAGGCGAAGCCGCTGCCTAGCCGTAACGGCGTCAATGAATCGTTCGCGCACGGAAAGGGTCAAATCTGCCCTGGCGATTTCCGCCCTGATCTCCGCGACATCTGTTTCGGCACGTGCTGCGTTAACGCGCGCTCGCCTCTTGCCGCCAAGCTCCAAGCGCTGACCGACCGCAAGTGTGGTTTCGGTGGACTGAAAACCCTGAAACACCCCGGTCCCGGCGATATTCTCGACCTCGACGGAAATTTCCGGATTTGGCCGCAGTCCAGCCTGTTGCTGGTTACCGCGGGCAATATCAACCTGTGCTTGAGCCACATCTACCGAAGGTGATGCCCCCGCCAGCTCCAGGGCTTCGGCCAAAGTTAGCGATTCATCCTGAGCGGACGCGGCTGATGCCACGGCCATTGCGAACAACACACCCAACAAGGTGCGCCGACACGCGCATAAAACTGACATGTAGAAAACTCCTGACCAACAAAGAAACACGCTGTTTCAGCAGCGCGAACATCATTGATCAGAAGCGTGGAGGGCGTCTCAGGAGATTGGGCTCTGTGTCGGACCGATCGGCATCATTGGAAAGCAAGACAAGCATCGAACCAGCTATCGTCTGCGCAGCATTCATTGGCACGACCATGGCCTGTTGCCCATGGTGGCAGTGTCCGTGGGCGCAAATCGCGTGTTGATCGCCCGACTGATTTTCGTCTTCCACCGGGGCTTGATCTTGGACGAACGCGATTGACACCGATGCATCGACTTCTGGACTGCAAGCGACGGCTTCCACCGCGCCGCCGAATGCGACAGCGATCAGCACAAGCAACCCAACGACTGTTTGTCTAAAGGAATATTTGCGAAGAGAGGATCGATCATTCGGCACGGCGCGCTGTATATGAGAAGAAAATCGTCTTGTCATCCCTCAACCTAAATCATTGAACTACATGTAATAACATCTCGTGTATTGGGACGTGGTCGACTGCGATCATGACAGGACTTCCTGTGCATGCTGCACTGGCTTTCCCATGTCCCCGAACTCTTGCGGTTGGGCGGCAGTGATTTGCGACACAACGATGCTTTGCGTGCGCAGCTTGTCCAATCAGTATGGAAATCCGATGTGAAACTGCAACTCGCGACATGAATCACAAAAATTTTATCGGTGCCCACATTGGCCCAGAGCAGAATGGCAGCGCCAAGTAATTCCGGCTGTCCTCTTGCGACCCAGTGGATGGCAGAAGACCGTAAATCTGACATCCCAGCATTACGCATTGGGCAAACAGCACCGCTTTCAACCTGCCGCTAACGGGCTCACCTCTACCGTGATGTGCGAAAGTCCAGCGACTTTGGCTAGTCTGTCACGGTAGGCTGTAGGGCTTTGGGCATTCTCTGTTACGATGGCAACAATAGCGGCATGATGACCTGGGCCCAGCTGCCAGACATGCAGATCGGTGATCCGGTCTCCTGTCTCCAAGACTACCGAACGGATTTTTGCTTCGATCGGATCATTAGGCCGTCGATAATCCAACATGGTCGCGCCGGTGTCGCGCATCAGACCCCACGACCATCGTGCAATCACGAGCGCTCCTACAATACCCATTAACGGGTCCAGCCAAATCCATCCATACATGCTGCCCGCCACAAGGGCGATAATCGCAAGAACCGAGGTCAGTGCATCAGCCAGAACATGAAGATAGGCCGCACGCAGATTCTGGTCCCGGCCATGATGTTCGTGCTGGTGATGGTGATCGTGTTCATGATGACCATGCCCGTGATGATGGTCGTGATCTTCACGTAACAGCCAAGCGCTGACAAGATTCACGATGAGACCTATAACAGCGACGAAAATCGCTTGGGGAAAGCTGATTGAAATCGGGTTTGCTAGTCTGACGAGGCTTTCCCAACCTATCAGCAGAGCCACCAGTGCCAGGATGATCGCACTTGCGAAGGCGGCAAGATCGCCTACCTTGCCGGTTCCGAACGTAAAGCGCGGATTTCGGGCGTTTCGGCGCGCAAAGATATAGGCTAATGCAGCAATGAGCATTGCGGCGGCATGGGTGGACATATGCCATCCATCGGCCACCAACGCCATTGATCCGAAGATGGTCCCAGCGGTGATCTCCACAACCATCATTATCGATGTCAGCGCAATGACAAACCACGTCCGGCGTTCGTTGCGTTCGTGATTATCGCCTAAGAATATATGATCATGCTCGTGATCGCTGTGCATCACGCTGTCGGGAGCGATCATTTGAGATATGTCCTGACAACTTGGATAAGATCCGCGGCGCCCTGGGCGCGCTCTATGTCGCTGTCCGTTTCTGGATTTGAGACATGCTCGCGGATATGATCCTCGATCAGTTCTGCCGTCAGACCATTTACGGCTCCGCGAACTGATGCGACGAGATTGAGTATCTCGCCACACGGCGCTTTGTTTTCCAA
>CAJQMX010000101.1 GCA_905479515.1 uncultured Parasphingopyxis sp.
ATGACAGGCGCCCCTTGATTCGCGTCCAGATGGTCCGGCTGCTTGCATAGTCTTCCGGCGTGATGCGAATGCAATCGGCGATCTCATTGTCGACATAATGGCGGATCATATCGGCAAAACCCGCATCCCGGATGCGGAGCATGACTTCCAGATTCAGATACAGGCTGCGGACATCGAAATTGGCTGAACCGATATAGACGATGTCGTCGACCACATAGAGCTTGGTGTGCAGCATCATCGGTTGATATTCGTACACTTCGACATCGGGCAGCAGATAGCGATAACGGTTGCGCGCCGCCGCTATCGTCACATTATTATCGGATTTCGCCGCCGTGATCACGCGGGCTCTCCCGAGCCTCCCAGCCCGGCGAATGGGCCGCAATTGCGGAGCATAGGGTGCGAAATAGGCCGCGATAACGTCGATCATGCTCCCGCCGTTGAGATCGTTGCGCAGCGTCTGGCCCCAGGGGCTCAACTCGCGCGTCGGACCTCCGAACAATAGCCGCACATCGCCGTCCTGCTCATGATGGCGCAAAAGGATGCTGCGCAAATCCTCCATTTGGGAATGGGGATTGCCTGACCAGCGGACGACATCATCAAAATAGGCGGCAAGACGACCAGCGGCCGGCCCTTCAACTTTCAGCCCCAGATCACGCCATCCTTCAGTGCGATAAGCGGCAAAATAGCCTTGCGCGACATTGAAGCCACCGATCATCGCCTTGCAGTTATCGGCAATCGCCATTTTCTGGTGGTTGCGCAAAAGATAACGGCGGCTGCGCTTGGGTTCGTAGCGACAAAAGATACAGTCACGCTCGGCAAGCGGCGCAAAAAAAGCATCGCTGGCCTTGGCACTGCCGAAACCATCAACCAGCAGCGACACTTTCACGCCCCGCTTATGGGCAGCAACCAGGGCATCGCGCACGCGGATCGCTGCTGCGTCCTGAAGAAAGATGTAAAAGAGCAGTTTGATGCTTTCACGGGCACTGTCGATCAGCGCAACCAATGCATCAAGTCGCTCCGGTCCTTCCGACAAAAGCTCAAATCGATGCCCGTCAACATCGGGTAAGGGATAATCGGGCCGTTCATGGTCTGCCATAGTCATGGCTCTAGGCTGCAAAGGGCCGATGCGGCAAGCCGGAGAATTTCTTGACAATCTGCGCCTCCGGACGTATTTCGCCTCCTTTCCCGTATTGCTGATAATTGGAACAAGCCATGGCGCGCGTTACAGTCGAAGATTGTGTCGACAAGATTCCCAACCGTTTTGATCTCGTCCTGCTCGCCGCACAGCGCGCACGGCAGGTTTCGGGCGGCGCCGAGCTTACTATTGATCGTGACCGCGATAAAAACCCGGTTGTTGCCCTGCGTGAGATCGCCGAGCAGACGGTTAAGCCCAAGCATCTCGAAGAAGCCTTGATACAGAGCCTGCAGCGTGTTCAGATCGACGACGATGAAGCGCCTGATGAGATCGGTTCGTTGTCCCAGTCGGCCGAAGCGCTGCGCCTCACGGCATCCGCACCGCCCCGCAACACAAATGTTGCGGCTGACTACGAAGGCTAATCCGCTTTCTGGGCAATCCAACAAAAAAGGGCTCGTGCGATGCGCGGGCCCTTTTTGTATCTGCTTGCAACCGGCCTCTACCGGCAGCCCTTATTCGGCCGCTTCGGCAACGACATCGCTCTGATCGACCCATAACAGGTCATGCCACTCGAGCGGGCGCCCGTCATGCGCATGGACACAAACCGATTGAACCGGCTGCCGGTCACGCCTGTCACACAAGACTGGATTGGAAGGCACACCGGTACCCCACCGCTCACCCCATTGGCGCAGCGCAATCATCGTCGGCAGCAGCGATTCCCCTTTTGTTGTGAGCTTATATTCGATTTTGCGGCGATCATCAGGACATGGCTGACGTTCAAGAATCTCGCTTTCCACGAGTCGACCGAGTCGGTTGGCCAATATGTTACGCGCGATGCCGAGACTGGCTTGCATTTCCTCGAAATGCTTCAGGCCATTGAAAGCCGCGCGAAGGATCATAAATGACCATCGCTCACCCATCGCCTCAAGCGCGCGGGGAAGCCCGCATTCATCGTCGCCGATATCGCCAAGTTGTTCGGTTAATTTGCCCATATGAGGTCAGCCTACTGCAAATTTGAGGATTCGTAAAATATGTGCCTTAAAAAGTTTTAGGTTGCAACTTAAAACCCAATCAATTAGGTAGTGATTCGCAACTTAAAGTGAAAGGTACGAATCATGCAACATATTCTGACCGTTCTTATCTCGCTTGTAACGACCACGGTTCTGTTCGCGGCAACCGCCACATAACAGCGCCGTCTTTTTCTCCCCT
Organism: uncultured Parasphingopyxis sp.; assembly: GCA_905479515.1. Next base: position 2,345 of record CAJQMX010000101.1, read on the forward strand.
ACCCAAGAAAGACGAATATCATGTCACGCACTCTCTCCCTTTTCCTCTCCCTCGTTACTGTCGCTTTCCTGTTCACCGCTACAGGCGCCCAGGCGCGTACCGTCTATCGTGCTACCCTTGCTGAAGCGGCGACCGAGCGGGTCAATATCATCCGTCACGCGCCCTGGATCTGTAATGGTGCCAACTGCGCCACCGATCAGTCACGCAGCAGCACGACCAACACATGCCATGCCGTTGCCCGCGAACTGGGAACGCTGATTTCCTTCTCCGCCGACAATGAAGAGTTGAGCGAAGAAGAACTCGCCCAGTGCAACGAAGCCGCGCGCTAAGCGCCCCCAACCACTAAATTGGTTGCATTATCCCAGCACCCGGCCATCTTGGTCGGGTGCTGAGACAATATGAACTTATCGAACGGGTCAAAAGCTATGACCCCGAGGCCGACGAGGCCCTGATCAACCGTGCCTATGTGTTTTCGGTCAACGCCCATGGCACGCAAAAACGCGCGTCCGGCGATCCTTATTTCAGCCATCCCATCGAAGTCGCCGGTATCCTTACCGATCTGAGGCTTGATGATGAGACGATCGCGACAGCGATCCTCCACGACACCATCGAAGATACTGTGGCCACACAGGAAGAGATCGAACGCCTGTTCGGCAAAAATGTCGCGCGCCTAGTAGACGGCGTCACCAAGCTTTCGACCATCGAAGCCCAGTCCGATACCGAGCGGGCCGCCGAAAATCTGCGCAAGTTCCTGCTCGCCATGTCGGGCGATATCCGCGTGCTGCTCGTCAAACTGGCGGACCGGCTGCACAATATGCGCACGCTGCACTTCATCAAGAATGAAGAAAAGCGCCGCCGCATCGCGCGCGAAACGATGGATATCTATGCCCCGCTTGCCGAGCGGATCGGCATGTATGAATTCATGAAAGAGATGCAGACGCTCTCTTTCCAGCATCTCGAACCCGATGCATGGGAATCGATTTCGACCCGGCTTGACCGGCTGCGCGAAGGCGAAGGCGCGGCGACCGTTGACCGCATTGCCCATGAGCTCAAGATCGTGCTGGGCAGCCATGGCGTGGATGCCGAAGTTACCGGCCGCGAGAAACACCCCTATTCGATCTGGCGAAAAATGGCCGAGCGCCACGTATCGTTCGAAATGCTGACCGATGTGATGGCGTTCCGCGCCATCGTGCCCGATGTTGCCGCCTGCTATCAGGCGCTCGGCATTCTGCACGAAAAATGGCACATGGTTCCCGGCCGCTTCAAGGATTATATCTCGACGCCCAAGCGCAACGGATATCGCTCGATCCATACCTCGATCCAATATGGCGAGGATCGGCGGATCGAAATCCAGATCCGTAGCAAATCCATGCACGAACAGGCCGAACACGGCCTTGCCGCCCATTGGAGCTACAAGCAGAGCGACCGGCCGGATGGCCAGGCCGGCTGGATTCGTGACCTGATCGAAATCCTCGAAACGACCGACAGCCCGGAAGAGCTGCTCGAACATACGCGCATGGCGATGTATCAGGACCGGATATTCGCCTTTACCCCGGCTGGCGAGCTGATCCAGCTGCCCAAAGGGGCAACGGTCGTCGATTTCGCCTTCGAAGTGCATACGGATCTGGGCAGCCAGACGGTTGGTGCCAAGGTCAACGGCCGCGTCGTACCGCTGCGGACACAGCTGGAAAATGGTGATCAGGTGCGCATCCTGCGTTCGGACAACCAGCACCCCGATCCCGGCTGGCTGAGCTTTGTCGTGACCGGCAAGGCGCGGGCTGCGATCCGCCGCTTCGTCCGCCAGAAAGAGCATGAGGAAACGGTTTCGCTCGGGCGAAAACTGTTCGATCAGGTCGTCGCCCGCCTGCCCGCACCGCTTGGCCGCGGGGCAACCAAGGCGGCGCTCAAACGCCTGCAACTCGCCAAGGAAGATGCGCTGATGGAAAAGATCGCGCGCAAGGAAATTGACGATCGCGCGCTGATGGAAGCGTTGATGCCGGGCATGGGGACCGGAGACCTGCAGAGCGTAATCCCGCCGGCCGGTCAGGCGATATCGATCAAGGGCCTAACCCCGGGCGTCGCGTTTCAGCTGGCTGAATGCTGCCATCCTCTCCCCGGCGACCGGATCGTGGGCATCAGGCGCACCGGCGAGGACATCGAAATCCACACAATCGATTGCGATACCTTGGCAGACGGCAATGATGCAGACTGGCTTGCGGTTAACTGGGGTGATGGTTCGGATGGCGGCGCGGCGCAGCTGAGGGTCGTGCTCAAAAATGAACCCGGGTCACTCGCAGTAATGGCGGGAATATTCGGCAGGCACGGCGCCAATATTATCAATGTGAAACTCGAAAACCGGGACGGCAGTTTTCACAGCTTCTGCGTCGATATCGAGGTGCATGACCGCACCCATCTGATGCGTATCGTGGCGGCCTTACGCGCTGCTGACTGCGTGACCCAGGCCGAACGCACCTAAAAATCGCGCTGGCGGCGGCGCGCTCGTCCAGCTAGTCTGCCAAGATGGCGGACGATCCCAAAGACATGACCTATGGGCGCTATCTGGCGCTCGACACTTTGCTCTCAGCCCAGCACCCGATATCGGGCCTGCATGACGAGATGCTGTTCGTCATTATCCATCAGACCAAAGAGCTCTGGCTCAAACAGATCCTGTTCGAACTGGAACAGGCTCTGGCGCTGGTTCGCTCCGACGCGCTGGTGCCGGCCTATAAGGGGCTGGCGCGGGTCAGCCGGATACAGGCTGTGATGACCCTGAGCTGGGATGTGCTCGCGACCATGACACCTGCCGACTATTCCCGGTTCCGGGAGGTTCTGGGCAGCAGTTCCGGCTTTCAGTCCGCGCAGTTTCGGCAGGTCGAATTCATGCTGGGCCTCAAAGATGGCGGCCATCTCAAGCATCAGGATAGCGAAAGTACGGAATATCTGGCGATGCAGGCAGCGCTCAACGCGCCCAGCCTGTGGGATGAGGCCAACCGCGCAGCAGCACGCGCCGGCCTCCCCATCCCCGCCGAAACGCTCGAACGCGACTGGTCCACGCCCTATGTGCCGAGCGAAGCGGTCGAGAATGCATGGGCCACCGTTTATCGCGACACCGAAAAATGGTGGGAATTGTACCAGCTGGCTGAAAAGCTCGTTGATGTCGACGATGCCATGGCGAGTTGGCGGCACAAACATGTGGTGACGGTAGAGCGCGTCATTGGCGGCAAGCGCGGAACCGGCGGCACGGCGGGCGTGCCCTATCTGCAGTCGACGCTATCGAAGCGCGCCTTCCCCGAATTGTGGAGTTTGCGCACGCAGCTTTGACGCACGGCATCATCGCGCTGCAATACATGTCCGATACAAAGCCCGATAACAGGGTATGAATGGGGAGGGATTAGCGATGACGATCACGATGGACAGAAGGCTTTTGTTGCAAAGCGGCCTTTTTGGCTTGGCCGCTATCGCAACGCCCGGCGCTGCCCGGTTGCTGTCAGCACAGGGCTTCACCCATCAGGTTGCTTCGGGCGAACCGACCCAGAATTCCGTACTGCTCTGGACGCGCTTTGTTTCGGAGGGCGAGCCGACGCTGCGTGCAGAAATCGCCGAGGATGCAGAGTTCGGCCGGATCGTCGCGCGCGGCGAAACAACGGCGCGCAACGCGCATGACTTCACCGCCAAGATTGTCGTCACCGGGCTCGCACCGGGCCGCTGGTATTTCTATCGCTTCATCGCACCCGACGGCACAGCCTCTGTCATCGGCAGAACCCGGACGCTGCCTGAAGGGCCGGTCGGTCAGTTCAGGCTTGGGGTCATGTCCTGCGCAAACTTCCGCTTCGGCCATTTCAATGCCTATGGCCATGCCGCTGCGCGCAATGATCTCGATCTGATCATCCATAACGGTGACTATTTATACGAATATGAAATGGGCAAATATCCGACCGAGGCGCAGGCGCTTGCCGGGCGGGATCTGATGCCCGCTACGGAACTTCTCGCGCTGACCGATTACTGGCTGCGCTATGCCGCCTACCGGGCCGACCCCGATCTCACCGCACTGCATCGCAATTATCCGATGATCGCACGCTGGGACGATCATGAAATCGCCAATGATCCTTGGCAGGGCGGCGCGGAAAACCACCAGCCGAACGAAGGCGATTGGGATGCCCGCAAACGCGCCGCCATGCAGGCCTATCATGACTGGATGCCGGTGTCGGATGCGCCGTGGGACAGCTATCAGATCGGCGATCTCGCCACGATCATCATGCCCGAGACCCGGATAACCGCACGCAGCGAACAGCTTGATTATGCGCTGGCGGTTGGTGATGGCAGTGCGGTTTCCGAAAGCCTGGCCACCTTCCGCGATGGGCCATGGTCGGACGGCGCCCGCACGATCATGGGCGCAGAACAGGAAGCCTGGGCGGCGAGCCAGATGGCAGCCTCGACAGCATCCGGCACGCGCTGGCAGATACTTGCCCAGCAGATCGTGATGGGACGGACCTATTTCCCGCTACCGCTGGCCCAGGAAATCGCAGCCAGCGCCAATGAACTGGTGCGCGAGCGCGCAGCCCTGTTCGCTGCGGCAACCCGGGCGGGCCTGCCGCTCAATCTTGATGCATGGGACGGCTATCCGGCAGCGCGCACTAGACTGCTCAACGCGGCCCAGGAGGCTGATGCCAATCTGATCGTGCTGAGCGGTGACAGCCATAATGGCTGGGCTTTTGACCTCCAGCAGGACGGTGCGAATGTTGGCGTCGAGATGGCCGGGCACAGCGTCACATCCCCCGGTTTTGAGAGCTTCGTACCGCAAGTGTCGCCTGATGCGATGGCGCGTGCCATGGTTGAGGCAAGCCCCGACATGCGCTGGGCCGATACCTCTGGCCGCGGCTATATGACGATTACGCTAACCCCCGATGCCGTGCGCAGCGACTGGCTATTCCTCGACACCATCCGTGAACGCTCCGAGACCATCGCCCGGCAACATTCGATGCAGGTTGCCCATGGCGCGCGGAGCTATGACGCCTAGTTGCCGCCGGTGAACAGTTCATAGCGGCGGCGCAGATGGTGGCTGACCACCTGCCCCATCACCGCCTGCATCAACCGCTGGCGCTCCGGAATGCCGACCCGCGTGTTGCCGATCAGCACAGCAACCGCATAATTATGGCCGTCTGGCGTGGTGACGATTCCGACATCATTATAGCCAGCGACCATGCCATTGAGATTCTGGCCCGTGCCGGTCTTGTGACCGAACTGCCAGCCAGTGGCGTCCGGCACACCGCCGCGTAACCTTTGCGGACCGGTGCGCGATGCGCGCATGGTGGAGATCATCAGCTGGGTTGATTGCTCGGACAACAGCTCCCCGCGCACCAGCCGGGCCAGCGCTTCGACCATACCGTTGGCTGTTGCACCGTCGATGGGATCAGCAAGATAGCGATCCATCGCCGCCTGACGCACAGACTGCGCCAAAGCAGATCGCGCAGAATAGAATGCTCGCCCGCGTGACATGGATTGCTGCCATGTCAGACCCGCAATGCCGCTCTGCAAATCACGCTCGCCCGGGCCAAAGCGCAGCCCTTCGAGATTATTGCGCGCGAAAAAGCTGCGCACGGCTTCCGGGCCACCCGATAGCCACAACAGCCGGTCATTGGCGAGATTATCACTGCGCGTGATGGCCTGGGTGAAAAGTTCCCGGATGGACGCCTGAAATCCACCATTGCCCATTCGGGCAAGCATGGGCTGATGAAAGACAACCGCATCGTCAGGGTGAACCTGCACCATCCGGTCAAGCGACATCTCGCCGCGATCCACCTGATCGAGAACCGTCAACGCGACCCAAGTCTTGCTGACGCTTTGTTGCGGCAGATAGCGTTCGCCATTCCAGGAAACCGTCCAGCCTTCCTCAACATCGCGAACCGCTATTCCAACTTCCCCGCTAAAGGCGCGGCCGAGAGAGGTGACGGAATCGCTGAGCTGACGGGATGGCCCCTGTGCCGGTTGGCGGCTCTCCGGTCTGGCCGGTTGCGGCGCGCTAGCCTCGGCAAGAGTCTGGCGTTGCGCCTCGCTGAGGGGCGGCGGGGCAACATAGGGCGCGCTGGCGGCGCTGGCCTGCGGGGCCGCTTGCGGAATAACGCCGGAGCAGCCGGAAACCGACAATGCCAGTGCGCCGACAAGCAGCGCCTTGCCCCAATGCGATGATTTTCCCGCAAAATTTTTCATGCGCATGACGAATATTTCCCCTGACCAGCATAGACGAGCCTCAGCCCACCATTATCCGGCGAGTATAGGCCCTGCTTCCTTGCGCGCGAATGAGCGAACAGCCGCCAAGCAACAGCGCACCGCAAAAGTGAGTCGGTTCGTCGTACTCTGGGCGGGATGCGCTCTATATTACTCCCAGAAATAGGGTTGGCGCGTCCGGTTGCCGGTGATCGTTTCGTTCATCGTGATCGGATCGTACATCCGCCCCCCGATCATCACATAGCGGATATCATCGCTATTCTGGATATCGACAGTCGGATCGGCATCGAGCACCACGAGATCGGCGAGCTTGCCCGTTTCAAGGCTGCCAATATCGTTCGCAAAACCCAGCGATTGGGCAGGCACGATGGTGGCAGCGCGCAGCGCTTCCAACGGGCTCATTCCGCCGCGTACAAAGCTCCACATCTCCCAATGGGCGGCAAGCCCCTCTTCCTGGCCATGCGCACCGATCGAAACCGGCACACCGCGCAGGGCAAGAGCATGGGCGCTAGCCGCATTCTCATCATCGACATAATCCTCTTCCGGTGCCAGCGTCCGGCGCACATTGTTCGCTTGCAGCCAGCGTGGCGGCGTATGGCGCGACAGGATCGGATGGCGCCAGACATCGGTATGCGCGCGCCAATAGGGATCGGCGGCCAAACCGGAATAGGTCACGACCAGAGTCGGCGTGTACCCAACATTGGTCTGGCTGAAGAAGCTCAGCACATCCTCATAGAGCACGGCCTGGGGGATATTATGCTCAAGCGTCGTATTCCCGTCAGCAATCAGCGTGATATCCATGCCAAACAGCGAACCGCCTTCGGCAACGACGGCGATATTCTGATCAATCGCTGCGGCTACAACCTGCTGGCGCTGATCACGGCGCGGCTGATTGTAATTCTTGATGCTGTGCGCACCCTGCAATCGCAAACGCCGGACATGCTGCTGGGCGTCTTCAAGACTGTTGATCTGCGCATACACGCCGGGCGCGCGGGCACCATAAACGATCTCACCGGTCGAAAAGAGCCTTGGCGCGAGAATCATACCCGCCTGCTGCATCTCGGCAGCCGGAAAGAACTCGCTCGATGATGTCGAAGGATTGTGCACGGTCGTCACACCAAAGGCGAGATGGGCAATGGTATGCCAGTTCTGCTGCGGGACGATGTCATCCGTACCCTGTGGACCATGGGAATGCGCATCGACAAAGCCCGGCACGATTGTTGCCCCCGCCACATCGACGGTCTGGTAGCCAGACGGGATCGCCGTGGAATCAGCGGGGCCAACCGCCGCAATACGGTCTCCATTGATCACGATGGTCCCGTTTTCGATGATACCGCTGTCTTCGCCCTGCATCGTCACGATACGCGCGCCGGTCAGCGCAATCCGGGTATTGGGGCGCGCGGCCTCAACCGGAATAGCCAGCGAGACACCGCTCGCAGGCGGGGTAAAGTCCGGCCGCTCTTCGCCTTCTGCAGGCGGAGACGCGGGGAAGATCGTGCTGGCCGTGGCCGAATAGAGCGTCGGCCCCAGAGACCAGCTCAAACGATCACCGCCATTGCTCCAGCTCAGATAGCTGGCACCATCGCCGCTGACCCGCACGACCGGCAGGGTCGTGGCGTCGGACTTAAGCTGCAGATCCTGCGTACCCGGCAGCATCGGCACGACAAAGGCCTGATAATTCTCGGTAAAGGCAAGCGTCCGGCCGTTCGGCGCGACTTCATAGCTTGTCACCAGTTCGCCGGTTGCATGAACGCGGCGATCATTGCCGGAAAGATCGACACTGATGAGGCGCTGCTTGCTCTCTTCATTGACCGTTACAAAGACCCGGTCATTGCTCGCACCGAATTGCGGGTTATGCCCGCTTTCAGTCACGCGTTCAGGCGTTCCGCCCGCAGCGGAAACCGTGTAAATCCCCGCGCGTTCAGACCAGTCATCCGATGTCAGGAAACCGCCCTCGCCTTTTTCAAACACGATGGTGTTGCCGTCTGGCGAGAAACGCGGGCGGCGATAATGGCCGGGCTCGCTGGTTACGGCGCGGTCGCCGCTGCCATTGGCGTTCATCACGCGGACCTGGCCAAGGCCTTCGTCAGTCCAGCGGATATAGGTGATCCGGCGTCCGTCGCGAGACCAGCTCGGGAAAAGCTCGAACGCTTCGGACTGGCTGGTCAACCGGCGCGGCGTGCCATTGGCGGTGTTGCGCACATATAAATGGCCGAGGGTCTCAAACACGACCTGCCTGCCATCTGGCGATACATTGGCGAAGCGCGGCATGCGCGTCGTGAAAGTGTCGGGCGAGACGTCCACCGACGGGCGCACCGGATCGATAATGTCCCGCGTATCAGTGACGCGGAACGGAATGGTCTGCGCTTCGCCGCCATTGACACTGACTCGGCGAATTTCACCGCCCGCCCAGAAAACGAGGCTCTGGCTGTCCGGCGTCCAGTCCATGCGCGGATAGGTGCCATTGACCGACCATGTCTCCTGCATGTCGCGGTCAAGCGCGCCATAGACGCGCCGTTCTTCACCGCTGCGCAGATCTTTGACATAGAGTACCGACTGGGTGCGTTCACGGCGGACAAACGCCATATAGCGACCATCAGGCGATGGGCGCGGATTGAGACCGCTACCCGGACCATCGACCACAGTCTCGCGCTCACCGGTTTCCATGTCATAGCGTTCGATGGCGAACAGCTCGGTATTGGAATCCTGCGCATAGATGAACTGGTTGCCGGGCGTGGTGTTGCGGCTGAAATAGATGCCGCTGCCATCGGGCGAGAAAACCGGCTCGCCAAGATCCTTTTGCAGCGCCTCATCCGCGCGCTCGACCAGCGCCACACCATTGCCGCCAGACACATGATAGAGCCAGAGCTCACCCGTACCGAGCGAGCGCTGCGTCGTGAAATGTTTGCGCGCGACGATATACTGGCCATCGGGCGACCAGTCCGGCTGGTTCAGAAGGCGGAAGCTTTCATTGGAAACCTGCCGCATATCGCTGCCATTGCTGTTCATGATCCAGATATTGTCGCCGCCGCCACGATCGGATGTGAAGGCAATCCGCGTGCCATCGGGCGAGAACCGCGGCTGCGCTTCCCAGGCAAGGCCGGTGGCGATGGCGGTCGCTGTGCCGCCGGTGATTGGCATCGTGTAGATATCACCGAGCAGATCAAACGCGATCGTCTGCCCATCCGGGCTGACGTCGACATTCATCCATGTGCCTTCGGTAACGTCGATATTCACCTGACGGGTCGGCAAGGGCGGGTTGTTCACATCCCATTCGGGTGCCTCGCTCCCGGCATCCTGTGCCATCGCCGGAGCGGCAATTGTGAGCGCCAGAGCGCTAGCTGCAAACTGGAATAAAGTGACCCGCGACATGATGTTCCCCTTGAAAAATTCCGTGCGAGGATAGCTAGCACAAAGGGGCAGATATGAAAGGTTGGCCATCGGCTCTGGAAAGCGGTTCATCGAAGGCCTAACTGGAGTATCAGACCCTGTTTCAACCACGAAAAAGAAAGAATTCTACCATGACTGCCGATCCAATCGTCATCTCCTCCTATGCCCGTACACCAATGGGCGGCTTTCAGGGCGCACTGTCCGCCGTTGAAGCGCCAGCCCTTGGCGCTACGGCCGTGCGCGCGGCGATAGAGCGGGCCGGGGTTTCCGGGGACGATGTTGAGCAGATTTTCATGGGCTGTGTACTTCCGGGCGGCCTCGGCCAGGCCCCTGCCCGCCAGGCTGGCATGGGCGGCGGACTGCCGATCTCAACCGAAGCCACCACCGTCAACAAGATGTGCGGCAGCGGCATGCAGGCGGCGATCATGGCGCATGATGCGCTGAAGGCTGGCACGGTGGATATCATCGTTGCGGGCGGCATGGAGAGCATGACCAATGCACCCTATCTGATGCAGAAGCATCGCGCCGGAGCCCGTATCGGCCATGACGTGATGAAGGATTCGATGTTTCTCGACGGGCTTGAGGATGCCTATGACAAGGGCAAGCTGATGGGCGCCTTTGCCGAGGAATCCGCACAGGCATATCAGTTCACCCGCGAAAAGCAGGACGATTACGCCATCGAGAGCCTCGCGCGCGCCAATGCCGCGATCGAAAGCGGGGCCTTTGACGGCGAAGTCGTTCCGGTCGAGATAACCACCCGCAAAGGCACCGAAAGCGTCACTTTCGACGAGCAGCCCGGCAAAGCCCGGCCCGACAAGATCCCGACACTGAAACCGGCCTTTGCCAAAGACGGCACCGTGACGGCGGCAAACGCATCCTCCATCTCGGACGGCGCAGCGGCTATGGTGCTGACCCGCGAAAGCGTGGCCAACGAAAAAGGCATGCCGATCAAGGCGCGGATCATCGCCCATGCGGCCCATGCCCAGGAACCCGGCAAGTTCACCTCCGCCCCCGTGCCCGCAATCCGCAAGGTTCTGGAGAAAGCTGGATGGAGCATCGACGATGTCGATCTGTTCGAGATCAACGAAGCCTTTGCTGTGGTCGCGATGATCGCGATGCAGGAACTCGGCATCCCGCATGACAAGGTGAATGTGAATGGCGGCGCCTGTGCGCTCGGCCATCCAATTGGTGCCAGCGGCGCACGGATCATGGCGACTTTGCTCAACGCGCTCGAAAAACGCGGCCTGAAGCGCGGTGTCGCAACCCTGTGCATCGGCGGCGGTGAAGCCACGGCGATTGCGGTAGAGCTGGCTTAAGAGGATCGGTTTGTCAGAACGTTGCCCGCGCAACGTCGCGGCACCAGCCCGCACCCCCACCCGGCCTCCCATAGAATATACTGAGTGGGAGGCCGGGTGGGGGTGCGGGCTGGTGCGGCGCCTGAGGCAAAGCCGAAGGTCTGACAAGTAACAGCCCGAGCCCAAAAATGGTCAAGCCACCATGGAAGTCCGGTCGGGTCGCATAAAACCGGAACATCCCATGATGGCTTGTGCCGAACAAATTCGCTCGATGCGCCCCTGTCCGGGTGAGACAGCTATTGCCCAGTTTTGATGAACAGTATGTGACGCACATCACGCTTTTTCATTTGAATGGGCTTTGGCGGGCATATCGCCCTTGCGGGGCGGCTGTGCTATTGCCGCCGCAAATTCATCTAAGGAAGCGTATCCGTGAATAGCGAAACCTCCGTACAAAACACTGAAAAGCCGGGATTTACCTATCGCTGGGAAGACCCGTTCCTGCTTGAGGAACAGCTGACCGACGAAGAGAAGATGGTCTATGAAACGGCGCGCAATTATGCGCAGGAAAAACTCCTGCCGCGCGTGATATCCGCGACCCGCGAAGAGCGGTTCGACCGGGAAATCATGACCGAACTGGGCGAACTTGGCCTGCTGGGTGCGACGATAGACGGCTATGGCTGCGCAGGCGTCTCCCATGTCGCTTACGGACTGGTCGCACGCGCTGTTGAGGCTGTGGACTCCGGTTATCGCTCCGCAATGAGCGTGCAGTCTTCGCTCGTGATGCATCCAATCCATGCCTATGGCACCGAGGAACAGCGCGAGAAATATCTGCCAAAGCTGGCGACCGGCGAATGGGTTGGTTGCTTCGGCCTGACCGAGCCAGACGCAGGCTCCGATCCGGGCGGGATGAAGACGCGGGCCAAATCGGTCGATGGCGGCTACTCGATCTCGGGCGCGAAAATGTGGATCACCAACTCGCCGATCGCCGATATCGCGGTTGTCTGGGCCAAGGATGATGACGGGGTGATCCGCGGCTTCATTCTCGAACGCGGGATGGACGGTTTCTCGACCCCCAAGATCGAAGGCAAGATGAGCCTGCGCGCCTCAATCACCGGCGAGATCGTGATGGACGAAGTGTTCGTGCCGGAAGAAAATAAGCTGCCGGGTGCCAAGGGCCTTGGCGGGCCGTTCGGTTGCCTCAACAAGGCGCGTTACGGCATTGCCTGGGGTTCGATGGGCGCTGCCGAAGACTGCATGCACCGGGCGCGGACCTATACGCTGGATCGCAAGCAGTTTGGCCGTCCACTCGCCGCGACGCAGCTCGTTCAGCTCAAGCTCGCCAATATGCAGACGGAGATCGCGCTCGGCCTCAATGCTGCGCTTACCGTGGGGCGCAATATCGATAACGGCACATGGGCACCCGAAATGGTCAGCCTGATCAAGCGCAACAACTGCGGCAAGGCGCTCGATGTCGCCCGCAATGCGCGGGACATGCATGGCGGCAACGGCATCGCCGACGAGTTCCACGTTATCCGCCATCTGGTGAATCTGGAAACGGTGAACACCTATGAAGGCACGCATGATGTGCATGCGTTGATCCTCGGCCGCGCGATTACCGGCATCCAGGCATTTTCGGGCTAGGGAATTGCCGTCACCCTGAACTTGTTTCAGGGTCCACTCTTCCAATGGCAAAGACGTCTCATGATGAGGGGTGGATGCTGAAACAAGTTCAGCATGACGAAGTAGAGAAGATATGACCGCAAAAGCCCTTTCCGGCGTCCGCGTCCTCGATCTCAGCCGCGTCCTTGCCGGCCCCTGGGCCACGCAGATGCTCGGCGATCTGGGTGCGGAGATCATCAAGGTCGAAAAGCCCGGCGTGGGGGATGATACGCGCGGCTGGGGCCCGCCCTGGATTGGCGAGGGTGAGGCGCGCACCGCTGGCTATTATCTCTCCGCCAACCGCAACAAGAAATCGGTCGCCATCGATATCGCGACGCCGGAAGGGCAAAAGCTGATCCGCGACCTTGCCGCGCAATCCGACATTGTGGTCGAGAATTTCAAGCGCGGGGGCCTTGCCAAATATGGCCTCGATTATGCCAGCCTCAAGGCGATCAACCCGAAGCTGATTTACTGCTCAATCACCGGTTTCGGGCAGGACGGGCCGGATGCCGACAAGCCCGGTTACGACCTGATGATCCAGGCGATGAGCGGTTTTATGTCGATCACCGGCGATGCCGAAGGCCCGCCGCGCCGCATGGGCGTCGCCATGGTCGATCTCACCACCGGCATGAACGCCGCCGCCGCGATCCTCGCCGCGCTTTATCAGCGTGAGAAGACGGGCGAGGGACAGCAGATCGATATCGCCCTGTTCGATGTCGCGATGTCCGCGCTTGGCAATCAGGCGCTCAACTACCTGGTATCGGGAGAAACCCCGGGCCGCACCGGCAATGCCCATCCCAATGTCGTCCCCTATCAGCCGTTCGAGACGGCGGACGGCTGGATCATCGTCGCGGTTGGCAATGACAGCCAGTTTGCGCGCTTTGCGGCGCTCACCGGCCATGGCGAAATGGCCGAGGACGATCGCTACCGGACCAATTCGGCGCGCGTCGACAATCGCGATACCCTGATCCCGCCGCTCGTCGATACGATGAGAACCCGCACCAGCGCCGAATGGACTGCCGCGCTGATCGCGGCAAAGGTGCCGCACGGCCCGATCAACACGGTCGAACAGGCTTTCGCCGAACCCCAGGCTGTGCATCGCGGGTTGGCGCAGGAAATCGGCGGCATCCCGCAGGTCGCCAGTCCGTTGAGATTGGGCGCTTCGCCAAAGGACGGCGCTACACCGCCGCCGGCACTGGGTGCGGATACCGATACGGTATTGGAGGAGCTGCTGGAACTATCGAGCGCTGCCCGTGCGGCGCTGCGTGACGACGGTGTGATCGGCTAAACCCAAGGCAATCGCTGCCTAGCCAGTATCAGCGCAAGTTCAGCTTCTTTCTGCGATATGGTTCGCATGGTCAGGCGAAATCTTTCGAGCCGCAATCGGCTGGGTGCGATGGCGAGTGTTATCCTCGTCCATCTGCTGCTCGGCTATGCGCTGCTCACGGGCCTTGCGATGGATTTTGTCAGAGAGGCTGGCGAGCGGCTCAACATCGTCGAAATGCAGGAATTTCGGCAACCCGCACCACCACCCGAAAGCACGCAATCGCCTGACCCCGAGGAAGAAGGCGGTGCGGCGCCGCCCGATCTGCGGGCCGAGGCCACGCCCATTGTCGCGCCGGACCCCGTAATCCGGCTGCCAGTCCCGCCAACCATCGCCGCATCCCCCGACCCCAATCAGGGCGCGGCCAGCACGCAAGGCGCCGCCGAAACGCCCGGCCCGGGCACCGGCGCAGGCGGCGAAGGCACGGGAACGGGCAGCGGCGCAGGCGGCAACGGCCCCGGCGGCGGTGCGCTCGTCTCCCGCGCTAGGCGGATTGCCGGTGATATCTCCCCGCGCGACTATCCCCGCGCCGCCCGCCGCGCCCGGGCCGAGGGCATAGTCGGCGCGCGCGTTTATGTCGGAAGCGATGGCCGCGTCACGCGGTGCGAAGTGGTGGGTAGCAGCGGCAATGCCGATCTCGACACCACCACCTGCCGCCTGATCCGCGAACGCTTCCGCTACCAACCCGCAATGAATGCGCGCGGCCAGGCGGTGGCCGATGTGGCTGGGAGAGAGCAGCGCTGGTGGTTGGGGCGGAATTGAGGGTGGCTGGCGTGGCTCAGGTTGAATGTCGGCAATTGGGGTGGGAAGCGGACGATGACCCGATTGTTGCCAAGCTAGCAACATTGTCATAGCAAATCGCGAATGAACGTCATGCGAGACCCTATAGTCCTCTGGGCAATCGGTGCATTCATGCTAATTGTTGCGGCGTTAGGCGCTGTGGCCGCTGGCTCAATAGTATGGTTGCCACTTGCACTGGCATTTGCTGCCCTCGGCTATTCTCAAGAGAGCGTTCTTCTGGTTCTCGCCTATACCGCTGTGGTGTGGTTACCACTGGGTTTCGGTGCAGGAATTGCCACTGCCTTCAGATTTTTGAAGGGATACATAGCCCCCGATCCTGGACGTAACTAGCTGCCTTGATTGCCTTGATTGTCCGCAATGGGTGAAAGCGGACGAAAGCGTTCGCGGTTCTTGCAGTTTGCAGATAGGTTTCAGGCCATGGAACACACACCTCGGAATTTTGTGGTTGTGGGGCGCTTGCGGCGATGGCCCGTGCTGGCCTTCGTTGCTTTTTCTCTAGCCCTCACAGCATTTGCTATTTGGCAGACGGGGTGGGGCGACGGCTTTGTTGGTTCGATGTTTTATCGCTTATTTGGGAAGCACTCGGTCCTCTCGTAGCAATAATGGGGTTGGTTGGGACCTACTGGTTCGGGCGCATGTGGAAAGACCGGTCAACATACCTCCACTATGATAAAAGTCGGCTATACCGAGGTTCAGAGGCCTCATGGTCACTTGCGGCGATCCGCGGTGTGGCTGTCACACGCAATTTCCTGGGACTTCGCTCGGTCCGGGTTAAATTATCCACTTCCGAGCAACCGGAGTTGGCGAAAGCTTACATGCTGATTGAAGATCCAGACAACGTTTGTGAAGCAATTACGGATGCCTTGTTTATCTCGCGGGCTGGACCGGGTTAGACGGACAACTCCTCGCTCCTCGCTTTGCATTGGTGTCCGATAGGGGGTCGTTTGCGGACATTCAAACCGAAACACGACCCACACCTCAAACCTCCTGACAAACCCCAAAAATTCCGCTATACTGCGCGGCATGAACCGCATTCTCTATTCCATTGCTTATTGGACGGTCCACCGGCTCAGCCGCTCGCTCGCGAGCTAGCCTGCGCGCGCATTGCCGCGCGCCATTCCCACGCCAGCGGGCCAGACGCCCGGAAAAGGCTGGCGATTTGAGACTCCAATTGCATTCACAGGAATAGTTACATGACCGAGAAACCCGAAAACCTTATGGGCCTTGATGGCTTTGAATTTGTCGAATTCACCGGCCCAGACCCCGATGCACTGGCCGATCTTTTTACCAAGATGGGCTTCACCCATATCGGCAATCATCGCAGCAAAAACGTCCGCCGCTATACGCAGGGCGACATCAATTTCATCCTCAATATGGAGCCCGATGGCCAGGCCGCGAAATTCCGCGAAGAGCGCGGACCATCGGCCAATGCCATGGCCTTCCGCGTGGCCGATGCGCACAAGGCGCTGGAGCTTGCCATTGAGCGCGGCGCAACGCCTGTCACTGGTAAAGTCGGCCCGATGGAGCTCAACATTCCGGCGATCGAAGGTATTGGCGGAGCGAACCTCTATCTGGTCGACAAGCCCGGTGCGGCAACGATCTATGATATCGATTTTGAACCGGTCGAAGGCGCGGTGTCGGAAACCAACAGCGTTGGCCTCCATACGCTCGATCACCTGACGCACAATCTGAAGCGCGGGCAGATGGATGTCTGGTCGGCCTATTATGAGAGCATCTTCGATTTCCGCGAGATCCGCTATTTCGATATCGAGGGCCAGTCGACGGGCCTGTTCAGCCGCGCCATGACCGCGCCGGACGACAAGATCCGTATCCCCTTGAACGAAAGCCAGGACGAACATTCGCAGATCGAGGAATTCATCCGCGATTACAAAGGCGAAGGCATCCAGCATATCGCGCTCTCGACCGACGATATTTTCGGCACGGTCGATGCGCTGCGCGAACGCGGTGTGAAGTTCCAGGATACGCCTGACACCTATTATGACCTGCTCGACAAGCGCCTTCCCGGCCATGGCCATAATGTTGAGGAAATGCGCAAGCGCAAGATCCTGATCGATGGTGCTCCGGAAACGGGCGGCGGACTGTTGCTCCAGATCTTTACGGAAAATATGGTTGGCCCGATCTTCTTCGAGATCATCCAGCGCAAGGGCAATGACGGCTTTGGCGAGGGCAATTTCAAGGCATTGTTCGAGAGCATCGAGCTTGACCAGATCAATCGCGGTGTGATCCCGGCGAAAGAAGAGGCGTAACCTTCTTTCATTGGGAGAAGGATAAGCAGCCTTAACGACGCAGGAATTTCGGCGGAGTTGGATGAGGGGTTCCAACTTCGCCGACAGGTCCCAACCCCTCACCCAGTTTCGACTAAGCAGCCCTTCGACACGCACAGGGCTGCCAAGTCTGCACAACCCTCTCCCCATGGGAGAGGGAGGAGACGGCGAATGACTGACTGCAAATATCAATCCGGCTTTGGCAATGAATTCGTGACCGAGGCGGTTGCCGGCGCATTGCCCGAGGGCCGCAACAGTCCGCAGCGGCCTGCCTTCGGCCTCTATGCCGAGCAATTCTCCGGCACCGCTTTCACCGTGCCGCGGGACCGCAATCTGCGCAGCTGGCTCTACCGGATGCGGCCAAGCGCCATGCATAAGGCATTTGCGCCCTATGACGGTGGGGAGCGGATTGAAACGGCGCCGATTGGCCATGCCCCCTTCTCGCCCAACCGGCTGCGCTGGGATCCGATGGCGATACCCGACACCCCGACCGACTGGGTGGACGGCTTGGTGACTTGGGCGGGCAACGGCGCGGCCGACAGCCAGCACGGCATCGGCATCCACCTTTACGCCGCGAACCGCTCGATGGAGGGCCGTGCCTTCTTCAATGCGGATGGCGAGATGCTGATCGTGCCGCAGATGGGCGCGCTCCATATCGTCACCGAAATGGGCATGTTGGATATTGCACCCAATGAGATCGGCGTGATCCCGCGCGGGCTCAAATTCCGGATCGTGCTGACGGACGGCGAGGCACGCGGCTATGTCTGCGAAAATTACGGCGCACCGTTCCGTCTGCCCGATCTCGGGCCTATAGGCTCTAATGGCCTCGCCAATGCACGCGATTTCCTGTCGCCTGTTGCCGCCTTCGAGGATAGCGACGAGCCGGTGGAACTGATCCAGAAATTCGGCGGCGCGCTTTGGACGAGCCAACTCGATCACTCGCCATTCGATGTCGTCGCCTGGCACGGCAATCTTGCGCCGGTGAAATATGATCTTGCCAATTTCAACACAATAGGCAGCATCAGCTTCGACCATCCCGACCCCTCCATCTTCACCGTTTTAACCTCCCCGACAACAAGCCCCGGCACCGCCAATTGCGATTTCGTGATCTTCCCGCCGCGCTGGCTGGTCGGCGAAGACACGTTCCGGCCACCCTGGTTCCATCGCAACGTGATGAGCGAGTTTATGGGGCTGGTGCACGGGGCCTATGATGCCAAGGCGGGCGGCTTTGCGCCGGGCGGCGCGAGCCTGCACAATTGCATGAATGCGCACGGGCCGGACAAGAGTTCGACCGAGGCCGCTATGGCCGCAGACCTCCAGCCGCAGAAGATCGACAATACGATGGCCTTCATGTTTGAAAGCTGCCTGCCGATCCGGCCCACCCGGTTCGCCATGGAGGGCGGATCGCTGCAGGGCAACTATGACGCGTGCTGGGACGGTTTTGAGAAGGCGACACTGCCCCAAGGGTAGCGGCTAGTTTCGCGTCCTCGGATCACGGACGACGAAAATCATGACCGTGAGCGCAACGAGAAGCAGCCCGATAGAGATCCAGAATAGCGGGATATAGCCGAACGATGCCGCGATGAGCCCGCCGGCAAGCGGCCCCAGGGCTGCCATGCTCGTCTCCGCCGTTGTCGAGAGCGCGAGCCGCATCGGCAAATCGTCCCGGCTGCCAAATTCAAGCACGATGGTCGTCGCGCTCATCATATAGCCGGACATGGACGCGCCGATCCCGAAAAAGGCGATAAAGATCGGAATGGGGCCGTTTGCGGCGAGCAATAAAACCAGCGCTATCAGCCAGACCAGTAGCGCGAGGATCATCGTCAGCCGATAGCCACGCCGGTCCCCCAAATGCCCCCAAAGCAGGTTTGAAATCGTGTCCGCGCCCAGAAAGGCGACGGTGAGCAAACCAATTGCCGCGCCGCTCAGCTCCATCCGGTCGGCGGCATAGAGAATATAGAAGGGCATCGATATGCGCGCAGCGACCGAGAAGAGTTGCGCGATCACGAACCAGCGATAGTCCCGGTCTGCCAGCAATTCCGGAAAGTCGCGCAGCCGCTCGCGCATCGACATTTTCGGGCGCACGGTTGGCGGCTCCGGTTCGCGAACGAAGCGATAGAGCACATAGAGCCCGATACTCGTCAGGATGAAACACAGCAGGAATGTCGTCGCATAGCCATTTCCGAACGTCTCATGCTCGATAAACCAGGCACCCGCGAAATAGGAAAGCAGGGCCGCGATGCCCGCACCGGCCACGTTGCGATAAGCCTGTAATCGCCCCCGCCGCGCAATCGGGATGACCTTGGAAAGCAACATCTGGAACGCGACGCGCTGCTGCCCCTGGAAAAAGCCCAGCAGGAACAGAAACAGGAAGGTCGCGAACAGCAGAAGCGAACCCGTCAGGAAAAAGCCTGCCAGCGCGAGGCCGAGTATCTGCACGCGCATGGCGATGCCGATCTGGATCGCCCTTGGCAGGACGCGGGTCCGGTGCTCAAGATTGGATGCGCTGATCATGGGCGAGACGGCCGCCCCGGCCTGCAACAGTCCCTGCCCCAGCCCGACCAGCGCGTTCGAACCGGTCAATGCAAACAGATAGGCCGGCAGAAATGTCGGCGCCATCAATATGCGAAAGCCCGTCATGCCGAGCATGCCATGGGCGAAATGCGCTATATAATTGGCGCGCAGATTGTCTTCGACAAACTTCTCATATTCAACCTCGCGCCGCGCAAGGTCTGCCGGATCGTCGCTCATCGAAGGCGGCGGAGAGGCGGGCGAACGGTCAATAACTGTTGAGCTTGGCGAAACGCTCACGGTGATAACCGGAACTGCCCCATTGGCTTTCCAGCACACGGGCACGCTTGAAATAGAAGCCCGCATCATGCTCATCGGTCATGCCGATGCCGCCGTGAAGCTGGATCATCTCATGCGTGATCCGATGCACCGTATCGTTCGCCGTTGCCTTGGCCACGGCCACCGCTTCTGCCGCGCTGCCGATATCGCTGTCGAGCGCGCCCAGCGCCGTTTCGACGGCCGAGCGCATCATCTCGATGTCGCCAAACATCTCGGCCATGCGGTGCTGGAGGGCCTGGAAACTGGAAAGCACCTGCCCAAATTGTACGCGCGTTTTGAGATAGTCATTGGTGGTCGCGAAAGCCTGAACGGCAAGGCCCAGCATCTCGGCACAGGCAATCACCCGGGCACAATCGAGAACCTTGTCGAGCAGATCGTCTCCGCCTTCGGCGAGCCGCGCTTCATTGCCGACCGCAACATCCTTCAGCGTGATTTCTGCATGGCTGCGGGAATCGACAATAGTCCGCGTCGAATGCGACACACCTTTCGCATCACCATCGACCAGATAGAGCCCGTCTTTCGCCGCCACGACCAACAGACCCGCGCTGTCCCCTTCGGCAACAAAGGCCTTGGTGCCGTTGATCTTGCCGCCTTCTACTGCTGTTTCGATTCTCTCGGGCTTGTGGTGCGCGCCCTCATCAATGGCGAGTGTGGCGACGAGTTCGCCGCTCGCTATCCTGGGAAGATATTTGGCCTTTTGCGCGTCGGATCCGCCAAGGATGATGGCTATCGCCGCCGCCGAAGACGCCGCAAGTGGCGCAGCGGCAACATTGCGGCCCAGCTCTTCAAGAACCAGCCCGAGCCCGGTGAAACCGAAATCGCTGCCACCATGCTCTTCGGGAATGATGATGCCCGTCCAGCCCATCTCGGCCATCTCTGCGTAAACAGCAGGATCATAGCCTTCCGAATGGCCGGCATCGCGGGCCTTGCGGAAAGCGCTGACCGGGTTTTTCTTGTCCGACCATTCGCGCGCCATATCGCGCAACATCACCTGTTCGTCTGTGAGACCTGCCATTGCCATCCTCTTTCGCGCGCCGTTCGGCGCCGTTAGTTTCCGTTAACGTCAAGCATAGCCGAACGGCCATGGCAAGGAAAGTGCGACTAGCCCAATTCCCCAATCATCTGCGCCAGCGCAAGCACAGTGTGATCGGCATGGAAGCCGCCAATGACCTGGAGACCGATGGGCAGACCATCAGCATCCTCACCGATCGGCACACTGGCTGCCGGAAGCCCCGGATATGTGGCAATGCTGACCCAGCCAAATTGTTCGCCAAACCCGTGTTCCTCACCGTTCACGACGAGCTTGCGATCCTGCATCGGTACGGATGAATGCGGAAAGGCAGTGGTGCCCGCATTGGGGCAAAGTATCGCATCGAACTCACCGAAAAGCGTGCGGAACTGGCGGCTCGCCCGTGCCTGCTGATCGACCATGTCGCACCAACCGGGGAAATCGGGCAGCGGAAATTCCGACGCCGGATCGCGCGCGGCAAGCACCGATAATAGCATATGGATATATTGCCCGTTTAGCGTGGCCAGATCAGGCAAGAGATCACTCTTCCGCGAGATCGTTGCACCAGCGCGTTCACACTGTTCAACCGTCTCTTCAATAGCCGCCACAATTGAATCATCAACGATCGCGAGATTCGTATCAGTCACGACGAGAAAGCGGCAGTCTTTCAGGCTTTTCCGCCGGGTTCGGGGCAGCGCGATATCCGATGTCAGGTCCAGCGCAAGGGCGAGATCGGCGGTGCTGCGCGCAAGCGGGCCGGTGACCGAGAGTGGAATGTCCGCGCCATCCGTACCGGGGAAGAAATGCCCTTCAAGTGGAACGACGCCATAGCTTGGCTTGAGCCCGTACACACCGCAAAAATTGGCCGGGATGCGGATCGAGCCACCAATGTCAGAGCCATATTCAAGCGGCACCATGCCCGTGGCAAGCGCCGCCGCAGAGCCGCCAGACGATCCGCCTACGACGCGTGAGTGATCGTGCGGATTGTTGGTTCGGCCATAGACCGGATTGTCAGACTGCCAATCGCCGAGCATCGGCGGGACATTAGTCTTGCCGAGCAGGATCGCACCCGCGGATTTGAGCCGCTGCACGACGACAGAATCCTTTTGCGCGATGAAGTCCTTCGCAGTCTCAAGCCCCCAGGTCGTCGGCAGACCGGCGACATCATGCGATTCCTTGATCGTCATCGGCACACCGAGCAGCGGCTTGGCTTCACCGGCGGTATTCGTCTTGTCGGCCGCGCGCGCGGCTTCACGGGCCCGGTCAAAATCGCGGACGACCACGGCGTTTATGTCGCCATCCCGCTCTTCAATCCGGGCAATCGCCGCTTCGCATTCGGCTTCGGCGCTGCTGTCGCCTCTGGCTATCGCCTGGGCGGTTTCGATGGCGGTCTTTTCGCTGACGGGAATCATGGCATTCTCCTAAGAACCGTTAGGGCTGAGCCTGTCGAAGCCCGTTTTTCCTGCTGAGAGACACCCTTTGACAGGCTCAGGGCCAACGGAGATTCGGAAAATCAGGTGAACCTTTCGCCAGCCGCTGCCTTGTCCTTGAGCAATTGCGACAGGCGGAAATTCTCGCCGAGCCGCGCGCCATGCTTCTCCAGCCCGGCAACCACGACATCCAGTCCGACCGTGTCGGCCCAGAACATCGGCCCGCCCGTATAGAGCGGCCAGCCATAGCCGTTGATCCAGACGACATCGATATCGCTGGCCCGCTGCGCCATGCCTTCTTCAAGGATAAGCGCGCCTTCATTGACCATCGGGTAGAGCAGCCGTTCGAGAATCTCGTCCTTCGAAATCTCGCGCTGTTCAACGCCCTTTTTCTCGGCGAACTCCGCAATCACCTTTTTGACATCGTCGGACGGCGTACGCTGGCGCGCCTCGTCATAATCATAGAAACCAGCGCCGGTTTTCTGCCCGCGCCGATCCATCGCGCACAAGGCATCGCGGATGCTTTCGATGCGCGTCGGATCGCGGTGCCAGCCAATATCGAGGCCCGCAAGATCGGACATCTGGAACGGCCCCATCGGAAAGCCAAAGTCCAACAGCACCTCATCGACTTCCCAATAATTGGCGCCCTCCATGATCAGCGCATTGGCCTGTTGCTGGCGCGGGCTGAGCATACGGTTGCCGATAAAACCGTCGCAGACACCCGCGACAACGGCGATCTTGCCGATCTTCTTGCCGAGCTTCATCGCCGTGGCGAGCACCTGATCGGATGTCTTTTCCCCGCGCACGACTTCGAGCAGCTTCATGACATTGGCCGGCGAGAAGAAGTGCAGGCCCAGAACGGCTTCTGGCCGCGCTGTCGCGGTCGCGATCTCGTCGAC
>CAJQMX010000102.1 GCA_905479515.1 uncultured Parasphingopyxis sp.
AGCGAGTGGCGCCGATACCTATTATGTTGCGCCGAAGTTCTCGAGTTGGTGGGAGTTCGATCGCGCGTTTCAGAATGATGAAATCCTCGAGCGATCGCTACTGCAAAAGCCATCAGAAATAACCGCGGCGATCGCCACCACCGGCGGCGGCCCCGGGCACCACCGCGTGGTTTATGATAGGTCGCGTCAACACGTCTGCTCAGAGCCCGCTGCCCTTCAAGCAAGAAATGCTCAAACGTTTGTTCGCGAGATATCGGAGAGTATCGAAAAAGGCGGCGTGACATTAGAGCAGAGCTTAGAGATGCTTTTTGAACGGGATGGTTCGGTTGCGGGGCCAGGTCGGCAAATGAGCTACTCCCCGATCCTTGGACAGTTTCTCGGGTGATTTAAGCTACTGCCTGCACCTGCTGATCGGTTTCAATGCGGTTGTAGTAGACCACGGCGGGCGGTTGTCCGCCATGGGCAGTGTGTGGGCGTCGGTGGTTGTAGAAGGTGATCCAGAGTCCGACGCCAGCCTTGGCCTGCGATCCGGTCTCCCAGGCGTGCAGATAGACGCATTCATACTTCAGGGACCGCCAGAGACGCTCGATGAAGATGTTGTCGAGACAGCGGCCCTTGCCGTCCATCGAGATTCGGGTGCCGATCCGCTTCAGTCGGTCGGCCCAGACGAAGGACGTGAACTGGCTGCCCTGATCGGTGTTCATGATCTCTGGCGGGCCGAACTTGTGGATCGCCTCGTTCAGCGCCTCGACGCAGAAGTCGGCTTCCAGCGTGTTCGATATCCGCCAGGCCAGCACCTTCCGGGTATGCCAATCCATGATGGCAACCAGATAGAGAAAGCCGCGGCGCATGGGCAGATAGGTGATGTCGGCGCACCAGACCTGATTGGGCCGTTCCACCCGCAGGCCACCCAGCAGATAGGGATAGGTTTTGTGCCCCTTCGCAGGCCGGCTGGTGTCGGGCTTCTGATAGATCGGCATCAACCGCATGAGGCGCATCAACCGCCGGATGCGTTTCTGGTTCACGACATGGCCCTCGTTCTGCAAGTGCCATGTCATCTGCTGGACACCGTAGAACGGGGTTTCGAGGAACTGCTTGTCGATCAGCAGCATGAGGTCGAGGTTCATTGCCGTCTCGCCCTGCGGCTCATAGTAGAACGACGACCGTGAGATCGACAGCAGCTGACACTGCGCCACTACCGACAGGCTTGGGTGGTTCTTCTCGATCATCCCGCGCCTCACTTCCCGGTCCAGGGCTTGAGCTTTCTGGACAAAAAATCATTGGCCACAGCCAGCTCCCCGATCTTGGCGTGCAGCGCGCGCACCGTGTCCTCGTCGATCTCGGGTGCCTTCTTACCGACCCGCTCGAAGATATCGGCCGCGCCGTCCAGCAGAGCCTTCTTCCACTGATGGATCATGGTCGGATGCACGCCATATTCGGCAGACAGTTCCGACACCGTGCGCTCGCCCTTCACGGCCTCCAGCGCCACTCGGGCCTTGAACCCAGCGTCATGGTTCCTGCGTTTCTTCATGTTCTTATCTCCTCGTTCTTGGAGACCAGCAAACGTCAGATCGTAGCTTCCGTCACTGTCCGATTTTCGGGGAGTAGCTCAAAATGCGGCACGCCGAGACCAGATAATGGGTCGTTTCAAATCGCGCGAAATTGCCATGGCGGCCGTGGTCGGCGTAGAGGCCTGGAGCCAAGGCGCACAAATCATTTATGTGACCAATCCCTCGTCCGATCAGCCAGATTGAAACTCGCCCGATTGATCAGATACTTTCCCTGCATGAAAGCAGAAATACGGGAGAGCGTTGTAACGAGGGCGATAACTATGGGTTTTCAATTTTCCAGATCCGGTATTGCTCGCGGAGTTGCGATTCTATCGCCGTCAGTTGCGCGGAATAGTCGAGACCGTTTGGAGAGTTAGCGGCAAGTTCCGCGGCTATGACAACCAGATGCCAAGCCGCATATTCGTGAAACGGATTTAGGCCTATGACATTGCCGAGCGTATGGTCAGTAGGGGCGGGCACCGAGAGGAGCTTGGCGAATTTCGTTATGGCAACGTTCATATCCCAAGCTGACGTAAACAGCACGAGCGCGCACAAAGCAAGAAGTGGGAGTGGAGCCCCTTTTAATCGATAGTAGTCTGGGCGCACCTTGCCGAAGCTGATGCCGCCATTTCTAGCTACGAACGTGCAGAGTGTTAAACTTGCGTCATAATAGGGTTTAAGCGTGGTGACGTTAAAAACCTCGTGCCCCAAGTGTTTCTCGGCTAGGGCGTTGGCCCGCTTCCATTCGGCCTCCTCATGAGGTGCGCCTTTCAGAAAGTCAAAGAGCGGCAGATTTTCTTGCGTGAATTGGTGCTTTGCAGCGACTGCCCAATCGAATGCCGGCATGTCCGCTTGAGCAGGATGAAATTGCCAGCGATGATGATGGTGATGGCGCTGTAAAGTGCGCGCCCAGGTCATGGCAGTCGGCGTTGCTGACACCTTGAAGCGACTCGCGGCTTTCATATCGAAAAACCACTGCCGCATGGTGCGCACCGTAGCTTGGTCAAAAAGGCCAAGTTTAATGCCCTTGCACACCAAGACGCGTACATTCCGCGTTTCCTGGCTCTTCTCTGACCCGAAATTCAGCAGGCTGTCAGGTTGCCGAATTTCGGCGTTATCGTCCCCAGAGAACTCGCAAAATGGATGATGCGCATCGCCGCCTTGTTGGTCAACAAATCGAAAATGGGCTTGCCGAACAAGTGCCTGAGTGCCCCGTGCCTTTGCAGATCGCACGACCTGGGCGCCCGATTTCCCACAAGATGAGCATCGGATGTCCGTGCGAATCCAATCCGCGTACGGCGCAAAGTCGTGGATGGTTTGTTGGCTGCCGGCGGGCGCACTGGCTGCTAAAAGCCATCCAAGTTGCTCCACGTCCAGTTCACGAGAAAAATGCGCCGAGAATGCTGTCATTGGCATATTGCTCACCACTAGGTTTTGAGTGAGGCGCCTCGCGGCAGGCTCACCTTTGTTTCGGTCGAGAGACCTTCACAGCCGCTCAAGTTCATCGGCGCTGAACCACCCTTGTTTGGCCACCGCAGCAACAAGCGTATCGGGGCTCTCGGTATAGGCAACGAGGGCCAAGCTTTTCTCGGCGCGTGTACAAGTGACGTAGAGAAGTCGCCTGGTTCGGTCGATGCCTGTATCGGCGCCTTCGGCTGCATTCTTCCGATCTTGGTCTGAGAGTGGTTTCGCACCGAACAGTTTTTCATATGAGAAAAGGAAGCCTCTCGCTTCGCTATCGTCGAGGATGACTAGCACGCGGTCGAACTGAAGCCCTTTGACGCCCTGGTGTGTGCCAAATGGACCACGATTGCTGATGTACTCGGCGTATGGCGCGATCTGATCGTAGGGCGTCTCAAGGAAGGCCCGCCATGCCTGCAAACTAGAAGGGGATGCCTCAGCTTCCTCCTCGGTCTCGTTATCCTCGGGATTTTGAACAGTCGTTTCCGGCGCAACTGGCGCTGGTTCAGCCTCGATAAATGGACGCAATGCCGCCGGGATTTCGAATAGTCGATGTTCCGCGACACACTCGAGAATATCGAGAAGCCGTGTCGATGGGTTCTCCGCGCCTAACGCCAGAAGCGCCCCAATTGCTGCGCGGGCAAGCAGGAGGGGATCATCCGGGGTCAAGCTATTGGCCAGCACCGACCGCTTTAAAAGGGGGGAGTTCTTGCGGAGATGAGCCATGACGGCGAACTCGTCGCCAGCGGTCGATGCCGCAAGCAGAGGTGCGACGCGCTCGGTAAAGAGACGCAGTCCAGCGAGTTCGCCGGTCCTTAGACCCGTCGAGAGCCGAGAATCTTTGTCCAAGGCCTGGAACATCGGCACGAAGCCACGACGCGACGCCGCCATATGATGTTCCAATGTGAGTGTTTTGACGGCTGCATCCTCTTTCCAACCCGCGTCACCACATAGCTCGGCCATGCGTTCACGCGCCTTTCGCTCTTTGTCCGGTTTGTCGGTTGCATCCGCCGCAACGATGAAGAGTCTGACGGTGCCAACCATGCTGTCGTCGCGCGCCAGTTGGATTTGGTTGTCCACGGCGGACCTCAGAGAATTGCCTAATTGTACGACACGTTGGGGAGATCGGTGATTCATGCGCTTTACCGGCCGTGCCCATTCCGATGGAATGTTCCGCCCAAGATCTGGGAGACCGTCAGCGTAGATCCGCTGCATGGTGTCTCCAAAGAGACCGAGTGCGAACTTGCCCTTGTTTGCTGCTGCCAAAGCGAAGAAAGCGTCGATGAGTATCTTGTTGGTGTCTTGGCTTTCATCGATCAGCAAAAATGGATACTTATTCACCAGCACGGCCTGCATCGCGGGCTTTGCCAGGATGAACGCCGCCGTGATCTTTAAAACCTCGGAATGGGACAGCGAATCCGCACCGAAGTTATCGCCGTTGGGACTGTAGGTGAAACGCCGAGGGATGTTAAGCCATTCGAGCCGCTTGATCGTCGCGGCCATCGCTCGTTCGCGGTCGTCCGAAGCCTTGCCGGCGCGTCCTTTGGACTGCTTTTGACGTAAGTCGGCGAGATCGTTGGGGAGCGTTGCCAGCAGCCAAGCCTGAATATCGGTGTAGTAAGTGCCAATATGCGACCAGCAAAAGCTGTGTATGGTTGATATCGGGAATAGGGTGTCCTGGCCAACGCGCGTAGCGATCTCATCGGCTGCCGCATTGGTATAGGTGATGACAGCGACCTTTTTCCCAGCTCTCCTAAATTCGTCCCCATGTTTATCGCGGAATCCGTCGAGCGCCTCTTTTAGCGAGCGGGTCTTGCCTGAACCGGCACCTGCATAGAGAAAGAAACTTTTCGGATCGTTTGGGTTCAAACATGCGCTGATCGCGAGATCGGCGTCGCTGTCGGTATCAGGCGCACCCAGTTCGATGTTGAGGGGGCTCATGCGCTGGCACCGTTCGGTTCACTCGCCGCGCTGTCTTTTCCGACAGCGCGTTCGAACCATTCCAAGCCTTGCCGAATATACTGGGGTGGCTTGAGTAGAGTGGGGTCGCTCAACATCAAGCAATCGAGAGCGAAAGCGGCCTTTTCAGCTGTTTTCAGTAGCTCGAAAAGTTCATCTTCAAGCTCCTCGCCATTGGGGTTATCATTCACGATAGCCTTAATCTTGGCGCTGGTCGTCGACCCCTCGACATCTGCGATGACGGTCAGGTTTTCAAGGATAAGAGCGTCCTCAAAGGTCCGAGGAATGACGTCCTGAGTTTTACCGTCAGGAGCTGAAACGCTGACCGGCTTCTGATAGGCAACATACAGCTCGTAGCCGTCCGAACCGGAAGATTGATGATCAGCAGGATCAAGCGCGATCAGTTCGTCAATCAGAACTTTTGACGGATGCCACTCCTTGAGCACCTGGTTTGCGGATTTCTGTTCAGCCCCACGTTTTGGTTTTGCCGCTTTCCATCGAATGGCTTCGCCTCCGCTCTTGACCGGAACCTTGGTCGCGACGGTGGCGTCAAGGTCGGCGATGATCAGGGTCGCAAGGCCCAACTCATCAACGAGTTCACGAAAACTATGAGCATGACTGCCACCAAGCTCAAGCAGCGTCACGTAACGCCGCGAAAGGTCTGGAAAATGATGGCGTATAAAATGGGGAACGAGAATGCGTTCGGCCTGCCCCTCAACGAAGATGATGCCGTCGGCAAAGAAGAGATCGCAATGCGTAGCCTTGAGGTAACGCCGAACGAAACGCCTTGTCTCGTCGCCTTCGCCGAAAATGTACGACAAATTTGCCACGGTGGTGGTGGGCGTATCGCCCATTGAGGGCGCTGGTCGTCGCCGGAAATAGCGTAGGTTAGCGAAATCAGCCTCGTGTGCAACGTGGCTCGAATGAGTGCTGACAACCAACTGCGTGCAGTGAGTGGTCTTATCACCAAGCTGATCGTGCTTGCGTAGGAGATTATAGGCCTTGTTGATGAAAACCTGCTGCACCTGAGCATGAAGGTGAGCTTCGGGTTCCTCGACGAGTACTAGGTGCAAAGGTTGAATTTGCTCCTGCGCGCCGCTCTGGCTATCCAAGGACGCCTTGCCGACGCGCATCCACTCGTCGCGGTAGCCCATGAGCATGAAAACCATGGCAATGAGGTTCTGATAA
>CAJQMX010000103.1 GCA_905479515.1 uncultured Parasphingopyxis sp.
GCTCTTCGAATGGCAGACAATAAGATCTGGATTGAGTTCAAAGCCTGGAATGATGATATCGAATGCGTAATCCACTCTGCTAATTCGGCAGGCAGTAATGCTAGGTTGGCAACCGAGCCGGTGTAAGAATTCATCACAACGTTGCTTCATCTCCGCGGCGCCAAATAACGCGAGGGGGAGAGACTTAATCGAGACGCGACATCCCCAGGGATCCGATCGAACGCCGTCTTTAAAAAACCAGATGGCGCCAAGAGGTCCAGTGTCCACTGTATACTGATAGCCTCCGGATGCGCCGGATCCAGATATAGTGAATTCTTGGTCTGATATACAGAGTGCGACTGAACTGTTTGAGGCGATTGCCTCAGCTTTGGCAGATTTAAAACGTTCCAACACTCCGCTTGGTAAAAGTGTCCGATATGAAAGATCTAAGCCGTCGAAGCCGGCATGTACGATTTCATAGTTCAAAACATCACCTATGTATTTCTAGGAGGGGTGTTACAAAGACCCCTCCTAGTTAGATTGAGTGTCATGCGGCGGACTGACGGCGGCGCCATGTTGCGAGCCATGTCGTTTCGTCGTCTTGGAACAATGAAAAGCTAAGTGAGTTCTGCCATGACGGATCATCGATAGTTACGGACAGAAATTCTTCGCCTTCACGCGGGCCGCGCTTAATGCGCTGGGTCCACGCGGCACCCACCTCTACTTTAGCTGTGTCATCGGGAATAAAATAAACTCGGTGCGTGGGTGCATTCGGGTTGGTAGAATTCCCGTCCTTTATAATGCTCAGCTTACCGCTGAAATTAATTGTACGGATTGTGCCAACAAGTTCGCTGAGAACATCAGTGCTATATGTTGAGCGAAATTTTCCAATCTGGGTCATAACTACTGCTTTCGTTTAGTTGCTGCAGGTTTAGTTGCTAGAGTTGCGCTTCGCGCAGAGACCGCATTCGTTTTTGAGAGCGGACAAAGTTTAGAAGGTGGGGTCGGTAGGGAGACCGACCCCTGTTTTCAAAGAGCATCGCTCTCAAAAATCCCGGACAGCGCGGTCAGCTCTGTGCGGGCAAAAACTGTTTAAAGGGGATCGGGCTGGGACGTGTGCCGGCGCTCTCGAGCCTCGATCCAGCTTAAGATGTCAGCGCGGCGATAGCGGATGCAGCGTGCGGACACCTTTACATATTGAGGGCCGCCACCGATCACGCGCCAATTTCTAAGTGTGCGAGGTGAAATGCCGAGCAGCTTTGCGGCATGCTTTTCCGACAAGAGCCGCTCGAGCTCATCGTGGCGGGGGTATTGATGATTGAGGTTCAAGGTCATTCCGGGCTCCATTGGTGGCTTCCGGTTTGAAGGTAGACCTTGAGGTTGAGTGAGGTAAGACAGTTCCGTGGGCGGAATTAAAACAAAAAGCTTTTCAATTATTGCCCGTTATGGGTGGCGATGCGCGCTGAGCACTTCGTCCCAGCGTTCTGGCGCGATGTGGCCAGTGCAAACCTCTAAGAAGTACTCAAATGGAGATGTGGCGATTTCACTGTCTTTGTGAGCTGTCGCTGTTTTGCCCAACGTTTCCGTCCAAAAGTCTTTAAGCGGGTCAATCAATATCCGAATGGATGTCTTTTGCTTCGCGCCAGGCGACCCGGGCTGAAAATTGTCAGCTGCGATTTCTGCCAGAAGCAACAAATACTCGAGCTGGAGGGCTATTTGATTGAAGCCGGGAGTGGAATATATCGGCTCGCCGGTATTCGGATCAGCGAACGAAAGAGGGTTTCTCTCGCGAAGTTCCTGCGAGTTCATAATGAGAAACTCGGCATATCCCAAATGGGCGCGCAATTTAGCGGTGTTGTCGCTGTCCTTTTCCAAATTTGAAAGCAAGCGCTTGAGCTTTGTTGCCGCCGATTGGATTGGCTGCAATTGCCTACGCAATTCGCTGCTGGATATATCGATGGAAAGATAGTTCTCTTCAATCTGGTAGAGGCGCTCAGCATAAAGCAGCGCTAACATGAGCTGCTTCTTTTCGTTGCCATCCGATACCGAAAATTCCTTGGCGATTTGATCGAAGATATCTTGATTGAACACAGACCCTTCAAAATCCGGTGCGGCTGAAGGTGATATGAAATCGCCCAGCCATGTTGGGTTATCCCGTGGCGCATCGCTATCCATCGTTTGCCGCTTTCAATTCTGGCATAGGGGGCGGAGGCAAATCATCATTGCCGACAAACTCCCCGAATAAGACGTCTACTTCGTTAAGCGCCTTCTTGGTCGTTAGGTCCGCTAGGTGGGCATAGCGCGCCGTCGACTGAACCTGTGTGTGTCCAATGAGTTTACCGATCGTGTAGAGGGATTGGCCGGACATCGCAGCGATCGATGCGTAAGTGTGGCGCAGATCATGGATGCGGACATCGTCAATGCCGGCTTCCTGACGAATGCGGCGCCAAGGCTTCTGGAGATCGGTGACAGCTTGCTCCGGCACAATTCCAACAATGACATAAGGATTGTCCGGAAAGCGTTCGATGTGTCTCAGAATGGCTTGCGCGCGTGGGCTAATGTGAACCCGTCTTGGGCCGGTCTTGGCATCGGGAAGGTATATGATCTCATCTCGGATATAGGACCATTTCAGGTATTGGATTTCCGAGAGCCGGCACCCGGTCAGCAACAGAAGTTTGAATGCGGCGGCGACGTGCGGCGTTTCCTCACCTGTGGCAACCCGCCGATCGAGCGTTGACCAGAGTGAATTGATTTCATCAGGGGAGAGGAAGCGTTCGCGCTTGCGTTCGGGGTATTTTTTCACGTGGCGGGTTGGGTTGGTGTAGTCGTCGCGCAGCCCCCAGACCTCAGCGAGATTGAACATGACGGAGAGGACGCCAAGCACGCGATTGGCCTGGTACTTCTTATCGGCCAGCTTGACGTGAAGGTTTGCGACATCGGAGCGGGTCACATCCTGGATCCGCATCGTACCGAGCGCCGGCTTTATAAAGAGATCGCAGCATCTTCTATATTCGCCCTGCGTTGAGGGCTTGCAGCGAACTTCAACATGTTCCGCCATGAAGCGATCGCAGAGTGCGGCGACGGTTGGGGCCCGTCTGTCTTTCTGGCGTTCCGCTGAGGGATCGGCGCCGCCGGCGATATTGCCGAGATTGTGCTGAGCGAGTGCGCGGGCTGTTTCGGCGGTGAGCGGGCCATAGGCGCCAAGGGTCATGCGGCGCGTGCGCCCACCTTGACGATATTGGAGGATGAAGGTTTTGCGCCCCGCGGGCGATATCCTTAGGCCAAAGCCGCGCAGCTCACGATCCCAAAGGAACCGCTCTTTGGCGCCAGGCTTGCCGATGACTTTAAGTGTTTCGTCCATGCTCGACACATTATCGATGATCAGTTTCATGCGGACGGGTTCGACGCTGAGTAGTGACAGACCAGAACAAGCGACTTGGATGCTGTGGCCGTGCCCACGGATCATCAGGTATTCCCGGCCGACGCGATCTGTGAGGTGGGTGACTTCACACACATTGATGGTCTGATCGAAAATATCGTCGCGCTCGCTCGGATGACGCGGTACGACCTGCATGGTCAGGGCGCGAGCATAGAGGGCAGGGATCCAGAAGACGTCGGCCTCGTAGCCATTCGCGTCTATGTCGGGAAAAAAAACCAAGCCGAATTTCTCAGCGTCGATCTGGTCGCATAGCGGCCGGAGCAGCCGGATGCCGTGACAGGCTGGCTTTTCAGATATCTGTGAGTCGCCAGCCCGCAGGGCGGCTTGCCTGAATTCGCTATTTCGCCGAAGAAATTCCCAAGCCCAGCGACTTCTGGAGAGTCGGCAAGTATAGGCGTAGTCATCCAGATCAATACGGACCGAGGGTGTGTCGGCGGGACTCATCAGGTGCCTCCTTCACAAGCGGGTGCTGCAAAAGAGGTGCCAAAATTCTACTTCAGGCTAAAAGAAGCGCGTTTTCGACGGGTCCGAGAAGCGTTGCATAACCGCCGTCCCGCAGGTCACGGCCGCGGGCAAGGGCACGTCTCATCTCGTCTTTCATCGCTCGGCTTGGGCTGTGCCAAGCTTCGCGGGCCCGTTCTTCGCCATATATAAACCGCGCCGTCTCAAAATATGAGAGTTGGGCATCATGACAATCGAGTGCGACCAGTGCATTGCGAAGGGCCAAGGAATGGCGAGTCCATTCCG
This sequence comes from uncultured Parasphingopyxis sp., assembly GCA_905479515.1. The sequence continues at coordinate 4,166 of CAJQMX010000103.1, forward strand.
GGATATCCGCCTCTGCTTGCGGGTCATAGACACGCTGGGCGCGCTGGAGCGTTTTCAGCTTGGCCTGGAATTCGTCGAGACTGTCGATGATGAAGCTAAGCTTGACAGGTTCGCGGGCGAGAAGTGACATGCCCGTGCAGAACACCTGAATGACGCAGCCATTTCCCTTGAGAAGAAATTGTTCGCGGCCGGCGAGGTCGGTGAAGTGCGTTATCCTGCAGATGCCAACAGTGCGATCATAGAATTCACAGGATTCATTAGGACCACTCGGAGAAACTTGCATGTGAACCCGCCTCGGATAGAGACCTCCCGACCAGAACGCGTCGGCTTCAAGGCCGCTATCCTCTGGATCCGGGAAGAAGGCGAGCCCCCATCGCTCAGCAAGCGCCTGAGGGGCTCTAGGGCGCACGAGGGTGATCTGATGGCAGGCGGGAGCGAAACTAAGCTCACTCGCGGAAGGAAGCGACGAGTCCTCAAGAAACCGGCGGTTTCGGCGCAGGAACTCCCAGGCCCATCTGCTGTCTGACAACAACCATGTGTAGTCATAAGCACTTATATGATCTGCCAGCCGGGACATTTGTCCTCGTTTCCCAAGAGAGATTCAACTCAACAGGGAAAGCAAATTCAATGCCGGAATAGAAAGTTGATCGAGTAAATATTTGTTACGGTAACGCTTGGGAACCCATCATGCGAGGCCCAGTGACGCTGCGCGCGCACCATTTTGAGAATTTTACGCACTTGTTTCATTCCGGGTTTGGGGCATCATCCTGACTGATGCTTATCAGCATGCGCATCGCGCAGAATATCGATTCCACCATATACCGCAATCGCCGCGACTCCCAATCCGACAAGCAGATCTGGCCAGTTGGACCCAGTCCACAGTACGATTACGCCCGCGAGAATGATCCCCCCATTCGAGATGAAGTCATTGAAACTAAATGTTGTAGCGGCTCGCAGGTTTACATCCTTCTTTTCTATTTTTTTCAAAAGCCAGAGACAGATCAGATTTACAACACCTGCAATCGCGGCCATTGCCAGCATGATGAGACCGAGGGGTTCAGATCCTTCAAAGTATCGACGGATTGCGTCGCCGGCGACGCCGACGGCAAATACAAGAAGCATTCCACCTGACAGTCGAGCGGCGTTGCGTTTCCAGATCTGCGAACGTGTAAGTGCAAGCAGGCTCAAGCCATACACAATCGCGTCCGAGGAATTATCCAGCCCGTTCGCCAGGAGGGCATTGGAGTCGCCGAACCAGCCTGTGACAAAAAAGCCAATGGCTATGAGTATGTTTAGCCATAGTACGATTTGAAGAGTTCGGCGCTCGTCTGACGTCTCGATTTTCAAGTCTTCGCTACCCATCCTATGATTTTACCATGCGTTGTCGGTGAGGGGAGATGCACCGTAAGAATTTTATCGAAGCGTCTCCGTTAGAAAGCTTTGTATTGCGAGCGTATTGAGGATAGCTGGAGTAGCGGTAGGGCCCTGTGGTGGCAAGTGTGCCCTTGGCTCCTGGTGTCTCGTCGAAACCGAACCGGAAATCTGCGCGCCAAACCACCATATTCGCGATGATGAGAGGGGCAAACCCGAGGCCGAATATCGCCCAGCAGGGTACGGGAGCGGTTGCCCTACCTGAAGCCCCAATCGACAGCGCCGCTCCGAAATTCGTGATCGTACCCTTCCAGATGATTGGTGCCACGAAACGCGAATAACGCTGCGGGAGCCAAATTCTCTGCGCGGGGAAGGCTGCAGACCAAATAGGAATCACAGCAACTGCGCCACCTGTGGCAATGCCGAGTATCTGGATTGTCGTATCACCACTCATGTTGCCTCCTGCGCTTGTGTTTTCAGCCGTCAGGGTTATTTCCTGCAGTCTACAGTAACTAGAGGGGCAAGGGGCGCTATCATGGCCTTGATGACGATCGGAAAACTGTCAGGGGCGACGGCCGTAAAAGTCACGACAATCCGCTATTATGAATCCATTGGCCTGCTCGACGAGCCGCAACGCAGCGCAAGCGGACAGCGGTTGTACGCAGGGGCCTCTGTAGAGCGTCTCCGTTTTATACGTCATGCAAGGGATCTGGGGTTTCCCGTCTCAGCGGTAAGGGAACTGATTTCGCTGCAGGTAGAGCCAGGCAGGGAGTGCGTCCTGGTTGACCAGATTGCACGTCGCCAGCTTGACGAGGTTCGCCGCAGGCTGACCCAATTGCAGGCGCTCGAGGCCGAGCTCAAGCGCATGATCCGCGCCTGCGAAGGCGGCAAGATCGGGACCTGCTCTGTACTCGCTGCCCTTGGCCAGCACGAGAATTGCTTGCACGAACAGCATGATGGCGCCGAGGTGCTTGCAGGGCTTCCGTCAAAAGGCGCTTGACCCTCCAGTGACTGGAGGTGCTAAAAAGAGAGTGAGCCTGTTTACCCGATCATAAAAGAAAGTAGCTAGCCCAGCAATCATGTTTCCGTTCCAAGTCATAACGTGTTTACGAAGGTTGCTCGTCATGGTGATGGCGATAGCTTTTGTTATTGCGCCGATGACGGCTGCGGCGGATATCATGCATCCGGGCGATCAGGCCGCAGAGGAATGTTCTACGAGTGAGCTGGCCCAAGATGCCCCTGATAAGGAGCCATCGCATGAAGGTCATGACCATACCGCGCATCAGTGCGGAAGCTGTCATTTCCATCTGATAGGCGGCGGCGATCTAAGCGGCGCTCCGAAGTCTGTCGTGCAGACAAAACATTTGTTGCCTGGCGGTTCTTTTCTCGAGAACCTCCGCCCAGACGGTCTTTACCGTCCTCCTCGCGCCTAGACCAACGACACAGGAATATTTTGCGTGGCTACGGCCTCGCTGTCGTTGAATCTGGACGAGGAAACCAGCAAAAATGAAAATTCTTATATGCAGCGCGATCACCGCGCTCGCCCTGCCGGTCATGGCCGGTACGGCCTATGCGCAAGGGTGTAGTTCTGTCTATGTCGGCGCGACTGACTATGATCAATCCCGACCACTGACGCTCGACGCGGCTATTGCTCGCGCCGCCAATGCTTCGCCTGAAGTTCTGACGGCGGCTCTCGAGGCGAAAGCTTCATCGGCCGACGCCGATCAGGCGAGCCGTTGGCTTAATCCATCTCTGTCTGTCGAAACCGAGAACTTTGCCGGCAGCGGATCGCTTGAAGGCTTCAATGCCTACGAGACGACCCTGGTAGTGGCGCAGACCTTACAGCTTGGCGATAAACGAAGACTTTCCGAGCGGGCCGCCAGAGCTGAAGCCGCATTGGCGAGTGCCGAATGTTCTGTACGAAGCCTGGAAGCTCAGAAACTCGCAGGGGAACTCTATCTGGAACTTCGTGCCGCTTACGACATGGCCGAGGTCGCTCAGGCCTCAGCCGATCTCGCATCCGAGTTCTCTGGCGTCGTCCAGCGTCGCGTGGACGCTGGAGCGTCGGCTCCGCCTGAGTTGCTGCGCGCGCGGGCTGAAGCAGCAGCGCTTCAGGCGGTTGCGGATGGTGCGCGGGGCCAGGTCGAAGCCAAAGGGCTAGCGCTTGCGTCCGTTTGGGGTAGTCCAGAGATCGACTTTGTCTTGTCTGGCACTGCGGAAATCGTAACAGATCCGGCGGGTGGGTCGGCTCAACCAGATTCTGGCGTTCATCCGTCACTTGCGGCGGCTAAGGCCGGAGCGACGGCTCGTAGCGCGGCGACGGACCGGGCCCGCGCCGGCGCATGGCCTGATATAACCGTATCGGCTGGTGTCCGAAGATTTGAGGACACGGGCGATAGCGCGTTTCTGGCGGGTGTCAGTGTTCCTTTGCCGGTCTTTGACCACAATCAGGACGCAACGCGGGCGGCGGGATTACGTACCCAGAGTGCCGAGCTATCAGCACAGACTGTTGAGGCAAGGTTGCGGGCCGAGCAAGCGAGCCTCGCCGCGCAGGTGCGGGCTGCGAAGTCTCGCTTGACGGGTTCGAACCGCGCGAGGTCCGGACAGGAGAGAGTGCAGGCAGCTATACCGAGATCATTTCCGGGCTCGAGGCCGACGAAGCATTCGTTGCCGAGGGCGCCTTCACCCTGAAAGCGCAGCTTGAAAAAGACGCTTTCGGCGACGGCCACGCACACTAGGAGACCCGCAAAATGATCAATTTGATGCACCGCCTTGCGGGTGGCCGGCTGCTTGCCGCCATTGCCGCACTCGCCCTGTCGATCGGGGGGCTGTTTGCCTTTCGCAGCCTGCCTGTCGACGCTTTTCCCGATCCCTCACCTTCTCTGGTCCAAGTCTTCACCGAAACTGAAGGCCTGTCGCCCGAAGAGGTCGAACGCTATGTCACCTATCCGATCGAGACGGCCATGTCCGGCCTCCCCAAGGTCGACGAGATCCGCTCGACATCCAATTTTGGCCTGTCTGTCATCAATATCTATTTCGAGGACGGCACGGACGTCTATTTTGCCCGCCAGGTCGTCGGTGAGCGCCTCGGCGAGGCCGCCGACGCCATTCCCGACGGTTTCGGCACACCCAAGATGGGGCCGATTTCGACCGGCCTTGGTATCATCATGTACTATCGGCTCGTCGATGAGACCGGCGAGCGGTCGCTGGTTGAGCTGCGCGAGATTGCCGACTGGATGATCAAGTATCCGCTCCAGTCGGTTGAAGGGGTGACGGAGGTTCTGTCACTAGGGGGTTTCGAGAAGCAGTACCAGGTCCGCCTCGATCCCGATCAGCTGACATCCTATGACCTCAGCGTCGGCGAGGTGATTGCCGCCCTGGAGAGCGCCAATCGGACGGCCGGCGCGCAATTCATCGAAATTGGCGCCGAACAGTACACGGTGCGCGGGGTCGGGCTCGCTCGCTCCCTCGATGATCTGCGTGAAACGCCGGTCAAGACCGTGGATGGACGAACCGTCCGCGTCAACGACCTCGGTGAAGTCGCCATCGGCGGCGGCGTCCGGCAGGGGCTCGCAACTGCCAATGGCGAAGGGGAGACCGTCGCCGGTCTCGTCCTGAAACTTTATGGCACAAACACGTCTGAGGTGATCGAGAACGCGCAAGCGCGCTTCGACGAGATCAACCAGTCGCTTCCGGATGGCGTCAAAGCCGTTCCGTATTATGATCAGGGCACGCTGGTGAAAAAGGCGGCTGCGACCGTGACGACCGCGCTCTGGCAGGGCGCGCTCCTGGTCGCCGTCATCGTCTTCCTGTTCCTCGGCGGCTGGCGTCCAAGCCTCGTGGTTGTCATGGCCATACCCTTCTCGGTCGGCTTTGCCTTCATCGCGATGAAATTCCTCGGCATCGGGGCCAATCTGATGACGCTGGGCGGGGTGGCGATCGCCATCGGGATGATGGTGGATGGAGCCATCGTCATCGCCGAGAACGTGGATCGCGGCTTGCGCGAACGACGCGAGGGTGAAGATAGCCGCACGACGGTCGCGCGAGCGAGCGCCGAAGTGATCGCGCCGCTGATTGCTGCCGTCCTCGTGGTGATCATTGTCTTCCTGCCGCTCTTTTCGCTACAGGGCACTGAAGGCAAGACGTTTCGGCCGCTCGCCGCTTCTGCCGCGCTCGCCATGACAGGGTCGCTGATCTATGCCGCGCTCATCGCTCCGGCGATGGCGCTCGGCCTCATGCGTCCTCCCAAGAGCAATAGCCAGGAGAGCGACAGCCGGCTTGTTTCGCTGATCAAGCCGCTTGCGGCCTTCTTCGTCCGGCGACGTCTCGCGGCGGTCGGGCTAGCAGGCGTCCTGCTTCTGGTTGGGGGCCTCTCAGCGACACGCCTTGGCTCGGAGTTCACGCCTGCGCTGGAGGAAGGCGATGTCCTGTTGCGTGTGACGATGGCGCCGTCCATCTCGCTAACCGAAGCAAAGGAAACGTCGACCCGCATCGAGACAAGACTGCTTGAAGCCTTCCCCGAGATCAGTTCCATTGTCAGCCGGATCGGCCGTGGGGAAGTCGGCGCGCATGCCGACCCGGTGAACAGTATCGAGGCCTTCGTGGCGCTCAAACCCCGAAGCGAATGGCGCAATGGCATCAGCCCGGATGAACTCCGGGCGTCGATCTCCGAGAATCTCGGCGGCTTTCCAGGCGTCAGGGTTAATGTCGGCCAGCCAATCGCCATGTCGGTTGATGAGCTCCTGACCGGCACAAAGGCGCAGCTGGCGGTCAAGATCTTCGGTCCGGATACGGAGGTCCTGCTCGAAGGCTCGCAGGACTTGCAGTCCATTCTTCAGGAAATTCCTGGGGCGACCGACGTCCAGGCCGATCAGATCACCGGCGCGCCGCAGCTTGTGGTCTCGCTCAACCGTCCTGCGCTCGGCCGGTATGGACTGAGCGTGGAGGAGGCGCTCGATGCCTTGCGTTCCGGCGTCGGCGGGGCAGAGGCTGGTGCCGTTTTTGAGGGAGTGCGCCAGTTTCCCGTCATCGTGCGCTATGCCGAAGAGGACCGCAACACGCCCGCGGCCATCGGACGGATTATTCTGGAATCGTCCAGCGGCGCACGGGTTCCACTCGAAAGCGTGGCAAACATCAGGGAGATTGTCGGTCCACGTCAGATCACGCGCGAGAATGGTGAGCGATTCATCACCGTTCAGCTCAATGTGAGAGGACGCGATATTGGCAGCTATGTCGCTGATGCGCAGCAATCGGTCGCCAGCCAGCTCGACCTGCCGGCTGGTTATCGCGTCGAATGGGGCGGACAGTTCGAACTCCAGCAGGAAGCGAATGCGCGGTTCGCGGTCGTGATCCCGATCACGCTCGGTATCGTATTCCTGATCCTGCTATTGACGTTCGGGCGCATGAAATCGGCCATCCTGATCCTGCTCAACATTCCGCTGGCGCTGACCGGCGGGGCGATGGCGCTCTGGATTGCAGGCCTGCCGATCTCGGTGCCTGCGACGGTCGGCTTTATTGCCCTGTTCGGTATCGCGCTCGGCAATGGCATGGTGCTGGTCAGTTTCATGGATGATTTTGCCAGGGAGGGCCGTGGTCGCGATGAACTTGCCGTCGAGGCGGCAGGCTTGCGGGCACGTCCTGTGCTGATGACCGCCCTTACGACGGCGCTCGGCCTTGCGCCGCTGCTCTTCGCAAGTGGTGTCGGTGCTGAAGTGCAGCGGCCACTGGCCACGGTGGTCATGGGCGGGCTGGTCTCCTCGACCGTGCTAACTTTGCTGGTGCTACCCGCCCTTCACCGCTGGTTCGCACCAAAGCCCGACGCGCACCATTCCTTGTTGGAGGCCGAGCATGTTCATCCATCGTGAACTTCGCTTCGCGGTCATGTCCGTTTCTCTCGCAGCCCTGGCCGGCTGCGAGAGTCTCGACAACGTGATGGGGGCCCTTTCAAGTGAGCAGGCGGCCAAGGTGCAGGAGGAATGCGGCCTGATACCACCAAAGAGCCGCGTAAAAAACGCGGTACACGCGCGGCGACGCGCGTATCTCGAGTGCAAGCGCAAGGTGCTGGAAGAGGAGGCCGATCCTGAGCCACGCACATGATCATGACGATCTTGATCCCGCGAGCGATGATCGTCGGGTCTCCATTGCCATCTGGTCAATAAGACTGTCATACGGATCACTGATCCGCCCGCCGTTGGTGGCTGGACGATCGTTATTCTTGGCGGTGTTGCGCTGGTCATTGCAGAGCTTACAGCCCTCCTGATCTATTCGGTGCAGAATGGGAGCGTGAATATCCGGGCGCTCCTCCTTCACAATCTGTCCGACGCACTCGCATCTGTAGCCGTGGTTGCGGGCGACGCGCTCATCCTCATCTATGACTGAATACTGTTCGATCCGTTCGTGACGATCGGTATCGCGGTAACATTCTCTGCCTGTCGTTCCGCGAAATCGGCGGGCCGATCCACATGTTGTGGCTAGGCAGTCCGCCGGACATTGACATCGGTACCGTCATTGAGGCGATGCGGAGCGGTGATGGTGTCGTGGATGTCCATCATTTGCATCTCCGGCAGATGCAGGAGCCCCTTTTGTCAGCTATCTTCGAACAGTTTGTCGGTGAGTGCGCAATCGGGTGTTTCAGCGCCGGTGCAACCAGCCATGATCTCGCCGAGCCGTCGATCCATCTGCTTCAGATCGGCGATGCGTTTACGGATATCGCCCCGATGTGCTTCTGCCAGCGCCCTGACCTCCGCGCAGCTCGGCCTGCCATCATTGATGCCAAGTAGCGAGCGTACATCTTCCACGGAGAAGCCGAGGCTGCGGGCTCGCAATATGAAACGCAGTCGTACCTGATCTTCATTCGAATACAGCCGGTGGCCACTTGCCGTGCGGGCTGGTTCGGGCAGCAATTCGATCTTTTCATAATAGCGGATCGTTTCAAGATTGCAGCCGAGCCGCCCGGCCAGTTCAGCCCGTTTGAGTGCTGCTCGCGGCGATGTGATGGCCATGATGAAATACCCACTTGTGTCTGTACCAACTACAGAGCGTAACGTGATCATGATCAATAAAGCAATGGGAACAGCTGGTCATGGCAGGTACGGAAAACAGCCCAGCAAATGAGCGTCGCTCAAGGTGGCTTGTTGCCGGTGGCATGCTGGGGGCATTCCTTGCATCATCCTGCTGCATCGTGCCGCTTGTGCTGATCAGTCTCGGTGTTTCCGGAGCGTGGATTGGCCAGTTGACGGCGCTGGAACCCTACAAGCCCCTTTTTCTTCTGGTCGCGATCGGATTTCTCGCGGCTGGGTTCTGGGATGTCTATTTTCGAAAAACCAGTGTCTGCGAGGATGGTAGCTATTGCGCCCGTTTGCAGTCGTCAGTCGTCAAGCAGGTCGCCCTGTGGAGCGGCGCGCTTGTCGTGCTGGCGGCCTTGACCATCGATGTATGGGCACCGTTATTTTACTAGCCAGGGAGACAAGTATGAAACGCACATGGATGATCGCCGGACTGGCAGGTCTGGCACTCGCGGGGGGGCTCGCAGTCGCCGGCGCGCAGAATGCTCCGGATGCCTCGGTGGAGGTCGAACAGGCGACAGCCCGTTTTACGATCGGAAACATGACCTGCGCGACATGTCCGATTGCTGTCAGGAAAGCGATGATGCGTGTCGAGGGCGTTAAATCTGTCGATATCGATTATGCGGCCAGGACCGCAGAAGTGGTTTACGATACGGCGGCGACAACGCCTGAGCTGATCGCTGCGGCTTCAACCGATGTAGGATACCCGGCAAGCGTTACGGACGGTTGAACACGCAGCATCTGGAATATCCTGATGAGGCACCTGCCAGTCGATGTTCGCATACATCGTCAGATTTTCACACAAGGCTTTCACTTTGATGTCAAAATGGACTGACCGAAAACTGCTGATAACGGGTCTGGCCGGTACCGTCATTGCGACACCTTCTTGTTTTGCATCAATGAGCATGTGCCTCAGCCCCGGCCGGGTACCAAAAATGGACAGGCTGAACCTTGAAGCTGCCTGCGCCGAGTGCACTCGGCGGGGCATCCAGGTGAACACATCGATGCGTACGAGCGATCCCGCGGTCTTCGCCGCAGGCGAATGCGGCGACAGCGGCCTCAACCTGATCCCGGCCACGCCTCCGACATCGGGTCGATGGTGTGATTTTGAATACTTGATCGAGGCCGCGTCGCCATGCCTGGTCACAAGCCAAGGAAGAAATAATGAATCAAACCGTAAAGACAGGCGATTGCTGCTCCGTCAATAAAAACGGCGACGACAGCTATGACCTCATCGTCATAGGTGCTGGCTCGGCCGGGTTTTCGGCTTCGATTAGCGCGGCCGAGGCCGGCAGGCGCGTGGCCATGGTTGGGCATGGCACCATCGGCGGCACCTGCGTCAATGTCGGCTGCGTGCCGTCCAAGGCGATGATACGGGCCGGTGAAGCGGTGCATGCTGGTACAGCGGCGGCACGGTTTCCGGGCATTGAACCCTGTGCGCAGAGCGTGGACTGGTCGGCGGTCGTCAAGGGCACGGCCGATCTGGTCGACGAGATGCGCCAGAAAAAATACATCGACCTGCTGCCTTCCTATGAGAATGTCACCTATATCGAGGAAGGTGCCGCACGCCTGATCGAAGGTGGGATTGAGGTCGGCGGGCGGATCATCGCTGCACCGAAGGTTCTGATCGCCACCGGCTCGCGCCCTTTCTTGCCGGAAATTGACGGGATCGAGACCGTGGAGGCGCTGGATTCCTGGGACCTTCTCAGCCTGCCCGATCAGCCCGAAAGCATCCTGGTACTGGGCGGCGGCTATATTGGCTGTGAACTGGCGCAGATGGCGTCGCGGCTGGGCGTCAAGGTTACACTGGTCACGCGTTCGCGCCTTCTGCCCGGCGTGGAACCGGAAGTGGCCAAGGCGTTGACCGACGCGTTGAAGGCTGAGGGTGTCGCGGTCGAGACCGGCCTGTCCTACCGATCGGTGAGACGGAGTGACGGCGGCGTCACGCTGACAATCGAACGGAGTGGAAAGCCTGTGACCCTCTCCGCGCAGCGGCTTGTGGCCACCACAGGCCGGGTGGCCAATTCCGAAGACCTCGGCTTGCGCGAGTTCGGCATCGAGACCGATGCGCGTGGATCGATCAAGGTCGGAGCCGACATGGCCACAACGCGGCCTGGCGTCTGGGCAGCGGGTGATGTCACCGATCGCGACCAGTTCGTCTACATGGCCGCTTATGGGGCCAAGGTGGCGGCCAACAATGCGCTCGGGCTTCTGGATTTGCGCTATGACAATGCGGCCATGCCCTGGGTCGTGTTCACCGATCCGCAGGTCGCCGGCGTCGGCCTTTCCGAGGTGCAGGCGAAGGCAGCCGGTCATGACGTCAAGACCAGCGTGCTGACGCTGGACCACGTGGCACGCGCCGCCGCCGCCCGCGATACCCGCGGCGTCATCAAGCTGGTCGCGGATGCGAAGACCGACCGCCTCCTGGGCGGACAGATCGCGGCGCCCGAAGGGTCTGATGCGATTCAGACGCTGGCTATGGCGTTGAAGTTCGGCATGACGAGCAAGGCGCTTGGCGAGAC
>CAJQMX010000104.1 GCA_905479515.1 uncultured Parasphingopyxis sp.
GTTCGGCCCGTATCCGCGGTATCGGCACGGTTGGTGACAACCCCGGCCTTGAAAGCTCGGTCGCCGTATTCATCGATGGTGTATATCGCTCGCGCTCTGGCGCCGGCCTCAACGAACTTGGCCCAATTGAACGGGTTGAAGTTCTGCGCGGTCCACAGGGAACCCTGTTCGGCCGAAATGCTTCGGCAGGCCTGATCAACATCGTCACCGCGCCACCAACCTTCGATCTCGAAGGCTATGCCGCGGCAACTTACGGAAATTTCGATACGATCCGGCTTGAGGGCGGAATAAATTTCCCGCTCGGCAACACCGTCGCCGCTCGTGTCGATGGCGTATATCTGCAGCGCGACGGCTTTTACAATGATATGATCAATGGCGGCAGCGTCAACGATCAGGATCGCTATCTGCTGCGGGCTCAAGCCTTGTGGGAAGCAACGCCCGATCTCAGCATTCGCATCATTGGCGATTATTCGAACAAGGATGAAGAATGCTGTGCCGCTGTATTCGTCACTCCTGGAATGACCCCTGGAGCGACACAGAATGCTACGCTCGACCCGTTTGCCGGACTCGGCGGCGGCGGATCTTTGGTTGGCACGCAAAACCCGATCATTCCGATCTTGCTCGCGCTTGGTCAGGATCCGCGCGCCTTTACCGACGATCCCTATGATCGCAACATCTATCCGTCGGCCGGTCGTTCCTATGCTGGCGAAACGGAAGATTGGGGCGTGTCCCTCCAGGCGGAATGGGCATTGGGTGCGGTCGACCTGACCTCGATCACGGCCTATCGCGACTATAGCAACAACCAGGCTTCAGACACCGACTATACGGGCGTCGATATTCTATTCCGGGCACCGGGCGACGATGCCGGTTCGCGGCAGTTCCAGACATTCAGTCAGGAACTCCGCCTGCAGGGCACGGCCTTCAACGATACGCTCGACTGGTTGATCGGCGCTTATTATGCGCATGAAGACCTGACGGTTACCGACAATCTGAAATTCGGCAGCCAGTACGGAGCCTTCGCTCCCTGCCGGGTTATTCTGGCGGTCAATCCCGCACTTGCATCTCCGGGCGGGCAAGGCTGCCTTAGTGCGGGCGGCCGGGCACTTCTCGACGGCACAGTGACGGGCACGCCCGCCTTCGGGGCCGCAACCCCCGCCATTCTGGGTGGTCTCGACCTTTTGTCACAAGTCAACAATGTTGGCGCAAATGGCACACGCTATAATCAAACGAGCGAGAACTTTGCCTTCTTCACGCATAATATCATCCATATCACCGATCGTCTCGATCTGACGCTTGGCGCCCGTTACACGAATGAGAACAAGGATTTCTCGGCGAATTTCAATAATAACAACACGTACTGCCCGACTCAACGCGCTCTCCAGACCCCGCTTCTTGCTACACCGCTGGCCGGTCTTGCAGGGGCTCTGATTTCGCTCACTTGTCAGGGTAACTCGTCAACGGAGCTCAACGCGCTCAACATCACCGATGATCGCAGTGAAGAAGAATTCACCGGCACTGCCGTTCTGTCCTACCGGCCCATCGATGATCTTCTGCTCTATGCCAGCTATTCACGCGGCTACAAGGCAGGCGGCTTCAACCTTGATCGCTCTGCGCTCACTGGTGCGTTTTACAGCCCGACGGATACGACTGGCCAATCCAATATCTCGGTTGTCGTGGGTCCGGCAGTGCTGAACGATCCGGCCAATCTCCAGTTCGACCAGGAAACGGTCAATGCCTTCGAGATTGGTGCCAAATATACAGGCAGGGATTTCACCGTTAGCGCCGCTGCCTTCCGGCAGGAGTTTTCGAACTTCCAGCTGAACACATTCAACGGCACGGTTTTCCTTGTCCAGAACGTCAACAGCTGCGGCACTGACCTTGGTGGCGCTGATCAGGATACCGGCGGATTGACCGGTACCTGTGCGACGGACGATGTACAGGCCGGCGTGATTTCCCAGGGTGTGGAATTTGAAGCGACGATCAATCCGACAGACTATCTCGCTTTCAATGCGGGCTTCACCTACGCCGATACACATTATGAAAATAATCTGATTGGTGGGGACGACGGTTCAGCGCTCGATCCGGCCCTCCGCCTGTTGCCAGGTGACAGCCTTTCCAATGCTCCGGACATCGTTGTGACCGGCGCAATGAGCTGGACGCCACCGATCGGCTCCAACGGCATGAGCGGGCTTGTCTATGTCAACACGCGGATGACGAGTGGCTACAACACCGGTTCCGATCTGTTGTTTGGCAAGGAACAGGACGGCTATGTCGTGGTCAACGCACGCGTGGGTCTCCGCGGCGCAGACAACCGCTGGTCCATCGAACTCTGGGCTCAAAACCTGTTCGACACGGATTATACCCAGGTAGCGTTCAACACGCCGTTCATCGCTCCGCAGCAAACATATTCGGCATTCCTCGCCGAGCCGCGGACCTATGGCTTGACGGTTCGGACCCGCTTCTAAGCCGCGTAACCTGAACTTCTAAAGGAGCCCGCGCCCGTCAAACGGCGCGGGCTCTTTTTTTTTGTGCGTGCAACAATCTGTTGAAGAGACCCGCTATCCCGGCCATTGACGGGTAATGGCACTCGACTCCCTCATGGTGAAAATCGCGGTGATCGGCATTGCCGGTGTTGGCGCGCAATGGATTGCGTGGCGTACGGGCAAACCCGCAATCGCGCTGATGCTCATCATGGGTATCATCGTCGGTCCGCTCAGCTCCCTGATCCCGCTCGATATATTCCGCGGAGGCCTCATAAATCCCGAAAGAGATTTCGGGGCCCTGATGGAGCCCATCATCAAGCTAGCTGTGGCGGTCATTCTTTTCGAAGGCGGGCTCAGTCTCAATTTCCGGGAGTTGCGCCAGGCCGGCTGGGCCGTGATGCGCATCGTCGTTATCGGCGTGCCGCTAGGCTGGTTCCTCGGCACTCTGGCTGCCCATTATGGTGCGGGGCTGAGCTGGCCAGTATCCGCCCTGTTTGGCGGGATATTGGTGGTCACCGGGCCAACCGTGATCGGACCGATGCTGCGAACACTGCGCGTGGGCCCGCGCGTGTCGAACATCCTGAAATGGGAAGGCATCGTCAACGATCCGATCGGCGCGCTGCTGGCGGTCTTCATCTTTGCCTATATCACCTATGGCGGAGCGGCGACTAACATCCCTGCTATCAGCTTTGACGTGGTCGGATCGACCTTTGTCGCCGCCTTGCTTGGCGGCGCACTTGGCTGGGGGGTCACATGGTTTTTCCCGCGCGGCTATGTGCCCGAATATCTGAAAGCGCCGATGCTGTTGATCCTGGTGATCGGCGGCTTCGTGCTCGCCGATATCATCCAGCATGAAACAGGATTGGTAACCGTGACGATCATGGGCGTCGTCATGGCGAACCGGCCCATGTTCTCCAGCCATGCCCTGCGCCGCTTCAAGGAGGATCTTTCGGTCCTTCTCATATCGGGCGTCTTCATCATCCTTTCGGCAACGTTGGACTGGGAAGTGATCACCAGTTTTCAGACGAGCTCGCCCGATCCGATAGAGGGCGTTTTGCGCTTTTCCGGTTTCCTCTTCCTCTTGCTGTTCGTGGTGCGCCCGCTGACAATTCTAGTCGCACTGCTGTTTTCGAGTGTTCCTTGGAACGAACGCCTGTTCATCGCCTGGATCGCGCCGCGCGGCATTGTCGCCGTGGCCATCACGGGCCTCTTCGCGATCCGGCTTGTCGATTATGGGGTAGAGGATGCCGAAGCGTTGATCCCTCTCTCCTTTGGCGTCGTCATCGCGACAATCTTTGCGCACGGCTTTTCAGCGAAATGGTGGGCCGAGCGGCTCGGCATAGATCAGGGGCCAGCGGACGGCGTTTTGCTTGTCGGGGCCAATCGCTGGACAATCGATTTTGGCGAACTGCTCAAGAAACTCGACATTCCCGTGACAATTGCCGACCCGTCGCAATATGCCTTGCGCGCCGCACGACGGAGGGAGCTCGACGTCTATCGTGGAGACATTCTCGACGAGGTGACGCAGGAACATCTTGATCTCGGGCAGTTTCAGGAGCTCATCGCGGCCACCGACAATGATGCCTACAACGCCCTGATCTGCGACGATCTGGGCCCCGAAATGGGCTATGATTCGGTTAGCCAGATCGGGACGGACAAAGACCGAGCACCTTATCACTCACGCGGGCGGGTGCTGATGCGATCGGCCCCCACAATCGATGACCTGCTCAAATGTCAGGATGCCGACTGGGTCTTCACGCGCACCAAGATCACCGAGAAATTCGGCATGGAAGATCTGAGAGAGAAGCTCGATCCTGATGCGCTGATGATCTGCGTGTTCAAACGCGACCGGCGCCTGCTCTTCTATTCAACGGAAGCGCGGCCGATTGTTGAGCCTGGCGATATCGTGGTCAGCTATGCGCCGCCTGAAAGCCCGGAAATGCAGCGCGAAAAGAAACAGCGGCCGCCACAACAGCCTGAACCCGCCGTTTAGGCAGCCTGTTTTTCATCCGCATTTGGCGCTGCCGCAGCATTGAGCAGTCGCTTCTGCAGGGCTTTCAGCCGGGCTGAATTGACAATCTTTTCGCCAAACAGATCGGTCAGGTAGAATGTGTCGACGGCCCGCTCGCCATAGGTGGCGATATGGGCGGACCGGATCGTCGCCTTTGACTGAAACAAGGCATGGGTCAGGCTGTTGAGCAATGCAGGCCGGTCTAGCGCATTGACTTCAATGACCGTGTAGCGGTTTGACGCCATATTATCGATCAGCACCAGCGGTTCGATATGAAAGGCCTCTGCACGGGTTCGTGGCAAAGGCCGCGCTTCGAGCCGTTCCTTCATCTTGTGCTTGTTGGCCAGCGCATCGCGGATCGCCGTTTCCAGACGCTCCAGCTGCCCCGCATCGTCAAAGGTGCCGCCAAACGGGTCCTGAACAAGGATATTATCGAGCGCCATGCCATCCCGGTTCGTATAGATGCGCGCATCGATGACGTTGGCGCCGGCCATGTCGACCGCACCCGCGAGCCTGTAAAACAGTCCGGGATGATCGGCGGTGTAAATCGATACCAGCGTTGTCCCAAGCTCGGGGTCGGGTTGCATGACTATAGAGAGCTTTTCATCAGTCGCTTCGGCCGCTGACATCTGCCGGGCATTGGCCACCGCAGTGTCCACATTCTCAGCTATCCAATAGGCTTTTGGCATTCGTTTGAAGAGCCGCTCCATTTCAGGCTTCGACCAGCCCAACGCATCAGACAGGGCCTGCTGGGCTCTTTCGATCTGCGAATTGCGCCCCTGATGCTTGTGGCCGAGACGCAGCATCTCTTCCGCTGCTTCGAACAAGTCCGACAGCAATTGCCGCTTCCAGTCATTCCAGACGCCCGGGCCAACCGCACGAATATCAACCACCGTTAGGACGAGCAGCAGTTTCAGCCGCTCATGGCTTTTCACGGACAACACGAAATCTTCGATCGTCTTGGGATCGGAAAGATCGCGTTTGAAGGCCGATGCCGACATCAGCAAATGCCAGCGGACAAGCCAGGCAACGGTCTGCGTTTCCCCGGCATCGAGCCCTAGGCGCGGACAGATTTTCTCGGCGACTTCCGCTCCGAGGATCGAATGATCGCCGCCCCGTCCCTTGGCAATATCGTGCAGCAGCACCGCCACATAGAGCACCCGGCGAGACACGAGTTTGCCCATCACCGCATGGGAAAGTGGATGATCATCTTTCAGCAAGCCGCTTTCAATCTTGGACAATAGTCCGATCGCGCGGATTGTGTGTTCGTCGACCGTATAGTGATGATACATGTCGAACTGCATCTGCGCGACGACGCGGCCGAAATCGGGAATGAAACGCCCGAAAATCCCGGCTTCATTCATCCAGCGCAGCACGGTTTCCGGATCGCGCGGACTGGTCAGCACGTCGAGGAAAAATGCGTTGGCGCGGTGATTTTTACGGATTTTCGCGGCCAGTTTTTCATCGCGGCCTGCCTGGCGCATCGCTGTCGGGTGGATCTCCAACCCATGTTTGTCGGCCAGCGCAAACATCTCGATCAGACGCACGGGATCGTCCGCGAAAAACCCCTCATCCGGAATTGAAAGGCGCCCACGATCCAGGGTGAACCCATTCAGCTTGCGCGGCTTGCGGCGCAGCGTGGGCATGACGAACCGCCGGCCACGCGGACCATATTGCTCGTCCAGATGCGCGAGGAAGATACCGGTCAGATCCCCCACCTGTTTCGCGGTCAGGAAATAATGCTGCATGAACCGCTCAACCGCGGATTTTCCGGTGCGCTCGGCATAGTTCATCCGCTCGGCGATTTCGGGCTGCACATCAAAGGTCAGGCGCTCCTCGGGCCGTCCTGAGATCAGATGCAAATGACAGCGCACGGCGAGCAGAAAGGTCCGCGCCTTGCGAAACTGTTTGAGCTCATCGGCAGTAAGCAGGCCATGCTCGACCAGCTCCCCCAGATCGCGCACCTGATGCACGTAACGCCCGATCCAGAACAAGGTGTGGAGATCGCGCAGGCCGCCCTTGCCGTCCTTGATATTGGGCTCGACGACATAGCGGCTGTCGCCCATCCGTTCGTGCCGCGCATCGCGCTCGGCGAGTTTTTCGGCAGTAAAGGCCTGAGCAGTTCCCTCGACAACTTCCGCATAGAAGCGGTGGGTCGCCTCGTCATACAGTTTCTCGTCACCCCACAGATAACGCGCTTCAAGCAAGGCTGTGCGGATCGTCAGGTCGCTTTTCGCCATCCTGACTGTATCGTCAAGCGAACGGCTCGAATGACCAACTTTCAGCCCAAGATCCCAGAGCGTGTAAAGGATCGTTTCGATCACCTGCTCGCACCAGGGCGATTGTTTGTAGGGCGTCAGAAAACCGATATCGAGATCGGAAAAAGGCGCGAGTTCACTGCGGCCATAGCCTCCCACCGCGATCAGGGTCAGCCGTTCGGCATCCGACGGATTGCTGTTTGAATAGAGTCGCTGAACGGTGAAATCATAGATGAGCCGGAGCAACTGATCATAGAGAAAGGAGTAGCTCGCGGTGATGATGCTTCCATGGGAAGGCTTGGCGATCAATCGCGCAGCAATCTCCGCGCATCCCTTTTCCATCGCATCGCGAAGCTCGGCCACTGCCGCAGCGCGCAGCGCGGCCGTTCCGTCAGCCTCCAACCGGTGAAGTGTGGCGGCGACTTCACGGCGATCAATGATGGCGCGGCGATTGGGGATGGGCGTGCTGGACATAATCCCAATCTAGGCGTCGGCGCCGTCATCGGCCACCCGTTTGAGCTGATAAATCAGATCGAGCGCCTCACGGGGGCTGAGATCATCAGCATGGATCGCGGCAAGCGCATCGCGCAATGGGTCGATATGTTCCTCTTCCTGCGCGGCATCGGCTGCAAATAGCGGCAAATCATCCAGCCCCGCCGCGAGCCCGCCAGTCGAAGCGCGGCCCGCCTCCAGCTTGGCCAGAACCGACTTTGCGCGCGCGACCGTTTCCTTCGGCAGTCCGGCA
Source organism: uncultured Parasphingopyxis sp. (assembly GCA_905479515.1). Next base: position 7,498 of record CAJQMX010000104.1, read on the forward strand.
AGCTTGGCAACGGCAAGGCCGTAGCTCCGGTCAGCCGGGCCATCTGCCAGTTCGTGGAGCAGAACCAGATCGCCTTTCCACTCTCGCGCGCGAACATGGTGGAGCGACAGCGCGTCGAGCCGCTCGGCAAGCCGGGTCAGCTCGTGATAGTGGGTGGCAAACAGGCAGCGGCATCTGTTCACATCATGGACCGCCTCGACAACGGCCCAGGCGATGGCAAGCCCGTCATAGGTTGATGTGCCGCGCCCGACTTCGTCGAGTATGACCAGGCTATTCTCGGTCGCCTGCGCCAGAATCGCCGCGGTTTCCACCATCTCGACCATGAAGGTAGAGCGGCCACGCGCCAGATTGTCCGACGCGCCGACGCGGCTGAACAGCTTGTCGACGACACCGAGTTCGGCGGACGTCGCAGGCACATAGCTTCCCGCTTGGGCGAGCACCGCGATCAAGGCGTTCTGACGAAGGAATGTCGATTTGCCGCCCATATTGGGCCCGGTGACAAGCCAGAGCCGCTCATCGGAAGAAAGGCCGCAATCATTGGCAACGAATCGCTCGCCCATTTGTTCGACAGCCTGTTCGACAACCGGATGGCGGCCACCGGCAATCTCGAAACAGGGATGACCTGCCAATTTGGGCCGTACCCAGCCAGAAAGTGCAGCCTGTTCAGCCAGAGCGGCAGCCACATCAAGCCGGGCAAGTGCATCGGCGGTCGCAGCAATGCGCTCCTTGTCGGCCAGCAGGGTTTCGATCAGCTCTTCCAGATGTGCCGCTTCGGCTGCCAGCGCATGGGCACCTGCCTGCATCACCCGCTGTGCTTCCTCGTGCAGATCGGGCGCATTGAAGCGCACAACCCCGGCCAGCGTCTGGCGATGGGTGAAACCGGACTCTGCGCTCATCAGTGGATCTGCGTGACGGGACGGCACTTCGATATGATAACCGAGCACATTATTGTGCTTCACCTTGAGGCTGGAGATACCGGTAGCTTCCCGGTAGCGAGCCTCCAGTGCGGCAATCGCCTTACGCCCCGCGCCCGCTGTTTCCCGCAAATCATCAAGCGCGGCGTCATAGCCTTCCGCGATATAGCCGCCTTTGGCCATGTCGATCGGTGGTTCGGGGACCAGCGCGCGCGACAGATGATCCGTCAACGCACCATGCCCGGTAAGTTGCGGCAGCAATTGGCCAAGCAATGCGGGCGGCTGTTCGATCCGCGACAGGCTGATATGCAGATCGCGCGCGCCGCTCAATCCGTCACGCAACAGTCCCAGATCACGGGGCGTCCCCCGGCCTGCAACAAGACGGCCAAGCGCCCGGCCTAAATCCGGTAGTGCTTTGAGCGCAGCGCGCAGGCTTTCCCGGCGGCCGGCATCGCGCTCGAATAACTGCACCAGATCAAGCCGCGCTTCGATTGCGGCGATCGCCGTTAACGGTGCGGAAATATCGGCGGCGAGCAATCGCGCACCAGCCCCGGTTACGCTCTGATCAATACAGCCGAGCAAACTGCCCTTGCGTCCCCCGCCAACGGCCTGGGTCAGCTCTAGGCTTTCCCGGGTTGCTGCATCGATGAGCATATAATCGCTCGTCCGGTGGCGGTGCGGCGGCTGGAGAAAAGGGAGATCGCCCTGCCCTGCGGTCTCAAGATAGGCCAGCAGCCCGCCAGCCGCGGCGAGCTCAGCGCGGTGAAAATCGCCAAAACCGTCCAGTGTCGCGACACCGAATACGGATTTGAGGCGCTTTTCCGCATCAATGCTGCTGAAATCTGTTTTCGGGCAGAATTGCGCATGGTCCGGCGCGTCTGCAAAACCTTCTGGCACGATCAGCTCCGCAGCCGAGAGCCGGGCGAGTTCAGCATCCAGCATATCGGGCTCGGCAACGGAAAGTGTGAAGCGTCCGGTCGATATATCAGCCGCCACGATGCCAAGCGCGCCTCCCGTTTCGGCTATCGCGACAAGCCAGTTTTCCGATTTCGCGTCGAGCAGCGTTTCCTCGGTCAGCGTTCCAGCGGTGACGACGCGCACAACCGCACGGCCAACCAACGCCTTCGATCCGGCGCGCTTCTTCGCCTGTTCCGGTGTTTCCGTCTGGTCGGCAAGCGCGACGCGGTGCCCCGCCTTGATCAGCCTTGCCAGATAGATCTCATGGCTGTGTGCAGGCACGCCGCACATCGGGATGGGTTCGCCTTCATGCTCGCCGCGCGCCGTCAGTGCGATATCGAGGGTCGCAGCTGCCTGTTTCGCATCGTCGAAAAACAGTTCAAAAAAATCGCCCATACGATAGAAAAGCAGACAATCGGGCACCGTTTCCTTGAGCGCCAGATACTGCGTCATCATCGGCGTCGGTCCGGCCTTGGCCGCGCGCGCTTTTTTTACCTTCGTTGCCATCTCGAATCGGGGATAGCGTCTTGCCGCAGTCGCCGCCATGCCCCAAAAGGCGTTTGGGCGAGATTGCCCACTTTTCCATACTATCATCCCCAGGGGAATGTGATGACTGACCGCAGCAATGTCGAATTTTCTGAGCGTGAGGCGCTGCTTTTTCATTCACACGACCGGCCGGGCAAGATCGAAATCGTCGCGACCAAGCCCATGGCGACCCAGCGAGACCTGAGCCTTGCCTATTCGCCTGGCGTCGCGGTCCCCGTGAGAGCGATCGCTGACGACCCGTCCAAAGCCTATGATTACACCGCCAAGGGAAACCTGGTTGCGGTTATCTCCAACGGCACGGCCATTCTCGGTATGGGCAATCTGGGGGCGCTTGCTTCAAAGCCCGTGATGGAAGGCAAGGCAGTTCTCTTCAAGCGCTTCGCCGATGTCGATTCGATCGACATTGAGCTCGACACCGAAGATGTCGACAAGTTCATCAGCGCGGTTGAAATCATGGAGCCGACCTTTGGCGGCATCAATCTGGAAGATATCGGCGCGCCGGCCTGCTTCATCATCGAACAAACGCTGAAAGAGCGGATGAATATTCCGGTCTTTCATGACGATCAGCATGGCACCGCGATCATATCTGCCGCAGGCCTGATCAACGCCCTTCATCTGACCGGGCGGGACATCAAGGACTCCCGCATGGTGGTGAACGGTGCCGGTGCTGCTGCCATTGCCTGTACCGAGCTGATCAAGGCCATGGGCATGCCGCACGACAATGTCATCATGTGTGATCGCAAGGGCGTTATCTACCAAGGCCGCGAAGAGGGGATGGACCAGTGGAAATCCGCTCATGCTGCCGTCACTGATGCACGCACGCTGGAGGAGGCGCTCTCCGGCGCCGACATTTTCCTCGGGCTGTCTGCGGGCGGCGCTCTGAAGCCGGAAATGGTGAAGGATATGGCCAAGCAGCCGATCATCTTTGCCATGGCCAATCCCGATCCCGAAATCACACCGCCCGAGGCGCAAGAAGCGCGTCCCGACGCCATCGTTGCGACTGGCCGGTCGGACTATCCGAATCAGGTCAATAATGTCCTCGGCTTTCCGTTTATTTTCCGCGGAGCGCTCGATGTGCGGGCAACCACGATCAATGACGAGATGAAAATCGCTGCTGCCCAGGCCATTGCCGCTCTCGCCCGGCAACAGGTGCCCGAGGAAGTGGCTGCCGCCTATGGCACGTCACACAGCTTCGGCCCGGATTATATCATCCCGGCCCCCTTTGACCCGCGCTTGATGGAAATCGTTCCTGCCGCTGTCGCTCAAGCTGCAATGGATACCGGCGTTGCACGCTTGCCAATCCTCGACATGGATGAGTATCGCCACCGGCTGAAATCACGCCTCAACCCGACAACCTCTGTCTTGACGCTTGCCTATGATCAGGCCCGCGCCAATCCGCGCCGCGTTCTGTTTGCAGAGGGCGAGGAAGAAGTCGTGCTGCGTGCTGCCATCCAGTTTAGAGAGGGTGGCTACGGCATTCCCGTATTGGTTGGGCGGGATGACGTGCCTGACCGGCTGCGCGCGCTTGGTGTCAGCGATCCCGATCAATATGAATATCATAACAGCCGCAAATCGCCGCTCGTTCCCGAAATGGTCGAATTTCTGTACAACCGGCTCCAGCGGCGCGGTTATCTGCGGCGCGATTGCGAACGGCTTGTCAATCAGGATCGCCATATCTTCGGCGCATTGCTTGTCGCGCTGGGCGAAGCCGATGTGATGATTACCGGTGTCACCCGGCAGTATAACCAGTCGCTCGGCCAGGTACTGAAGGTACTCGACCCTGCGGAAGGCCGGCGTCCGTTCGGCATTCACGTTCTTGTCGGCAAGTCTCATACGGTGTTTATGGCTGACACCACGGTCAATGAACGCCCGTCCCCCGAACTGCTTGCCGATATTGCCGAACAGACGGCGGCTGTCGCCCGCCGCATGGGCCATGAACCGCGCGTGGCCTTCCTCTCCTATTCAACCTTTGGCAATCCTGCTGGCAACTGGCTGGAAAATATCCGGGAAGCCGTCGCGCTGCTCGATGAACGCGGCGTAAGCTTTGAATATGAAGGTGAAATGGCACCCGATGTCGCGCTGAATCCCAAGCTGATGAAGAATTATCAGTTCAGCCGCCTGTCCGAGCCCGCCAATGTTCTCGTGATGCCGGGTCTGCAATCCGCCAATCTCAGCGCCAAACTGCTGCGCGAACTGGGCGGTGATCATGTTATCGGGCCGATGCTGGTCGGCATGGCCAATCCGGTGCAGATCGCGACGATGTCGGCAACCGCAAGTGAATTGGTGACACTCGCTGTGCTCGCTGCAGGCGGGATCGCGCGTTAAGCTTGGTTGTTGGTCAGGCTCGACCTTCCACGGCCGAGCCCAAACAGAACGCTTGATTAGCCGCCCGGGTTGTCAGCAGTGCCGCCGCCCTGACTGACGGCGCCGACCTGGCCAATATTGCCAAACAGCTCGGAAAAGAAGCCGCGATCGCGGCCGAGCGTCGGTGTTTCATCGCCAGAGGGAGAGATCGAGGCAACTTGGTCCATACCGATACGATCGACGGTCGCGACATTGCCATCACTGGCAAACCGCACCGCCAATATTGTCTGTTCAATGGGCCGCGGACGAGCAAAGGCGAGCTGCCGCGCTTCCCGTGAAACATAATACCATGTCGGTGCTTCGTTGGCGGTCGTAAACTGGCTGGTAAAAGTAGGCCGGCCCAATGTCGCCTGCACCGATGCACGGTTATCAACACCCGGCTGGACAGATTCGATCAGGATCGGTTCGCCAAAATAGCCCTGATGCGTGCGAATTTGCGCGCACCCGCTTGCAAGCAAGCCTGTAGCGAGAAGGGCAGTCGCGCTTGCAATCAATGGCAAGTGCCGGATTTTCCGGGGCATTTCAGTCTCCTTACGCGCAACACCTATACAGCCAGCATTGCAACTTGATACTTGGCGCTCAATATGCGGAAGGCGACCCGGATAGCAAGGCCGCATCGAAGGAGCGATACCCACAAAATGACCCTGTTAGACCGGCTTTTCAAACGCAACCGCCCGCGAGAGGCGCTGATTCCGCTCTATCGTGCCATCGTTGAGCGCGGGCGCGACACGCAATGGTATGCCGCAGGGGGCGTCCCCGACACGCAGGATGGCCGGTTCGACATGATCGCCGCCATTCTCGCGCTGGCCCTGCTGCGCATCGAAGCCGAAGGCCGGACCTATGCCAGCGAGAGCGCTTTACTGGCAGAGCTGTTTATCGACGATATGGACGGCCAGCTGCGTCAGCTAGGCATTGGCGACATTGTGGTGGGCAAACATATCGGCAAGATGCTCGGCGCGCTCGGTGGAAGACTGGACGCCTATCGCGAAGGATTTGCCGAGGGCGGCAATGCGGAGGAAGCCCTGCTTCGCAATCTCTATCGCGGCGAACAGCCTGGACAGGTTGAAACAGATTTTACAACATCGCGCCTCAAGGCATTTGCCAAGGCACTGACAACGGAACCGGCAGACGCGATCATTGCCGGAACGCTTCCGGAGCTCGCATGAGTCAGACTCCAGAATTTTCACGTCCGATCCCGATAGATGCAATCGGTGCGGGTGCGGCATCGCACAGCGTTACGGCGGATGCCGAAGAATGCCTCGCACTTGCCACGCGTTTCGAGCTTAAAGCCATTGAGGCTCTGTCGGCTGAGGCAGAAATTCGGCGCGATGGACCGATCATCTATGCCAAGGGATTGGTGAAGGCCAAGGTTACGCAAAGCTGCGTGGTGACCGGCAATCCGGTTTCAAACAGGATCAAAAGTGTATTTGATCTGCAGTTCCTGCCCGCAAACGCAATGCCTCACGAGGAGGAAATCGAACTGAGCGCCGATGAATGCGAAACGATGACATACAATGGAAGCGCCATCGATCTTGGCGAAGCAGCCGCGCAGACGGTGGCCCTGGCCCTTGATCCGTTTCCGCGCAGTGCAAATGCGGCACAGGCTTTGCAGGAAGCCGGCGTGATCAGTGAAGAGGAAGCCGGGCCCTTTGGCGCACTCAAAGGATTGCGGGATGCCCTTGCCAAAAAGGGCAGTGACTAGCGCCTAAAACGGTACGTCATCGTCAAGATCATCGTCGAATGCGCCGCCTGCAGGCTTCGATCCCGATGATTGGCCGCCGCCATAACCACCATCATTGCCGCCGGATCCGCCCCAGCTGTCGCCTGAGCCGCCCGCCGCAGCTCCACCACCGCCACCGCCGCCGCCACTGCCGCTGTCACGGCCGTCGAGCATTGTCAGGCTGCCGTTGAAACCGTCAATCACGATTTCGGTGGAGTAGCGATCATTGCCGGACTGATCCTGCCATTTGCGGGTACGGAGTTGGCCTTCGATATAGACCTTGCTGCCCTTGCGCAGATAGCGTTCGGCGACATTGGCCAGCCCTTCGGAGAAGATCGCGACGCTGTGCCATTCGGTGCGCTCTTTGCGCTCGCCGGTCTGCTTGTCTTTCCAGTTTTCCGATGTCGCAATGCGCAGATTGCAAACCTTGCCGCCATTGCTGAATGAGCGCGATTCAGGGTCTCGCCCCAGATTGCCGATAAGGATTACCTTGTTGACCGATCCAGCCATGTTTCGTCTCCCAGAATTCCTGCCGCCGAGTCCCGACGGATATTTCAACTTGGCTTAGAAAACGGGCGGGGATTCGACAAGCGTCGTGGCAACGCAACATGGGGTTATGTTCGGGGAGCGGGCTGGTTCAGCGAACTTTCGCCAGACGGTCTCTGCCCAACAAAAAACCCTACAACCCTAAGCCAACCGCCGTCCAATAGGTGATTCCCGCTGCAACATAGGCAAGCACGAACAGATAGGTGAGCATGAATATCGGCCATCGCCAGCTGTTCGTCTCGCGCCTTGTGACGGCAATTGTCGACAGGCACTGCGGGGCAAAAACGAACCAGGCGAGAAAAGCGAGCGCAGTGGGCAGGCTCCACTGGCTTTGCAATTGCTGGGTCAGCGACTGTTCAGCCTGCGCCTCATCGCTTTCATCAATCGAATAGGTGGTGGCTAGTGCCGACACTGCCACTTCACGGGCCGCCATGGCCGGAATCAGAGCGAGTGAAATTTGCTCGTTAAAACCGATCGGCGCCATAACCACATGAAGCCCGTCGGCAACCCGCCCGGCGATGGAATATTCGCTTTGGGTAAGCGGGCTGTCTTCCGGCGCTTGCGGAAAGGAGAGCAGAGCCCAAAGCGCAATGGTGGTCACAAAGATGATCGTCCCGGCGCGCTTCAGGAAAATCCAGGCGCGCTGCCAAAGCCCAAGCGCAAGATCGCGCAGCATCGGCATTTGATATTTGGGCATTTCCATGATGAAGCTTGCCGCCGTGCCCTTGGCCACTGTGCGGCGCAGCACCAATGCAGCCACCATCGCGCCGACAATGCCGGAGATATACAGGCCGAAAAGAACGAGCCCCTGAAGGCCGATGCCTGGGCCAACGCTATCATTGGGGATGAATGCCGCGATGATGATTGCATAGACGGGGAGCCGGGCCGAACAGGTCATCAAAGGGGCGATCAATATCGTTGTCAGCCGGTCTTTCGGATCGGCGATTGTACGCGTCGCCATGATGCCGGGAATCGCGCAGGCAAAAGAGGAAAGAAGCGGAATGAAGGATGCGCCGGACAGGCCGAACCGCGCCATCAAGCGATCCATCAGGAACGCCGCCCGCGTCATATAGCCGGTAGCTTCAAGCAGCAGGATGAAGAAAAACAGGATCAGAATCTGCGGCAGAAACACGACCACGGACCCCACCCCGTTGATCACGCCATCAATGACGAAGGATTTGAAATAACCCTCGGCCAAAAGGCCGTCAGCGTTCGCAGTGAGCCAGCCCTGCGCGGCTTCGATCCAGCCGATCGGAGCTTCTGACCAAGCGAAAACCGCCTGGAACATGACAAACAGCAATCCGGCAAGCAGCAGCGGGCCGAAAAACGGATGCAGGGCCACCGAATCAATACGCTGGTTCAGGCGGCGTGTCGGCGTCTCACTGACAATCGCGCGGCGCGCAATATCCCGCGCGCGCTTCGTGTCGAGCATCCCGTCATAGGAATCCCCGTCTCCTCGGCCGGGCCCGATCGTGCGGATATTGGCAGCAGTAACCTTGCCACCAATTGCCGCTTTCAGCTCTTCGATGCCCCGCCGCCGGACGGCAACGGTCGGGATGACAGGCACACCCAGCTCACGCGCGAGTGTCTCGGGATCAAGTTCAAGCCCGTCGCGTGTTGCAAGATCGACCATGTTGAGCGCAACCACGACCGGCAGGCCAAGTGCGATCAATTGCAGCGTGAAGCGCAAATGGTTTTCGAGATTCGCGGCGTCGATGACAACGACCAGCGCATCGGGGAGACGTTCTCCTTCTTGCGCGCCGGTCACGACATCACGCGTTACCGCTTCATCAGGGCTTGATGGATCGAGGCTATAGGCACCTGGCAGGTCGATCAGTTCGACCGGGCGACCATCAGCAAGCGCGAGGCGCCCCGAATGCCGCTCCACAGTGACACCTGGATAATTGCCAATCTTCTGGCGTGCGCCGGTCAACGCATTGAAAAGGGCGCTCTTGCCGGCATTGGGATTGCCAACCAGTGCAACCAGCGGAATAGTTGTCATGTCGCGGGTACTTCTACCTCAATGGCGCAGGCATGTGCGCGGCGCACCGCTATCGTCATCCGGCCAACCTTGCAGGCGATGGGGTCGCGCCCAAATGGTGCGCGGTGCATCGGTTCAATGGATACACCCTCGTCAAAGCCCAATTCGCGGAGCCTTTTACCATCAGCAGGCGACAAAGCCGACCAG
>CAJQMX010000105.1 GCA_905479515.1 uncultured Parasphingopyxis sp.
GGCCGCGCACGACCGGGGCGAGCAGATAGAAGCGGGTGCCCTCTGGCAAGGTCATCACCCGGTCGACCATCTGGCTGACCGTTTGCGCGGCAATCGGTTCGCCGGTCGCGGGCGAATAGGGAATGCCGGCCCGCGCCCATAACAGCCGCATATAATCATAGATCTCGGTGACCGTCGCAACGGTGGAGCGCGGGTTGCGGCTCGTCGTCTTCTGCTCGATCGAGATGGCAGGGCTCAGCCCGTCAATATGCTCGACATCGGGTTTCTGCATCATCTCCAGAAACTGCCGCGCATAGGCCGACAGGCTCTCGACATAGCGCCGCTGCCCCTCCGCATAGATGGTATCAAAGGCAAGGCTAGATTTGCCCGACCCCGACAGCCCGGTGATCACGATCAGCTTGTCGCGCGGCAGATCAATATCGACGCCCTTGAGATTATGCTCGCGCGCCCCGCGGACGCTTATTTTGGTCAGACTCATAGGGGCGTATGTTCCAGATTTGTTCTAATGGTTCAAGGGGAGTGAATCGCAATCTGTAGTTTAACTGATAGCGATCAATCGCGCGAAAGGCATGGGCCTTCGATTTCCTGTCGGACAGTATGTTCCAATGTTGGTATTTTCCTCCATTTTCCAAGCTCCGCCGCTTTATCAGTCCATTAACCCTCAACGGCTATTGTTCCTGCGGGGCGGCGACCAGGTTGGACCGATCGCAATATGAAGACGGGAAATAACGCAATAGAGCGCCTTGTGGCGGCCGGTATCCCTACCGGGCCGACACTGGATGACGCGCTACGCCTATCTGTCGTACGAAATATGGCGGAACAGGAGAAATCTGCGCTGGTTGCGGGCCTTTTCGGCGTCGTTGCCATTGGGTTGGCCGCCTATTTTCGTGAACAGGGCATCTGGCTGCTCCCCGCTCTGGGCTTGCGGCTTTTGTGCATGGCCTACACTTACGCTGTTTGCGTGGATATTCTGCGGCAGATCAACGCCAACCTGCCCTATACCAAGGCTTTGAGCCGCTTTGAACGGGCAATGATCATCAACGGTTTCAGCTGGGGCATCGTTTTGTGGCCGGCTGGCGGCGTATTCATCTCCGGCACGCCTGACATGATCATCGTCCTTTCGGTTCTGGTTTCAATGGCGCTTTTGATACTCGCGATTGCAATTGAACGGCGCAGCATGATGTGCGCGGTCGGTGCTTTTGCTGTACCCTTTCTCGCCCCGGTGATCCTGTTGGCTCCCGAACTGGGTCCACTGCCCCTCCTTGGCGGGATCGGATATGTCGTGGCCATCATCCTGTATGGCAACCATCACGGTAAGCAGGTGCGCGGCTGGCTGCGCGTGCGCATCGAAAACCAGCAGCTCGCCGAGACACTGGGCGAAACCAATGCCCGGCTTTCCGAGGCGCTCTCGACTGCCGAACGGCTGGCCGAGGAAGACAGCCTGACAGGATTGCTCAACCGCCGCGCCTTCGAGAAGCGGGCTGGCGATCTGCTTTTGGCAAAAGGCAAAGGCAGCAATGTTTATCTCGTGCTTGCGGATCTTGACCGGTTCAAGCTGATCAACGACAATTTTGGCCATGCGATCGGCGATGTCGTGCTGGAGCTGACCTCCGAAGTGATGATGCAGACATGCGGCAAGACCGCGGTTTGCGCGCGTTGGGGCGGTGAAGAATTTTTGATCGCGATGGCCGCACCGGACCGGGAAAGTGCCGAAAAGGTTGTTCAATCGCTGCAAGTCGGCATTAGAGGGGTTGGTCGCCGGCTCGGCATTGAGGGCATAGCGGTATCCGCCTCTTTCGGGATTTCCCATTGGTGTTCGGACGAAAATATGGATGCAGCGGTCGCACGGGCCGATCGCGCCATGTATCAGGCCAAGGGTGACAGGCGGCAGGACCATCAGCGACTGGCAGGCTAGGCGGCCGGCGCGCTGGCCCGCGCTACGACACCGTTTATATCGCTATACGATGGCGGAGCTGATAATCGGCAATTTCACCAGATGATGCCTTTTCGGCGATAACCCAATCCTGCCCGCGGCGGCACAGCAGGAAAATCGTGGTCTGGGTGAGATGCGGCGTATCAACGCGCACACAGGCTAGCCGGTTGTAGAGGATCTGCACATCGGCGACCTTGCAATTGTCACGCCGCAGGCGCTGCGTGACGCCGCTGATCCGGGCAACAAAACTGTCCATATCTTCCGCCATCACATGGTGCATCGGATTGTGATGCTTGGCGCACCAATGTTCATCCGACAGGTCATGCAGGATGGCAGCAGCGCCGTGTTCGACAGCATCGAAAAAGCTGGCAAGCGTTTCGAGGATTTTCTGCTCCGTCATGTCGATCTGCATCGATGTGGTGCTGATATCCTGCGCGGCTGTTACGGAAAACTCGCTGGCGACCCGCCATTTGCCCTCGACAATGAAGAGCAGCAGGATCGCTGCCCTGTCATTGTCCCAATCGTCAAGCCGGGCCACGGCCACGCTGTCGCGAAATATCTGCAAGCTCGTCAGCCATACGCCGCCGGCCCAGTTTAACGGCTCTTCCATGCTATGGGTGGGCAAGGCGGTGTTGGAGAGATGGAGCGTATCGCCGCCGCCGTTAAGCTTGCGGCGGCTCCACACAGGATCGCGGAGCTCTTCGAGAACCTTTTGATCGGCGAGCGCCAGCGCCGCGAGATAGCGGCCAACAGTACGCTCAGCCTCGGCATAGCTGTTACTCGTTTTCCAGGCCTTGATGGCACCCGTCTGCGCTATTTCCAAAAACGCCACTCGATCACGCTCCCTGATTCCGCATAGTGATCATGCGTTGATCCAATCATATACCTGACCCGGAGATGACGGCGGCGCGCTATTAGACAAACGACATTCGTCGTTCTGCGAATATTGCATTAGAACTGACAAACAGCAGTGCCGTATAGCGCTATTGCGTGGCGTTGTTTCAATGTTGCGCATCATGCCGACCCAACAGTCCTCCGACTCACTGTATTATACCAATAACTCACTTGGGCTTTCAGCACAATGGCGGGAAATGTGCCTGGCACGCATCGCGCACGTCCCGCCGCATCACACCCAAGCGCGGGCAGTCGGCAGATTTAAAGCGTGCGTTGGCACCGGCAGGGCGGTATGGGCCAGCGCATCATGCGCCTCTCGATTCACGCCCTGCTCGATTATCTCATCGATGACGAAGCCGATATTCTGCTGCAGATTGAAGTCGCACAGGATGAAGCGGCACAGCGGCTGATCGACGGCACGATGACAGCCTCGACCGCGACCGCGCTGCGCCCGATACCTGCAGAAGCCGGGATCGGGCGACGCACCTGGGCGCACGGGTCAGGCCCGTTCCGCGTTGAATATCGTGCAACCGTGGATGTCGACCGCCCAGCACCTGACATTTCCCGGCTCAGCGTGACGCCGCATTACGCGCTCCCCAACGAAGCTGTGCCTTTCCTCTGGCCGAGCCGCTACTGCCAGTCCGACCAGTTCGCGCGCTTCGTCGCCGAGACGTTTGGCACTCTGGAAGGCGGAGCGAAAATCCTCGCCATGGCCGACTGGATCTATGCGCAGCTCGCTTATGTCGCCGGATCGAGCGATGCGAGCACCAGCGCCGCCGACACCTTCGTCTCTCGCAAAGGTATTTGCCGGGATTATGCGCATCTGATGATCAGCTTTGCGCGCGCGGCGGGCATCCCCGCCCGCATGGTATCCGCCTATGCCTGGAACCTTGAGCCGCAGGATTTCCATGCGGTGACCGAGGTCTGGCTCGAAGGCGGCTGGCACATGATTGATGCGACGCGCCTGGCGCCCATAGAAGGGCTGGTGCCGATTATCACCGGTCGCGATGCAACCGATATCGCCTTTATGACAATCTTCGGCCGCGCCGATCTGCGCGAACAGACGGTAAGCGTGGAACGGCTGGATTAGGGTTTAGCACCGGGCTTGTTTGTCAGGACGTTGCCTGCGCAACGCCGCCGCGCCAGCCCGCACCCCCGCCCGAACTCCCACCCAGTTTATTCTATGGGAGGTCGGGTGGGGGAGCGGGCTGGTGCCGCGCTTAACCATCAGACGAGTCTGACGAACAAACTTCTCCATTATCGACATTGTGCCCCGCCGCCCGTAATCCCGACCCCATGATCCGCTATATCCTTATCGCCCTTGTCCTGCTGACGGTCGCGGCGGGCATCTATGTTTATACCGCCGACAAGCTCATCCTGTTCAACCGGCTCGTGCCCAAAGACGCGGGCTCCGAACGGATCGGGCAGGATATTGCTTTTGGCGATGCCGTTCGCCAGCGGCTCGACATCTATGCGCCGACCGGGCTGAGCAGTGACGCGGCCTTGCCGGTGATTGTTTTCATCCATGGCGGCGGATGGCGCGCGGGCGACAAGGCCGGTTATGAATTTGCCGGACGCGCATTGGCTTCACGCGGCTTTGTGACAGTCGTCCCCAATTACCGGCTCTCGCCTGCCTTCCATTTTCCCGCCTTTGTCGAAGACGGCGCAGCCGCCCTGCGCTGGGTGCGTGCCCATATCGCCGAGCGCGGCGGCGATCCAGACCGCATCATATTGGTCGGCCATAGCGCAGGCGCGCATATCGCTGCGCTGCTCGCCATGGACGAACATTGGCTTGGGGCAGACAGGAGCGCGATCGCAGGCTGGGTCGGCATGGCCGGGCCTTATGATTTCTTGCCGCTCGATACACCCGCCACGCGCGGCGCGTTTGCCGATGCGCCGGATTTGGCCGCGACCCAGCCGATCACCTTTGCCAGCGCAGGCGATCCGCCCGCCCTGCTGCTGCACGGTGATGCCGATACGACGGTCAAACCCCGGCAGAGCGACCGACTGGAAACCCGGCTCGAAGCAGCGGGCGTGCCGGTGCGGCATATTGTATATGCAGGCATCGGCCATACCCGGATCATGACGGCCCTGTCGCGCTGGACCCGGGGATCGGCCGCGTCGCTGAATGACATCGAGAATTTTGCCCGCGAGATGAGTGCGCGGGATTGAGCGGGGAGCTTGGTGCGTCAGAACCTCCCAAACACTCAAGCCAAACCGCCCAATTCTCCGACCAACGCCCCCCGCTTCCCCTGAACTGAGCCGCGTGCACGGCGAACTGAATCCTTGATCGACGGAATTCCGACGTTTGTCGATTTGACGCAAAGCCGTGGCTTATCGTCGATCTGCGCGCGACCATCCGGCCCTGTTCCCCTATATCCATGATCGACGGCGAGATCGGGATCACCCGGCAGGCGACCGTCAACCGGATCCGCCGAGATGGTCTCGGAGGGCCGAGGTTCAGGAGTTACTATTATGAAGAAAGTTGCCTTTGCTTTCGCTGCGGTCGCCATGGCCGGCGCGATGACCCATATCACCACCTCACCCGCCTTCGCGGCGAACCAATCGTTCGAGAGCATCACCATCGACACGGCAGATTATGATTTGCGCACCGCGCAGGGCTATTCGCTGATGACCGACCGGATCGACCGCGCATCCAAACAGGTCTGCGGCGTGATCACCGTCGGCAATACCGCCGGTGCCAATACCATTCGCACCTGCCGGGCAGAGGCCGCCGCCGATGCGATGGCGCAGCTCAACGGCGTTGCCCGTCCCCCATCCGTTACGGTTGGCGCTTCGCGCTAGCCGACATGGCCCTGACCAGCCCCTTCAGGGCCTGACATGAGCACCCCCGGGATTCCCTCTCCCGGGGGTGTTTTGGTTTTTGGATGCTGGCTATTCAAATTATTTGCAGCGAACTATCGAATGCTCTCTGTCAGACTCGAACCAGGGTGTGGGCCGGTGCAGCGATTTCCTGCTAAGGACATTCTGACAAACCTTACCCTTATTTCCCGGCGATCTGCTTGACCTTCTTCAGGTACGTCCGGCCAATCCGCACTTCGGCGCCATCGGCCATTTCGGCATACCAGCCGCCTGATCCATCATGACGGAGCTTGGCGATCCGATCCCGATTGAGGATCGAGGAGCGGTGGACGCGGATAAAGCATTCCGGATCGAGCCGGTCTTCGAGATGGCTGATCGTCTGGTGCAGCAGATAGCTGCGCTCACCAATATGCAGCCGCATATAATCGCGTTCGGCTTCAACCCGGTCGATATCGGCGGCGGCAAGGCGGATCACTTCGGAGCGATGCGGCACCCAGAATTCTTCGGTCCAGGGAGACGGCTCGGCTTCGCCTTCCGGCGCATCGCGCAGCTGTTCGGTAACCCGGACCAGCGCCTTTTCAAGCCGTTCAGGGTCAACCGGTTTCAGCAGATAATCAACCGCCGCGACATCGAAAGCCTCGACCGCGAACTTGTCAAACGCGGTGACGAAGATGATCGCAGGCGCAAGATCCACACCCTCCAGCGCGCGGGCGACTTCCATGCCGTCCATCCCGGGCATGGCGATATCGAGGAGAAGTAGTTCGGGCTGCAAGGCCTCCACCATCCGCAAGGCGGCTTCACCATCCTGCGCGGTGCCGATCAGGTCTATGCCGTCAGTGCGCGCGCACAGAATCTGCATGCGTTCGATGGCAAGCGGCTCATCATCGACAAGCAGGGTACGGAGCGGTTTTACGTCGGTCATGATGTGAACGCCTCCCGGGCTGAACCTTAGCAGCTTTCGCGGTTTATCGGCAATTCAAGGGTTACAAGAAATCCGCCACCGGGCTTGGGGCCCCAGGTCACGTTGCTGTCTTCGCCATAACGGGCATCAAGGCGCTCATAGACATTGTTGAGGCCCACGCCCGTACCATGCGGCGTATCTTTTTGCGGGGCATCGCCATCATCGCTCACGGTGATGATCAGCTTACCGTTTTCCTCACGCGCATGAATTGCCACCGTCACCGGTCGGCGAACCCGCGACACGCCATATTTGATAGCATTTTCCACGACCGGCTGAAGGATCAGCGCCGGCACGCAGCACCCGTTCAGGAACTGCGGAACCGACATGTCGATGATCAGCCGTTCGGGGAAACGCACCGCCTCAATATCGAGATAGAGCCGCTGGAGCCGGATTTCCTCTTCGAGCGATACATCATCAGCCGGTTCGGACGTCAGGCTGGTGCGGTAAAAGGTGGAGAGATTGAGGATCATCCGCTCGGCCTCGTCACGCCGGTCCCGCATGACGAGCGACGAGAGGACGTTCAGCGTGTTGAACAGGAAATGCGGATTGACCTGATAGCGCAGCGCGCGGAGCTGGGCGGTCTGGGCTTCCTGCGCATAGATCGCGGCGCGGCGCTCCGCCCGGCGGACGATCTGGGCATAGCCGAGCGCCATATAAAGCAGCGTCCAGGCGATCACGACGAAATAGCGCGACATCACCTGTTCGGCAAAACCCCGCCACATGGCGTAAGGATCAAGCGCGCGGAATTCTGCAAACAGTTCGCGCTCCTCGCTCCATTCCTCGCCCGCGAACAGTTGGAGCGGATCGGAAATTTCGAAAATATAGAGGTTGAAGGCGCCGATTATGGCGGCAATCGGCAAGGCGGCGGCAAAGGCAATCGGGATACGCCAGCGCAGCGGGCGATCGGCAAAGCGTTCGAGGAAAAGATACAGAAGGAAAGTAAGCCCGACCGCAAGCGCCGTCACGGCGACCCGGTATAACAGCATGCTGGCCTGGCCCGGATAGGCGAGAATGGCCGCGCGGATCGTGATCACCGCAAAGTAAAACCCCCATAGGCCGATGATCGACATCAGGCCGAGCCGATGCCCGATCAGGGTGCTGCGCGGTGATTCAAGGGGTTTGCGGTCCATGAAGGCCTTTTAGCGCGTGGATTCCGATCCGTCTCGCAGATGGGCGCTCCCAGTCGAACGCCCATTGCGCTTGGTCGATACGTTCGTCGAAACCAATTTACCACCGGCCCGGGGAACGAAATGCGAGCTTCCGGCATTGGTGAGGGAAGACAGAGAAGGGAAATAGCATGACGACCGACAAGAAGCCGACAGACACATCCACCGAGGAGCGGGAAGACGAGGAACTGGAAGAAGGGCTGAAAGAAACCTTCCCGGCATCCGATCCACCTGCCAACACCCAGCCCGGCCACACCCAGCCTGTCCCGTCTTCGGGATATAAGGAGAAGGATGACAAGCAGGACAAGAGCTGAAGGGCCCCTTCCCCGCCCTTGATTCTACCCCTCTGGCGAGTCGTTGAGCGATGTTTTCGTGCAACAATATTACGCCAATCCACATAAAATTGCGCAAAAACCTTGCTGCACCGCAATAAAACTGATTCAAGGGACCTACAGCGCCTTATGGTTAACGCTTCATCAACGTGTCGCATGCCATAAACGCCTGATAGATCAACAACGAACCGGAGGGTTCGATGACAAAGGCAAATTCTTCGCAGACCGGCTCCCTCGCACTTGCCGAGATGAAGGAATTTGCTGCCTTTGAAGCCAGCACCCAGCGCTATGTACGCCGTTCGCTCGATGTCGGGCTGGACCGGCGCGACGCGATCCGGCGCTGGTCCCGCGATGTGGTTGAAGCCGCCAGCATAAGGGCGCAGCGCGGTATTTATCGCCGCCTCGATGATATTCGCGGCATTATTCCCGATGATAGCGGTCTTGATAGCGTTGAGCCTTTTATGGGTCCGCTGATCACGGTTTCGGCTTTCGATCTGGGGCAGGATCGCCTGCCAAGTTTCTCGGCCTATCGCTTCCTCTATGAACGGCTTCTCGGCCCCTATGTCCGGCCCTGGCTGCCTGGCTCCTTCTGCGCCGCTGCCGCGCTGCCGCATATCCACCCGGAACGGCGGAGAACCTTGCTGCAATCAATCAGCGAAGCGGCCGCAACCGCACCGGGATGGTCCAACCGGGCGCCCGCATTTTTCCCCGACTGGGTGGAAAAAGTGCCGGAAAATGCCCTGCCGCATTAGGCATTACGCGCCACACTTTTGATTCGCCTATTTTTCAGTTATACCGATCTTCTTGGGGCCAGACGGCCAACTGGGAGTGAACGCCATGCAAACCATCATCAAATTCAGCATGCCCGCGCTTTTGCTGTGCGCCGCCATGCCTGCCTCGGCTGAGACAATGACAGCCTGTATCGCCGAAGTCGAAGACCGCAACGGGATGATCAGCTTTCCCGACTATGCGGTGGCCCGGTCTGACGACTCCAGTGTCAATACAGCCATGCTTCGCGAAGCAGCCGAAGACGAATTGCGCAGCCGCAACAATGCCAATGGCCGCGTCGTTTGCCACACCCATGAAGGCCCCGGCCACTACGTGATCGTTGCCGGTGGCATCGAATTGAACGGCCGCGTGCGTCACCTGATCGGCATCGGATTCGGCGACGACCGGGCACAAGCCATCTCTCGCAGTGATGATCGGCTCAACAATGTGCAGGAATATGATGCCTTTCACAGACATGGCGGCGAATTGACCGTTATTGAAGAAGGCGTTGTCGGCAGCTGATCCTATGCCAGCGGTCAGACTGACCACCCGCACTATCGAGAAAATCTGGGGCCGGCATGCGCTGGGCCTCGGTTTTGATGACGTCCCCCCGGGCGGCGAGCCGGTTGGTGAAATCTGGTTCGAAACGCCGGATGGCAGTGCGCCCGAACTGCTCGTCAAATATCTGTTCACCAGCGCCAATCTTTCCGTGCAGGTTCATCCGGATGACGGACAGGCTCAGGCCCGCGGCCATGCGTGCGGCAAGGAAGAATGCTGGCTGATCCTGGATGCAGAGCCGGGCGCTACCATCGGGATCGGGCTGATCGAGGCGATGGACGGTGACGCATTGCGCGCGGCGGCACTGGACGGGTCGATCGAACACAAGCTTGACTGGAAACCCGTGATGCCGGGCGACCTTTTCTATCTGCCAGCCGGGACGGTTCACGCTATTGGCGCTGGCGTCACGCTGCTCGAAGTCCAGCAGAATATTGATCTCACCTACCGATTATATGATTATGGCCGCCCGCGCCCGCTGCACCTCGATGATGCCGTGGATGTGTCACGGGCCGCACCTTGGCAGGCACCCGAAGCGCCCGGAGAGATTGCGCCCGGCCGAACGATCCTTGCATCGGGCCGAAAGTTCGTTCTGGAGCAATGGTGCGGCAATCATAAAGGCACGCTTGGCGCTTCTGCGTCCGGCCCGCTCTGGCTGATCCCTCTGCAGGGCGTCGGCACCCTCGATGGAGACACGCTCGAACCGGGGAGCGTCTGGCTCGCCAACGATGCGTCGGCACTCGAATATTCCGGTATGCTGCTGCTCGCCTATCCGGGGGGCGAGATCGCGCAAGCGCTCCTTCAGGCCTCCTAGACCCTAGTTCACACCGTCGAGCAGCGCCCGCACCTGTGCGCGCAAAGCTTCGGGTACAGCCGTACCGATCAACGGATCGGCTGTACGGGCATCGCGGATCGCAAGGCTGCGCGCGAGCCGGTTCTCGATACCCAACTCCCTGAGCGCCGCATAAATGCGCGCGGTAGCTTCGGGGCTGGCATGGATCGGCGTTTCGGCCTGCATCAGCCTTTCCTGACCCGTACCGCAGACAAAGCCAACCAGCGCTTCATCACCGCCGCCACCAGCGCGATCAAAGGCGAAAAGCGGCGTGTCTTCCGTTTCGGGAATCCGCATCAAGGTGCCATCCGGCCCTGTTGCATCGGTCAACCGGCCGCGCACAACCCCTTGCGGGCAATCTGCCGTGCCAGCGATCCGGGCCGTCCCGGCCATCACGCCATCCTGAAAATAGAAGAAGCTGAGAGGCCAGACGCCGCTCTCTGCCAGCGATGGCTCATATGAGACGAACGCCGATCCCGCTTCGTCAGCAAAGACGAGATAGGTGCCGCGCGGCGTGGGCATTTCCATGGGTTCCTGCGCTGCGGCAGGGGCTGCCATCACTGCCATGGCTAGGGGAAGGAGCAGGCTCTTCATGTGCATATCAAATTCTCCGGAGCGGTGCTGCGAAACCATGCCCGCGCTAGTGGCCGCGCTTGTCAGCGCGCTGCTGAACATCCGCTGAAGCGGCGGAGCAATCAGCCCCGTCTTGTTTGCGTCATTTGTTCGCCGGTAACGGGATAACCGGCATCATCAGGAATACACAGCCATTTCTCGCCATCGCGATCCTCGATCCAGGGCGTGATCAGCTTCACCTCATGCGCTTCGGCATGAAAGCGCGTCTCTTCATAGCTTTCGAAGATCGCCAGCCGCTCAAGATTGCGATGGGTGGGGAAGATAATCGAACATTTGCCGGCCTCGGCATCGTCGATCACGCGCTGCGCACTTGCCCAGCGGCTCGACACGCTTTCACCGCCATCGGGGATATCGTTGGCAAGAGCAGGCGCCTTGGCGACGAAGAACCATGTGTCAAAGGTCCGATGCTCCCTGAAATTCGGTTTCCAGCGCGCCCAAGGCGTCAGCAGATCAAGATCCAGCTGCCAACCGCCGCTCGCCAGCATCGCCCCGAAATCAGCCTCCTCGTGCAAAGCTTCGCGCAGCTGCACGGTCGCGCCATGATCGGGCAGCGGATCGAAAGCGACGGCGACGCCTGTCTCTTCCAGCGTTTCGCGGATCGCGGCAATCCGCGCCGCCGTTTGCAGCGCATCGCCGGGTGCGCCGCGAATAATCGCGTCATTCTCCGCCAGCGCATGATCGCCCGGATCGATCCGTCCGCCGGGAAACACCATAGCGCCTCCGGCAAAGGCCATCTTCGCCGCCCGCTCGACCATCAAAAGCTCCGGCGCGCCAGCCGGATGATCGCGGAGAAGGACAAGGGTTGCGGCAGGGATTGCGGGATTGGTGCTGGGTTCTTGTGACATGCCCTATTGCTACACAGCTTGACGTTTAGGGCAAGAGGCGCGTTTCACGGGGTTGCATCCTTAGCCCGGCCTCGCGACAAGGCTCCCAAGAGCAGGAGCCAAGCGATGACCGACGACCCCCTTGCGCATTGGCGCGATCAGATTGACGAAATCGACGGACAAATGGTGGCTTTGCTCGCCAAACGCTTCAAGATCACAACCGATGTCGGCCGCTGGAAAGCGCAAAATGCCGTCGCACCCGTCGACCCGGACCGGGAACGACGGCAGGTTGAGCGGCTGCATATGCTGGCCAATGAAACGGGGTTGAGCGAGGATTTCCTTGAACGCTTCCTGCGTATCATCATCGACGAGGTTGTTTCGCACCACCGCGCGATCCGCGACGAGGATTTCGACGCCCCCTCACCGCTCTAGCCGGTATGGCGGAGGCCGAAACCCATGGCTGGATCTGCGCGAGCGAATTCTGAATCAGAGAGCTTCGGGGTTGACCGGCATCGTCACTCGGCGGCGTCTGGCAATGACATGCGTGCCTGATAATATTCAGCCAGATCATTGGCGACGGGCGGATCGACGTTGCTCAGCGTGACAATGATC
>CAJQMX010000106.1 GCA_905479515.1 uncultured Parasphingopyxis sp.
ATCCATACCTCATCCATGCCACTCGCCGACGATGTCGATCTGGATGTGCTGGCCGAGCGGACTGACCGGTTCACCGGTGCTGATCTGGAAGACCTGACCAGACGCGCCGGGCTCTACGCGCTGCGCCGGTCGATCAAGGCCGAAACGGTGGCCATGATCGATTTCGAAGCGGCACTGGGCGACACAAGAGCCAGTGTCACCAGCGAAATGGAGCACGAATATGAGGTAATGGCGGCCAAGCTCAAACAGGACTCGCTCGCCATCAATCCCATTGGCTTCATTTCACCCGGCATGTTGAGACCGACCAACCAGGACAAGCACGAATAACAGGATTGGCGATGCTGCTATTCCAGCCAGCGGCGGGGAGTATGGCCAATCTTTGCCAAAATGCGTTTGGCGCCGCTGGTATGCCCCAACAGGCGCGCCAGAGATTCAATGTCCTCGGCAATCTCCACACGGTCTACAGTCTTGATACCGGGCCGTGAGGAATGGTTCTGCCTTATGACGTACAACCCTCCCGCTGTGCGATAGATCTGGACAAATCCAACCGAGTGTTCCTGCGTTTCGGCAAGGAGTTCTCCGTCAAATTCTAGATCCTCGCCATTGGGATTTTCTACGAGAATTCTGGTGAGCTTGGGAGCTGCACTTTGTGCGCCTTCCATGTCGCAATTTCCTTATTTTTGTGCGGCCGGGGCGGCACGAAATGCCGCCCCGGCCATATCATGTGTTAAACGAGCGTCAGATCCCGCTATCCCAGAGCAGCAAGCATCCTATGATGATCGCCGTCAGGATGAGGGCCGCGGCAATCCAGTCTCGCGACTCAAGCCCGAGAGCCTTTCGATGCTGTTGCTGAAAGGATACCAACTTCGCTCGCAGCTCATCAGCCGATGCGAGCAAACCCCGTTCGAGAACCGGTGCCTTTCGAAGGAAGAATATTATCTCATCCTCCTCTTCTGCGGTGATTTCCGGATAGCGGTCCAATAGCCGTTCGATGTACGCGCGATCAGCGACCGCGACGGTGCTTGGCTCAGCCTTTGCTGGCTGTTCCATATTTCTGATCCTTTTCCGATGAAGAATATGGGCTGCGCATCCGGCAAGGATGCGGCCCACAACTACCGATCAGAAAAGGGGCGGCGCGCGGGAATGATAGGCATGTGCAGCGCGATTATATGCAATAGTCGCATGACGCGGTCCGAAAAGTGCCACCGCCCGCAAGCATGGCTTCGCAAAAATCGCGATGCCAACAAGCGCGGCTGGCGAACTGACAAAACTCGGCCGGCCACCATCGCCAGCAGCGGCGATAGTGCTGGGTTTATCCTGCCGGTCACCACGCTGTGACGGGCCAAGGGCAACATCAAAGGTCGAGGCACTAAAGGCCGAACCAGCTGCTGAATACAGGGGCGAACCCACGGGCAGTACCGAATGGCCGAGCACCACCGTGAGCGCGATCCAGAACGCCGTCAGGTTCCAAAAACTACGCATGCTCAAAAACAAGATCTCGGCTTTCGATAGCTGCAGCCACAACGAGGGCATTCGAGGCGGACATAGTGAGCGCGCAGCGCAATGTCGACAAATGCTTCTCTGCGCTAGTCCGTTAGCAGCCGGAACACAGCCCGGATGGTCAGGACCCTGAAAAGAGCCGGAGCTGCGATAAAGACAGCACCATTTACCAAGGCGACCATACCGGCCACCCGGCCCTGTTCAGCGCGGTTGACGGCCAGTGATGCACCGCTCGTGATGCCGGGACGGAAAAGCCCCATGCCCAGCGACGCGATGTGGCTTTATTTCAACCGGCATGGTGAGCCCGACCAACCAGGGCACGCAGGATTAGGTGTCGAGCTTGAATGCCGACCAGATAATCAGGCTGCCGAAAAGCACTGCGCTGACCAGGAAGGGAAGTGGCATCCAAAGGCCGTAGATCAATACCCCCAATGCCGGCGCCGCGACGAAGGCGGCGCCGTTTACCGAAGCGACCATGCCCGCAACCTGCCCCTGCTCTGCACGATTGACGGCGAGTGATGCGCCGGCTGTAAAGCCGGGGCGAAACAGCCCCATTCCCATCGATGCGATTGCAAATCCCAGTGTCATTCCATGCAATGTCGTTGCAAACCCGGTTACGAGGCAACCAGCGGATCCCAGCACAAAACCCCAGATAATGAGCCTTTTCGGCGGAACTTTCAGTTGCGGAATCAGGCCCCATTGGGCGAACAAGGTTGCGCCTGCCCCGGCCATGAGCACGATCCCGATTGCCTGTTGC
This sequence comes from uncultured Parasphingopyxis sp., assembly GCA_905479515.1. The sequence continues at coordinate 2,258 of CAJQMX010000106.1, forward strand.
GCCTCACTCAGCGGCACCGCCAGCCGGTCGATCACGAGAAACCCGATCACCCCAAGGATCGCGGCATGGCCATGCCCGCCCAGAACACCAACCAGCAACCAGGGAAAAACCCGCCGGTCGCGCCACCGCAATCGTCCCGCTGGTCCAGCATCATCGTCATCATCATCGTCATCGCTTGCAGGTACGGACGCGGCCGATGATCCGCCGATAGAGGGTTCACTGGATATCGCACCCCGCGCTTCATGCTGCGGTGTATCATTGGGAAGAAGGAATTTGACTGCGAGCCAGACAAGGCAACCGAGCAAGGCAAACACCATCAATGGTCCGGCCAGTCCACCTTCTATCGGCAGGATGAAGGCCGGGGCCAGTGCCGGTCCGAGTATCGTTCCGAGACCGAAAGACGATGCGAGCACCGACAATGCCGCCGTCCGGTTTTCGCGGTCTGTGCGCGCGGCAACATAGGCCTGAACGGCTGGAGGAGCAGCCGAACCGAAACCGCCGTAAAGGCTGCGCGCTGCTGCGAAAATGATGAAGGTTGCTGCGGGAAGCAACCAGCCGACAAGGCCGAGCCACAGGATAATACCGCAGATCGCCATCGATAAAATGAAGCCTAAAGTGCCAAGAAGCATCAAAGGCTTGCGGCCGCGCCGATCCGATTGCCGCGCCCAATACGGCGCCATGAGAACCCACAACAAGGCGGACCATGTATAGGCAAGCGACACCCAGAAATCGGGTATATCAAGCGCCCGGCCAATCGTCGGCATGACCGACTGCATCGCCGTATTGCCTGCCGCTGCCGTAAGCATGACGAGGAACAGAACGACGAACCGATCACGGCGGATCTGTACGGTCGGAGTACCGGCCATCAGGCGGACCGCCGCACAAAAAGGGCCGTTAGGTCATACGGAAATCGGATTTGCATCGGCTTGCCTTAACGGCAACCGTTCGCATGCGATAGTCAGCAATGACTTGCCATTGGGCCGGGCATTTGCGAACGCATCCCCCAACAAATTCCCAGGATCGATAAAACGCATGACTGAGACTGCTTCCGAGGCAACCGAGCGCGAAACCGCATCCAGCGGACCGGGCGCGCTCGCCCTGTTTTTCAAGGGATTTATCAAACATCCCGTAATGGTCGGATCAATCATCCCGTCCTCAAAATCGCTGATCAGGCAAATGCTTGCGCCGGTCGATTGGGACAATACCAAATTGTTCGTCGAATATGGACCGGGCGTCGGCACATTCTGTCGGCCGATCCTAGACAAGCTCCGCCCCGATGCGACACTGATCGCGATTGATACCAATCCCGATTTTGTCGACTATCTGAGGCGCGAGATCAAAGACCCCCGTTTCCATGTGGTCCTGGGCTCGGCAGCCGATGTCGAATCCATTGTCGCGGACAAAGGGTTTGAAAAGGCGGACTATGTCGTCTCCGGCCTGCCCTTCTCGACCCTGCCAGACGGCGTAGGCGATGAAATCGGCAAGGCTACCGGACGCGTCGTGCGCCCGG
>CAJQMX010000107.1 GCA_905479515.1 uncultured Parasphingopyxis sp.
TACAACGCTCGATGAATACCGCAAATATGTGGAGAAGGACGCCGCACTTGCCCGCCGCTTCCAGGCCGTGTTTGTGGACGAGCCGACGGTCGAAGACACGATCTCGATCCTGCGCGGTCTTAAGGAGAAATACGAACTCCATCATGGCGTCCGGATTTCCGACAGCGCTATTGTCGCTGCTGCGACCTTGTCGAACCGCTACATAACTGACCGCTTCCTGCCCGACAAGGCTATCGACCTAGTTGACGAGGCCGCGTCGCGTCTGAGGATGGAAGTTGATTCCAAGCCGGAAGAACTTGATGAGCTTGATCGCCGCATCATCCAGATGAAGATCGAGCGCGAAGCCTTGAAAAAGGAAAGCGACAACGCGTCGAAGGACAGGCTTGAAAAGCTCGACAAGGAGCTTTCCGAGCTTGAACAGAAATCGGCGGACATCACAGCGCGCTGGCGGGCTGAGAAAGACAGCCTTGCGTCGTCAACGAAGGTGAAAGAGTCGCTCGACCAGGCGCGCCAGATGCTGGCCGATGCAGAGCGACGCGGCGACCTTGGCCGCGCCTCCGAGTTAAAATATGGCGAAATTCCTGCGCTTGAAAAACAGCTCGCCGCGACGGAGGCCAAAGCCGATGAAGCGGCGGCGAAATCCCTTGTCCATGAAGTCGTGGACGAGGAAAATATCGCCGCCATCGTCTCGCGCTGGACCGGCGTTCCCGTTGACAAGATGCTTGAAGGTGAGCGCGAAAAACTCCTCGCCATGGACAAGGCGCTGGCCAAGCGCGTCGTCGGTCAGCACGAAGCGGTGGAAGCTGTTTCGGCTGCTGTACGCCGCGCGCGGGCGGGCCTTAAAGACCCGAACCGCCCTATGGGTTCGTTCCTGTTCCTTGGGCCCACCGGTGTCGGCAAAACCGAGCTGACAAAAGCGCTCGCCGAATTCCTGTTCGATGACGAGACCGCGATTGCGCGCATCGACATGTCGGAATTCATGGAGAAACATTCGGTCGCCCGCCTTATCGGCGCGCCTCCGGGCTATGTCGGCTATGAAGAAGGCGGCGTACTGACTGAGCGCGTGCGCCGGCGCCCCTATCAGGTTGTGCTTTTCGATGAAATTGAAAAGGTGCATCCGGATGTCTTCAACGTCCTGTTGCAGGTGCTTGATGACGGCCGCCTGACGGATGGGCAGGGCCATACGGTCGACTTCAAGAATACGCTGATCATCATGACGTCGAATCTTGGCGCTGAATATCTTGCGAACCAGCCGGAAGGTCAGGATAGCGACGCCGTGCGTCCGCAAGTGATGGAAGCCGTGCGGGCGAAGTTCCGCCCGGAATTCCTGAACCGTCTCGACGAGATCATCCTGTTCCATCGCCTGTCGCGCGTGAACATGGACACCATTGTCGATATTCAGGTGGCCCGCCTGCAAAAACTGCTGGCCGACCGCAAGATCACGCTGGACCTTGACGACAAGGCTCGTCACTGGCTCGGTGACAATGGCTATGATCCGGTCTATGGCGCGCGCCCCCTCAAGCGCGTTATTCAGAAAAAGCTGCAAGACCCGCTCGCTGAGCTGATCCTGTCTGGCGAGGTCAGCGATGGCGAAACGCTTGAAATTTCCGCCGATGACGCCAGTCTCACCATCAATGGCAAACCCGTTGGCGGGCGCGATGCGTTTTCGCTCGGCGGGTCAAGGCCGGAGGCGCCAGCCCCCGGGGCATTGCTGAATTGAGGCGAAAGACATGACGGATAAAAAATGGAAGCCCGATGACGAAGAGAGTTTGAAAGAGCTCATTCGCGCGACCATCAAAAGCGCGGGAGCCATTGATCCCGCGCAGCTTCCGTCAAAAGTCCGCGAACAGGTCAAAGGGCGTGTTTCGGGCGATGTCGATATCGACGCCTATGTGAAGAAAGTGCTGGCTGAAGAAGGCAAAAGGTAAGCTCACAGCCCCAGTGCAGTGAGCTTGTCCTCAAGGGGCTTCAGCGTCTGATCCCATTGATGATGGGTCAGCACAAAATGCCTTGCAGCCCGTCCAATGCGTTCGCATTGCGGCGCATCGTCCAGAAGCGCCAGAATTGACGCGGCCATCGCCTCATTCGTTGTCGCGGTGAGCGCGGCGTCACGCGGCGCCGCGATGCCGGCCATGGCTGCGGGGCTTGCGACAACAGGCATCGCCATCGCCATCGCTTCCAGCACTTTGTTTTGTATGCCGCGTCCCACGCGCAATGGCGCAACGGAGACTTTCGCTGAGCCGAGCCATGGGCGAATGTCATCGACGCGGCCGGTGACCGTAATCCCGCTCTCTCCGTGGAGAGCGGCGACGGCGGGCGCCGGGTTTGCGCCGACAATGGCGAATGTCGCCTCAGGCTGCGACTGGCGCACCAGCGGCCAAACATGTTTTACGAAATGCAACACGCCGTCGATATTGGCGCGGTAATCCATGGCGCCGATAAAGACGCAGTCATATTCAGGCGTGTCCGAAGCAACATTTCCAATCGGATCGAAATAGGCCGCGTCGACGCCGTTTGAGAAGGATGCGACAGTGTTCGTCACGCCTGCGCGCGCATTGAAAATGGCGGCTTCCTCTGCGCTGACTGCAAAGCACGCATCGGCCCAGCTGGTGATGTCCGTTTCTTCACGCTCAAGCAGTTTCGCCTCGCGCTGATAGATAACTTTCATCGGGCCTTTGGCGTCGCGGGCGTAGTCGCGCCATTTCTCCGCGTCCGTGTCGCAAAAATCGACGATGCGTTTGCGATCTTCGATGGGTTTCCTGATGTACGGCGCCATGGAAGAGGAAAAGACGATCTCGGCGCTGAGCGGTTGCTTTCGAAGATTGCGGACCGCCGCAGACATGCGGGCGTCACGAAAATACTGAAAGCTCAGTGGCTGTCCGGCCGCTAATGCCGCGACGCTTTTGATGCGCGCCGCGCGCGGGTCGAGCGGAATGATGGTTGCGCTTTCACAGTGCGTTTCCAGAAAGTCACGATGCACGAGATCGCGCGGATCGTCGGCGAAGCAAGCGAGATGAACGCGATAACGCTCCGTCAGAAATTTCAGGATGCGCCAGGACCGGATCTTGTCGCCCTTATCGGGCGGATAGGGAATGCGATGCGCGAGGAACAGGACTTCCGGCTTCATGGGAAATTCGGCGCCAGCAGAGGGCCGAGGCGGTTCGCGGCGAAACCGGGAAGACGCGGCCAGAGTTTCGAAAAGAAAGCGAATTTCGGATTATTCACATTGATGTCGGGCGGCGCATCATCGCCGATAAGGTTGATACGATAGGTGAGGGGGTGCGGGTCGATGCCCCAGAGTTTTTTATAGGCATAGGCGCCGGTGTCGATCTTGCTGCGCCCGAAATCGAAATACCCATATCCCTTTTCCGCAGCACGGCGCATCGCCGACCAATAGATAAAATCAAAAGCGCGTGTCATGCGGGCTTTATCAGAGGCGCCGACATAGTAAGGCAGCACGGTGTCCTTGAAATAGAAACTCAACAGCGCGGCGACGGGCTCGCCATTATGTTCAATAACGGAAATCTCTGTCTCTTTTGAAAAAGCATCCATCAGGGCGCTCAAAAACCGGCGGGAAAAGACAGGCGTGCCGAGCCGGTGAAGCGATTGCGCATAGAGCCGATAGAAGAGATCGGGCGAACCCTCATGGCGCACCGTCAAATCGCCTTTGTT
>CAJQMX010000108.1 GCA_905479515.1 uncultured Parasphingopyxis sp.
GCGCGACCGGATCATGCCGCAAATCCGCGATCTCGTCGCAACCTACAAGCGCGATGATCTGATCGCCCTGCTCGACGGCACCGGTCTACCATTTGCGCCGATTGCAAGGCCCGAAGACATGTTCGAGGATCCGCATCTCAACGCCAGTGGCGGATTGGAAGACGTGACGCTGGCCAATGGCACGACAACCAAATTGCCCGCTTTGCCGATCGAAATGAACGGAGCGCGCCCTTCGGCGCCGGCAACGCTAACCGACGAAGGCGTAGACACCGAATCTGTATTGCTGAGCCTCGGCTTTACCGATGACCAGATAGTCGCACTGCGCTCGGATGGAGCCGTGCATTAAAGCTGAAAGTGCCACATTAAATTCTCAGACGATGGAATAAATGCGTTGAGTTTTTCTTCGCTATTTTTGTTCAGTGAAAGGGAACATTCTCTTCATTGTCGCTGCGGGCTTACCGATCATGGGCTTCGCACCTCGCTATGATTTTCGCGGCAATTGCGGGTGGAAAAACAACAACTCCATCCGAGTCCGCCAAAATGATGTCGCCCGGATTGACGATGACGCCGCCGCAGATGACGGGGATATGGCCGCTGTTGCAAACAGCCCTCTATCAACGCAAACGTGGCTCCTAAAAATACGAAGACACGAATTACCCTGAATTCGCCGCCGTACAACGAGAACGATGGCGGTCAGAAAGGTGTCCAGCTCACAATGCTGGCGTGCAATTTCCCAATTTCCGATTTCAAACGGCAAATCAGGATTAGAGTTCAAAATTGCTTGGGAACAGCTTTTTAATATAGGTACAACAGGGTAGAGAATAAGCGTTCAGCGTGATCAAAAAATAGCGAAAAACATAGGTTTTTTAGATGTTTAGGATCCTCCCGAAGGGTCGTCACGCATATTCTCTTTTTATATCAAGAGCTTAATACAATTTTTTTTGGGGGGGGGGATTTCGTGCTGCGATTTCCGAGGCTTAGCCAGACTCAAACCCGCGTTTCAAATACAGAGACTGATTCCAGTGAGACTTCAGGCTAGAAATACTGCCGCAGTCTCAAATCGGCAAAAAAGTGTTTTCAAAGCTAGCGGGTACTAAATTCGCAAAATGAGCCATTAAGGATTGATAGGCTTTCGGTCAGTTGATGACCGAGTTACAAACATTCGCAGCGGGCCAATCCTATGTCCGCTACGCGCCCAATCTCAGTCATTCCAGGGCCGATCGCAAAATCCCGAAAGCTGCTATGCGTTCAGGCCGATTGTTAAAAGATGTTTAATTTCGCGCGGCGCCTCAGGAGAACACCGGAGTAAAGCCTAGCCGGGATCGTGATGATGCCAAGACAAAGCATGATCAGGCCGACACCGACCCAGCCCATGATGGGCAGCCGTTCGTCAATTATGATCACAGCCAGCACCGCCGCTACCACAGGCTCCAGCAGCGTAATCGTCGTGGCCATGCTGGCCTCGACCCTGAAAAGACCGTATCCAAAGCATAAATAGCCAATGAACATCGGCACCAAGGCCATGTAGATGCCGACCGCGGCATTCGTCCAAGATAGTAGAAACGGGGCCCCCGTGGCGATGAGGATCGGCAGAAGCAGTAACCCGCCTGTGCCGAATGTAGCGCCCATCGCACCAAGCGACGGGACACCAGCTCGCATCAGTTTGCGGGCTGACCAGGAGTATACGGCATAGGTCAGACCTGCCATCAGACCGAGCGCGACGCCGAACGCAGGTGCAGTGCCGCTCAAGTTTGAGTGTGCCAGGCTTTCAGCGACAGTGATCAGGGCCATTCCTGTCAATCCCACAGCCGCCCCGGCAGTCCAGCGTTTCGTCAGCGGTAATCCATCCAGACGATATTCCACGAGAGCCGCCAGTAACGGCGCCGATCCGATGGAGATCACGGCGCCAATTGTCACGCCAGCGAGGCGCATGGAAGCGTAGAAGGCCAGCGGGTAGATCGCGACAGAGACGGCGCCCACCACCAGATGCCAGCGGTTTGCACGAAGGACAGGAGCGGACTGCACGATGCTTCGATGGGCGACCAAGGCCTGTAGGAGTCCGCCAATCCCCATCGCCGCCGCGCCGATCGCGATTGGGCTGACATCCGGTGCGAAGGTCGCCGCGGTGCCAGTTGTGCCCCAGAGGATCGCGGCCGCGACGACAGCCAGAATGCCAAGCCCCCTGTTGTCGGTATCCATCATAATGACCGCAAAATATCTTGCGCTATATTTCGAGCCTCGATCAACCGACGACTTTCGCCCTCTAGGCCCGCGCGCGACATCGCGCCTTCCAGCAAGTATGAAAGATGGCGCGCTACTATTGCGCCCCTGGTGGGGTCATCTGGAAGAAAAGCCCAGAGATGTTCGACCAGTATCTGCTCTACCTTCTCTTTGTGAGCGCGAACCGCCAGTCGACCGGCGTCGCCCGATGGAAATTCGGCAGCAGCGTTGAGGAGTCCGCATCCGCGGAATCCGCGTTCATAAGCAAATTCGGCGTGATCCTGATAGGCATCGAACACCGCCAGTGTTCTGGATATTGGATTCGATGCGATCGCCAGTCGCCTGCCGTAGAGTTCGAGCCACTCGGCATGGCGCTCGGTTAGATACGAAAAAACGAGATCGGCCTTCGATTTGAAATTATTATAGAGGCTCTGCTTAGCGACTCCCGCCCGCTCGGTGACGGCATCGATGCCGGTCGCCGTTACGCCATCGCGATAGAATAGCTCAGCAGCAGACCGTAAAAGCTTCTCACGCGCCGTCATCACAACCCCTTTCCAACTTAGGTAGACCGAACTACCTAGTCTGGTTAAGGGTGTCAACGGGCATTTGATGAAAATACTGGGGCTCTAGCCACCGTGAGAAATCAGAGGCGCCGTTCTGTCGCAACCTTTAACGGGCGACTTCATGAAAGATCATTGCCAAAAGCTGACCGTCAACTGACGGCCCATTACGAGCCTTCATGTTCTGTCTGATTTAATGGCAGGTTTCAGGTAACAGAAGTTTCGCACTAAACGACAGCAAATGGGGCGGTAGCCGAAGGTCAGCTTTCCACCGCCCAGCATCTAATAGCGGACAGTCCGCAAACGGCCCAGATACGGTCATCCATATTTACAACTGATATTAGGCCGAGAACTCGACAAAGCTTTCATCATTTGGGTAAATCAGCCAAAATTTTCCAATGATTTGAGTGCCCATTTTTATCATGTCGGGCGCACCAGCTTTCCTGCCGTTTCTTGGATTAGAGCTGCTTGGAACTCCGGTGTTTTTCCGATGTAACCAAGAAGAACATCGATCTCAGCGGTTTCTTCTATTGCTCCCA
>CAJQMX010000109.1 GCA_905479515.1 uncultured Parasphingopyxis sp.
CAATGGGCCGTCCTTGATCGCCTTTTCCAAGATGTCGCGCTTCTTCTGGCCGGATAAGGTCACGATCATCGTATGCGCGCTGAGCAGCGCGCTGCGCGTCAGCGTCACGCGATCAAAAGGAGCGTTCGCGGGCATCGGATCGGGCGATACGCCAACCGCACGGCGGCTGGTGGGTGCGTTGATCGCATCATCCATTTGCCCCGGAAAGATCGAAGCGGTCGAACCGTCTTCACCCACCCCGATCCAGACCAGATCGACGGGCCAGCTGAACCCGGCGAGCCTTGCATCAGCGCTTTGACCCGCTTCCTTGGTGCTCCAGTTTTGGGCATGGTCGATCAGCGGTTCAACGGTCGCGCCCGCCGATCCCAGAATCCGTTGCAACATCTCGAAATTGCTGTGCTCACTGCCTTCCGGAACAATCCGTTCATTGGTTGGGAAAACGCGGACCTTGGACCAATCGAAATCGCGTTTGGCGAGCGTTTCCAGAATGGGAATCGGCGTTTGCCCCCCGGGCAGTGCGAGTTCCGCTTTGCCGTTGGTCTCAATTGCCCGCTCGATGATGAACCCGATATCACCGGCCACTTCGCTGGCCAGCGTCTCATCGTCCTCGAATTCCCACCATTCCGCTTCAATCATCTGTCCTGAGCTCCGCTCGTTTCATGTTCATTCGCTCCCTCTTAAACGCTGCGCTGGCGAAGGCCAGTGCCCCGTTTGATTTGCAACAGCGGAAAAGATAATCGATACTCGCAGCGCCTCGAAAATGTAGTTTTTGAGTCGCCAGAACAGGATTAAACGCAACAGGGACATCGAAAGAGGGGATAAAGATGAAACGACATTCTATTAAAAATTTTGCGATAGCGACGATAGGCGCGGCCTTGCTGGCGGCCTGCGGCGGCGGCGCGTCTGAGGAACCGGTCGAAGAGCCGGTCGAAGAAGTTGAACCGCTTGCCGATGCCTGCCCGGATCGGGTGCAGGATATGCGCGGATCAACGGATGCCTTTACCTGTTCCTGTTCTGCCGAGACAGCCGAAGCCGGAACCGTTTGGGGTGCTGGTCCTTATTCCGATGATTCGGCGGTTTGCCGCGCGGCGATGCATGCCGGTCTGGTTGGTGACGAGCCAGCGAATGTGACGATCAATTTCCTGGAAGGGCGCGATTCCTACACCGCCTCCGAAGCCAATGGCGTGGAAACCCGCCGCTGGGGCAGCTGGGGCGGAAGCTTTGCCTTTGAAGGCGCTCCGCTGGGTGAACCGGAAGATGAAGTGGTTGCACTGGAGGCCTGTCCCGCCAATGCCCGTGAGCTTCGCGGGACATCGGAAACGGTCAAGTGCAGTTGCTCTGCAGAGGCGACGGCCGGCGGTACGGTATGGGGCAGCGAAACCTATACGGATGACTCGGGCATTTGCCGTGCTGCGGTTCATGCCGGCGTGATTACCGCCGATGGCGGCGATGTATCCTTCAACATTGTCGGCGGGCGTGAAAGCTATTCGGGATCCGAAGCCAATGGTGTCGAGAGCCGTGATTATGGCAGTTGGTCCGGAAGCTTCGAGTTCGAAACCGACGGCTGAACCTGAATGCAATAAGCGGGCGGCGGTTTAGCAGACGCGCCGCCCGTCTTTTGTGATAGCCAGCATGCCGCCCTAGGGTTCGCCGCGCTGGCTGCCAGCATTTGCGTTCCGTTCTGATCCGGTCAATTATGTACGCAAGACTTATCGGGTTGCATCCACTGTTCCGTGCGCTGCCAGACGGCGCCAAAGCGAGGGGCCATCATGACACGCATTGCCATTCCATTCCTGCTGGCGCTGTTTGCGCTATTCTCCCTGCCAGTCGCGAGCCCGGGTGAAGCGATGCTGCAGCGGGTGAATGATTGCCCGGGAAATGCCACCCAGTATCGCGGCCGTAACGGCGCCGAAACATGCCATTGCAGCGCACAGGCATCACGCAGCGGCAATGTTTGGGGCACGGAAATTTATACCGACGATTCACGGATATGCCGTGCGGCCGTTCATGCCGGACGCATCACGGAACGGGGAGGCAATGTCCGCGTCGTTTTTCTGGGAAGCCGCCCCTCCTATCAGGGGTCACAGCGGAACGGCGTACGCTCACAGAATTACGGCCGCTGGCAGGGTAGCTTTCGCTTTGCTCAGGGCAATTATGGCGGACAGCCGGGCTATGGCGGTCGGCCCGGTTATGGCGATCGCGTTGAAAATTGCCCTTCCAATGCCACGCAATGGCGCGGCAGGCGGGAGCGGCAACGATGCCAATGCGCTGCCAGCGCAACCCGCAGTGGCAGCGTTTGGGGTAGCGATGTTTACACAGACGATTCCCGGATATGCCGTGCGGCCGTTCATGCCGGAGTGATCAGCAATCGCGGTGGAATCGTGACTTTGGACATGCGCCGGGGGCAATCCTCCTACAATGGCAGCAACCGCAACGGCGTGCGTTCAAGCAATTATGGTCGTTGGCAGGGAAGCTATGTTTTCGTTGGTCGCGGCAACAGGCCCGGCGGCGGCAATGATGGCGGCTATGTTCCGCCCAATTCGCCTTATCCGCCCCTTCCGCCGCAGTCCGGTGGGCAGGTTGAGAATTGCCCCGGCTATGGTTTGGGGCTGCGGGCTGTTCGCGGCAGTTTGCGGTGCCAGTGCACACGGACCGGGGTCAGCGCGGGGCAGGTCTATGGGACCAATGTCTATAGCGAGCGATCTGCGATCTGCCATGCCGCCCGTCATGCGGGTGCCGTTGGAAATAGGGGCGGCACGATCACCGTTATTCCCGGTGGCAGGCAGAGCCGCTTCCGCGGCTCCAGTCGTAACGGTGTTTCGTCGCTCAATGCGCCGGGTGCAGACCGCAGTTTCCGTTTCGGGCGTTAATCGGCACCGGCAAGGAAGGGTGCGGCAATCTCCGGCGTAACGCGGGAAGGACGGCCCGTCGCGCGATCGATCATCGCCCATGTCGTCTTGGCGCGGATGCGGGGTTTCCCGTCTTCGCCAGTGAACTCCATATAGCGGTTGAAGCGCGCGCCTTTGGGCGGTTCCTCGATCCAGGTCGTGCCGGTCACGACATCGCCTTCAAGTGCCGGGCGCAGATAGTCGATCTCATGCCGGACGACGACCCAGATATAGGCGTCGACATGCTCAGGTGCTGCCACGGCTTCCCAATGGGCAATGGCGAGATCCTGAATCCATTGCACCCAGACCGCGTTGTTCACATGGCCAAGGATATCGATATGTTCAGCGCGGGCTGTGATCTGGTGTGAAAATCTATTCATCGATTTTGGCTCATGATTGCCTTGGAAGCCCATATTTTTGTTCCGCCTGAAACTTGGATAGCATTTGCAGTTTGGGCGGTCCGCCACCGTGAAGCTCCGATTGCGGATAGACCAGTTCCCAATATCGATCATTGGCGGGATCGCGGAACAATGTATCCCAGCCGCTCGCGTCGGACCCGACTTTGGCTAAGCGATTCTGAACGAGATGGGCTATCCTGCGGCAATTCTCGTCCTTATTGATAGTTCCGTCTACGATGGTCCACGCGCCAGTGATCTCAAATTCATCCGGTAAAATCATCGCAACGAAACCACCCATCTAGTCCGTTAACCTACTCCTCAACCCCGAGCTGCGTCAGCATGAAGGCCATGGCCTGGGCCTCTTCGCGCAGCGCCTCGAAGCGGCCTGACTGGCCCTGATGCCCGGCGCCCATATTGGTGCGCAGCACGGTCAGATTGTCATCGGTGCGCGTTGCCCGCAGACGCGCCGTCCATTTGGCGGGTTCCCAATAGGTCACGCGCGGATCGTTAAGGCCCGCCGTGATCATCATCGGCGGATAATCCTGCGCTGTCACATTGTCATAGGGTGAATAGCTCTGGATCAGGCGAAACGCGTCGGGATCGGTGATCGGATTGCCCCATTCGGGCCATTCGCCGGGGGTCAGTGGCAGGCTTTCATCGAGCATCGTGTTGAGCACATCGACGAACGGCACTTCGGCAACGATTGTGCCGAACAGCTCCGGTGCCTGATTGGCGATGACGCCCATCAACTCGCCGCCCGCCGAGCCGCCTGAAGCCGCTATCCGGCCTGCGCTCGTGTAGCCGCGGTCGATCAGGCCCTGCGCCACATCGACAAAGTCATTAAATGTGTTGGTGCGCCGTTCAAGCTTGCCGTCGAGATACCATTGATAGCCCAGATCGTCGCCGCCACGGACATGCGCAATGGCAAAAATGAAGCCGCGATTGGTGAGGCTCAATTGCCGGGTGGAGAAGGTCGGCGGAACGGCATAGCCATAGGCCCCATAGGCGTAGAGATGCACGGGCGTATCGGGCCCAATCTCGGTATCGGCACGGTGCACCAGGCTGACCGGCACCATCGTGCCGTCGCGCGCTTCGATCTCGAGCCGCTCGGTGACATATTCAGCCGCATCGTAGCCAGACGGCACCTGCTGGACCTTGAGCGTGCTGAGTGTGTTGCCTTCGATGCTATAGGCATAGTCGGTATCCGGCGTGACCATCGATTCATAATCGATCCGGATTGTATCGGTGTCGAACTCGGCGACCGGACCAAGGCCAGCGGCATAGCTGGCTTCCGGAAATTCGACCGAAACGGGCGGGGCAAAGCTGTATCGCCAGATCTGGACCTGATCGAGGCCGCGTTCACGCCCTTCGAGGACGAAATAGTCAGCAAAGGTCGTAAGCCCCGTAATGTAGAAATCATCGGACCCGGCAATCGCTTCGCCCCATGTGCCGGGATCATCCACCGTTGCCGTCATCACGCCGAAATTCACATGATCCTGATTGGTGTTGATGTAGAGCATGCCGTCACGCTCCTCGACATCATAGAGCCGGTTGGTAATTCGCGGCGAGACCAGCACGGGTTCCGCTGAAAGATCGGCAAGCGGCACAAGCCGGATTTCGTTCGACACATTGTCGCCGGCCCAGATCGTCAGGAAGCGGCGCGACTGGGTCTGGTCGATGCCGATCTCCATGCCCTCTTCGGTTTCCCGGTAGAGCTCGATATCCGCGCTCGGATCGGTGCCAAGATGATGGAGCATCGCGACCTTGCTGCGCCAGTTATCATCAACCGGCGTATAGACCACCGCGTCGGAATCCGCTGCCCAGACGATATCTCCCAAGGTGCCGGGAATCTCGTCTGCCAGCACCGTGCCTGTCGCAAGATCAAGGAAACGCAGGATATAGCGTTCCGCACCGTCGGTATCGGTCGAATAGGCAAGCAGCTGGCCATTGGGGCTGATCTGGATCGTGCCAAGGCTGAACTGATCATGCCCTTCGGCGAGGGCATTTTCGTCAAGCAGCAACTGGTCCGCATCGGTGCTGCCGATCGGGCGGCGATACCATTTGCGATACTCCTGGCCCTCATCATAGGCATACCAATATTCGAAATCGCCATCGGGGACGGGAACGCTGGCATCATTTTCAGGCATCCGCGCGCGCATTTCGGCGTAGAGTGTGTCGATGAGCGGCTGGTGCGGTGCCATGACCGCTTCGAAAAACGCGTTCTCCGCGTTCACATAGGCCAGCACATCGGCATCGTCGATTTCGGGATAGCTCTGATCCTTCAGCCAGAAATAGGGATCCTCCACGGTGATGCCATGCATGGTGAAGCTGTGCGGGTGCCGGTCTGCGACTGGCGGAGCGGGCAGGGCAGGCGGAGATGTTTGGGCATCATTTGCGGCATTGGTTTCAGGCACGGACGGGCTTTCTTCTTGGGCAATGGCAGGGGCGGCGCTGGCGAGCGCAATCAGGCTGGCGGCGGCGATCAGACGGACATGAGGCATGACGTTTAACCTTTCAGGCGGTAGCGCGCCGCACGATGCGGGACTATGTAGGCCGCTAGTAACGATCAAAAAGGCCAATTGCCATGTCCAGCTATGAAGACCGCCTCCAAGCCCTGCGCGAAGAACTCGCTGCACGAAAGCTCGCCGGGTTCGTCGTCCCGCTCACCGACGAACATATGAGCGAATATGTCGGGGAATATGCACAGCGCCTTTCCTGGCTGACAGGCTTCCAGGGATCGGCGGGCGCAGCGGCGGTGCTGTCGGAAGAAGCGGCGATCTTCACCGATGGCCGCTACACGATCCAGGTCCGCGAACAGGTGGATGGCACGCATTGGGAATATGTCGGCGTTCCGGCGACGAGCATCGCGGAATGGCTGGCCAAGCATACAGATAGCGGCGCGCGCATCGGCTATGACCCATGGCTCCATACGCGCCAATGGGTGGAATCGGCGACAAAGGCGCTGGCGGAGAAGGGCGCGGAACTCGTGGCTGTCGACACGAACCCGATTGATGCCGTCTGGCCGGACAAGCCCTTGCCGTCCGATGCCAAGCTGGTCGTCCATGATGACAGTTATGCCGGGAAGTCATCCGCCCAGAAGCGACAGGACATGGCCGATGATATGGCCGACAAGAATGTTGATGCGGCTGTTCTGGCGGCGCTCGATTCCATCGCCTGGACGCTGAATGTGCGCGGGACCGACGTCACCCACACGCCGGTCGCGCTGGCCTATGCCATCGTTCACAAGGATGCGACGACCGATCTCTATGTCGATCCGGACAAGGTGGACGATGCGGTGCTGCGCCATCTCGGAAACGGTGTGCGTGTGCATGAGCGCAGCGCCTTCAAGGGCGCGCTGGGTGATCTGAGAGGCAAGAAGGTGATCGCTGACCCGGAACGCGCGGTATCCGCGATCTTCCAGGCGCTGGACGATGCCGGCGCGACGATCGTGTCGCAAACCGAACCGGCTGTGCTTCCCAAGGCGATCAAGAATGATGTCGAGCTGCAGGGCTCCCGCGATTCCCATATCCGCGACGGGGCAGCACTGGTGCGCTTCCTGCACTGGCTATCGCTCGAAGCGCCGAAAGGCGGCGTGACCGAGATGTCGGCGGCTCAGCGGCTGCAGGCATTCCGCGAGGAAAACGAGCTGCTGCGCGATCTCTCCTTCGATTCCATTTCAGGCGCCGGCCCCCATGCGGCGCTTCCGCACTACCGGGTGACCGAAGAATCCAGCCTGCCGCTCAAGATGAATGAAATCTATCTGGTCGATTCCGGCGGGCAATATCCGGATGGCACGACCGATGTGACGCGCACGGTGATCGTCGGCACGCCGACGGACGAGATGCGCGATCGCTTCACCCGCGTGCTGAAAGGCCATATCACGCTCGCCACCGCGATCTTCCCGCAAGGCACGCGCGGCAGCCAGCTAGACAGCTTCGCGCGCATGCATCTGTGGCAGGCGGGCCTCGATTATGGCCATGGCACCGGGCACGGTGTTGGTGCCTATCTGGGCGTGCATGAAGGGCCGCAGCGGATCAGCGCCGCCAATTATCCGGGCAGCGGCTGGGATGAGCCCCTCCATGCCGGCATGATCATGTCCAACGAGCCCGGCTATTACAAAACTGGTGAATATGGCATCCGGATCGAGAATCTGGTTGCCGTTGGCGAGCGCGAGATTGCAGGCGGCGAAGCGACCATGCTCGGCTTTGAAACGCTGACCTTCGCGCCGATTGATCACAAGCTGATCGACACCAGCCTGTTGACCCAGGCCGAGCGCGACTGGGTCGATGGCTATCATGCCGATGTGATCGCCAAGATCGGTCCGCTTCTGGATGATGCGACGGCCGCCTGGCTGGGTGAGGTCTGTGCGCCGCTTGATTGAGGCGAAGAGAGGGATGCGAGAATATGACCCGGCGTGAGTTGAACAAGGCGGTTTTCTGGCCTGCTGTGATTGTCTCAGCGGTGATCATGATTGGAACAATCTGGACGCAAATGGCCGGGTAGCACTGCTATTTTTCGGCCGGATTGCCGCCGCTATCCTGTCCGCGCGCCTGCCCCTTGCGTCGCCGCAAATTCTTGCGAAGCTCTTTCGCCAGCCTTTTGGCGCGTTCATCCTTGTCTGTCATGGCGGTCATGCTGCCCAAAACCGCGCGAAAAGCCAAGCGTTGTTCTTGACATAACGGGTCTTCACCGCCCATAGGCACGCCCGCATTCCGGCAAATGGCACGCTGCTGTAGCTCAGTGGTAGAGCGCACCCTTGGTAAGGGTGAGGTCGAGAGTTCAATTCTCTCTAGCAGCACCATTTATATTGCCGTTTTTCGCTGGCGCCGGATAGGTGCCAGAGCAGTGCAAATAAAGTGCGGTAGTTCCGTGGTTTAGCCAATTACACCGATCCAGCCGTACACGGCGAGACCATTCTGGGCTGCCAGACTGGCGGCAAATTGGCGCGATATCTCAAACCCCCGACATCCTGTTTACGGAAAACCCCGGTCAGCGCACTGCCCAGTTTCCGCAGCGGATAGAAGCGCACGCCCACCATCATGTACAAACCGGCCCTGAGCAGGGTCAGGGCCAGCGGCGGTATCGGCAGTACGCCCTGGCCATTCCAGAGTCCGCCCCAGATGAAATCGCTGATATTGGTGATCACAACCGAAGCGGTGTCCATCGCGCCGACGGGATGGGCCATCAGGATATACCTCTAAAAAAGACGGGGTTGGTGGGCGCGGATCAATTGAGGATGAATCGGCTCGGAGGAACGCCGAAAGTTCGCCGGAACATCGCGCTGAATGCGCTTGGATTTTCATAGCCGACCTCGAACGCGACCATGGTGATCGGTTCGCCTGCAGACAAACGCGACAGGGCTTCCATCAGGCGCACTTGCTGACGCCAGATTGCAAGGCCCATGCCTGTTTGCTGTTTGAAAGTGCGTGTAAAGGTGCGCCGACCCATGCCAGCGACCTTCGCCCAGTCATCAAGGTCGCGGCCATCGGCCGGGTCCGCGAGGATTGCCCGGCAAACGCGAAGCAGGCGTTCGTCCTGAGGCATGTGCGCTCCATAGGGTGCGTTCGGCATGGCATCTATTTCTTCAAGGAGCAGGTTGACGATCATGCCCTCTCGCCCGTCAGTATCGTAGCGCGGCGCAAAGCTACACACTTCCAGGATCAAGGCCTTGAGGAAGTCCGAAACTTCGAAGACGCGGCAGCGCTCCGGATCCTGGCCGAGCTCAGGTTCCAGATAGAGCGTGCGCAGCGAAACCGTTCCGCGGCACGATACTTCATGCATGGTTTCCGCCGGAAGCCAGACCGCGCGCTGTGGCGGGACGACGAAGCTTGTTTCAGCCGTCGTGACCGACATGACGCCGGATGAGGCAAACAGGACCTGTGTCCGGTCATGGCAATGCATCGAGTCCACGAACCCAGCCGGATATTCGTCGTCAAGCGCGATGACTGGTCGCGGAACGTCAAAATAGTCTGTGCTATGCTTCATGGCCCTAACTCGATAGTTTTGGAAGCGACCACAATTTACGGCCAATTTTGAAAGGCAATCAAGCGGAGATTTTGGGAAAGGCCCGGCTACGGCAGTGATTGACCCTATCAGCAAGGATTTGGCGACCGACCTCCGTCTATTTGATACTAAATAACACGTCCGGCATCAGCCGGAGATTGAGGAGCGCATAGGCATGAGTGATCGAGCGGCTGGGGTTACCGACGATCTGGACCCCGATATTCGCGCTTTTGCAGAGGAGCTAAGCCGCTCTTATGGCTCTTATCCTCATCTGGATGCCATGCCGCTTCCGGCACGGCGCGATATAGCGGAAAAAATACGCGCGCCTTGGGCGGCCGGCGGCCCAAAGATGCACAGCGTAACCGATGTTCATGCGGGCGGCGTGCGCATTCGCCTGAATCTGCCGAAAGAAGGGCCATTGCCCTGCATGCTCTATGTTCATGGCGGCGGCTGGACGATGTTCAGCATCGAAACACATGACCGGATGATGCGCGAATATGCCGCCCGGGCGGGTATCGCCGTAGCAGGTATTGAATACAGCCTGTCTCCCGAAGCGAAATTCCCCACTGCGCTGGAGGAGATTGTCGCGGCGCATGACTGGCTCCGCACCCATGGCAGCAGCTACGGTATCGATACATCCCGGCTTGCGATTGGCGGGGATTCCGCAGGCGCGAATCTTGCGGTTGCGGCCAATCTCAAGATGCGCGCAGAGGGCCGTCAATTGAGCGATGCGATGTTGCTCAACTATGGTGCGTTCGGCGCCGAGCCGACGCCAACATATGGGCGTTATGACGGAGGTTCCTATACGCTGACCGTCGATGAGATGGCGGTATTCTGGGAAAATTACATTAGCGATCCTGCCGATCTCGATAACCCGCTTGTGGTTCCGATCAAGGCGGATCTGGCAGGTCTGCCCCCGGCATTTTTCACCATTGCAGAATGTGACATCCTCGCTGATGGGGGGCGCGCCATGGCGGAACGTATGGAGCAGGCAGGAGTGCCGGCCGAGGCGCATGTGTATCGGGGCGCCACCCACAGCTTTCTCGAGGCGGTTTCAACCGCGCCTCTGGCCAGCCGCGCCTTTGATGATGCAGCAAGTTGGTTGCGGACTCAGCTGGGCCTGGCCTAAGCGAAGATGGTGACCGGAACGTTCGATCCTCGCTCGCCCAACGACATTACCCGGTTAATCGCTGAAAACCCGCTTGCCTGGATTGTTTCGACGGACTTCCAGGCCACCCCGCTGCCGCTTGTCGCAGAGACCGACGAAGATTGCGCCATCGTATCGCTGCTGGGCCATATCCCGGTCGCGCATCCCCAAAAGGCATGGCTCACAGATAACCCGCGTGCCCTGATCCTGTTCAACGGGCCGGAGGGATATATCTCACCCGGGCTGGTCTCGAAGCCAGACTGGGGGCCGACCTGGAATTATGCCGTAGTACGTTTCGAGACCGAGATAGAGTTTGTGCCGGATGAAACTGGCGCGGCGCTGGAGCGTCTGGCCGACCATCTTGAACACGGGGCCTGGACGACAGATCAGATGGGCGCGCGCTATGATGCTCTGATCAGCCAGATCATCGCCTTTCGCGCACATGTCCGCGCGAGCCACCCGACATTCAAGCTTGGTCAGAATGAAGGGCCGGAGACATTTGCGGAAATCACACAGGGTCTTGGCGATATGCCGCTGTCCCGCTGGATGCGGAAACAGGCCGGAAACTGATGGTTAGACGCGCAGAGAAATTTCGCGTTTCAAGCGTCAACTGGGCAAATCCGCTTAACCTTCACCCGTTATTCGCATAGGCAGTCACCCATGATGAAGAATGGCCTTCTCTCTCGGTTGACCGGATTGCTGATGGGCATGGGCTTGCTCACGGCATGCCAGTCCGCCGGGGCGAATGAAGCGCCTTCGCGGATCGGCAACGCGCCGCCTCCCTATGCCGCCCCGCCGCCGGACAGCGCCTATCACCCGTTGCCGCGAACCGACCTGCTATTGACCGGTGCGACGATATTGGATGGCGATGGTGGGCGAATTATCGGCGATATCCTGCTCCGCGATGGGCAGGTCATGGCTGTCGGCAACACTGTCGACGCACCGGCCGATATAGCCCGCATTGATGCGACGGGCCGCTGGATCACCCCCGGGCTGATCGACATCCACACCCATTACGGGACCTATCTGTTGCCCCAGGCGGCAGAAGAAGTTTCCGACGTTACCGAAAACAGC
Organism: uncultured Parasphingopyxis sp.; assembly: GCA_905479515.1. The sequence goes on from CAJQMX010000109.1 coordinate 11,511, forward strand.
GACCCGAACGTGGCCGATACCTGGATAGAACATGCCGTTCGGCCGACCGACCCGGCTTTTTCGCGCGCGCTCGCAGGCGGTGTGACGACGTTGCAGATACTCCCCGGCTCTGGCGCGTTATTCGGTGGCCGGACGGTCGTCGTCCACCCGGTGCCGGCTGTGCGATTGGCCGAGATGCGCTTCCCCGATGCGCCGCAGGGCCTCAAAATGGCCTGCGGCAGCAACCCGGCGAACAGCTTTGGCAGCAGGGGACGCGCGCCCAACAGCCGGCAGGGCGAAATCTCCGCCGTCCGCCAGGCATTTCTGCAGGCGCAGCGCTATCGTGACGAATGGGAAGCGGGCAATGGCCGCCGCGATCTGCGCATGGATACGCTGGTCGCCGCGATGAATGGCGAGCTGCCTGTGCATCTTCATTGCTATCGGGCGGAAGATATCGCGACATGGATCGATGTGCTGGGCGAATTCGGCGTTTCGCTTGCCGCCGTCCACCATGCCACGGAAGCTTACAAGATTGCACCGATGCTCGCCGAACGCGGCGTTTGCGCAGCGGTCTGGCCCGACTGGTGGGGTTTCAAGCGCGAGGCCGAGGATGCCATCCCCGAAAACGCGGCCTTTGTCGATGCGGCCGGTGGCTGCGCGATCATGCATTCCGATATCCCTATACTCGGCAGCCTGTTGAACATCGAAGCCGCAAAGGCGGCGGGAGCAGGGCGG
>CAJQMX010000110.1 GCA_905479515.1 uncultured Parasphingopyxis sp.
CAGGAAATCGCATCCGATGTCGGCGTAGATGTTGACGCGTCTGCGCGCGCGGCGCCCGAAGGCAGCGTGGTCACCAACTGGTTCAATCCCAGCCTTGATTTCGTCTGGTTCAATCTTCCCGGCCTGCTCGTCATCATCGTATCGGTGACCGGTCTGTCCGTGGCCGCGCAAAGCGTGGCACGCGAGCGCGAATTGGGAACGTTCGATCAGCTGATGGTCTCACCCTTGCGCACGCATGAGATTTTGATCGGCAAGATGATCCCCCCGCTGATCGCGGGTCTCATCAACGGTATCATTTATCTGCTCGCCGCCCGGTATGTCTTTGCCGTGCCGTTTACCGGCTCGGTAATGCTCTTCTTCTTCGCGCTAACCATATACATGCTCGCGCTGATCGGGATCGGCATGCTTGTTTCGTCTATCTCCCAGACCCAACAACAGGCGTTTCTCGGTTCGTTTCTGGTGATTGTGCCTGTTGTCATGCTGTCGGGCTTTTCGTCCCCTGTAGAAAATATGCCTGGCTGGTTGCAGATCGCCAATCTCGTCAATCCTGCGCAATATTTTCTCGTCATCTCTCATGGACTTTTTCTCAAGGCGATGCCGGTTGATGCGGTGCTCGCGCAGCTCTGGCCCATCGCGCTGATTGGCTGCGTCGCGCTCACCGCATCGGCCTGGCTGTTTCGGGCCCGAATGGAGTAGCATGATGCGTTTTCGATCTTCCCTGATGCTCGCGGCACTGGCGATTGCGCCTGCCTGTACGGTCGGACCCGACTATGAGCGGCCCGAATTACTGGTCGCCAACGAGTGGATGGAGCCCGCCGACCTTGGCCCTGTCGACCAGCAATGGTGGGACAATTTTGACGACCCGATGCTCTCCCGGCTCATCGAGATGGCGATCACCGACAGCCCGCAACTGCGCGAGGCGGAAGCCCGACTTGCCGAAGCCCGGGCCAATCGCGATGCAGCGCGCGGCGGACGATTGCCGCAAGTCGGCGCGAGCGGTTCGGCGACCGAAAATACGATCAGCGAAAATGGCCAGCTTCCCATCGGTCAGATTCCCGGATTCGAACGCAATTTCGGCCTGTTCGACCTCGGCTTTGACGCCAGTTGGGAAATCGACTTCTGGGGCCGTCACACGCGCCAGATAGAGGGAGCCCAGGCACGCGCCGAGGCCGCACTCGAAGCACGCCGCGACGTACTCGTCACACTGACCGGCGAAATCGCCCGTGCCTATATCGATCTGCGCGTCGCCCAGGCCGAACAGGAGAGCCTCGCTGCGGTCGCTCAAGCCGAAGCTGTGCGCTCTGATCTCACCGGCCAGCGATTTCAGGCGGGTGAAAGTTCGCATCTCGAATGGGATCAGGCCGTCTTTCGAGCGCGGGTTAGCGCGCAAGCCGTTCCCGAGGCTGACAGCCGCGTGGCCGCTGCCGCCTATCGCATTGCCACGCTGATCGGATCGCCGCCTGAAGCCATTGTGCCAGACCTGCTTCTCCCTGCTCCGGTTCCTGACAGTCCGGATCAGATACTGGTCGGCCTGCGCTCCGACCTGCTAACACGCCGACCCGATATACGGCGCGCTGAACGCGAACTTGCTGCCGCAATAGCAGATATCGGAGTGGCAACGGCTGACCTGTTTCCACGCTTCTCACTGTTCGGCTCAATCGGCCAGCAAGCCCGCGATCCCGGCGATCTCCTCTCAAGTGGCAGCACCCGCCTTTCGATAGGGCCGAGCTTTTCCTGGCCGATCTTTGCAGGCGGGCGTATCCGCGCCCAGATCCGCGGCGCAGACGCCAGGGCAGAAGCCGCCGCAGCGCGCTATGAAGCCGCCGTTATCGGTGCACTTTCCGACAGTGAAAGTGCCATCAACCGGTTTCTTCGGATGCGTGAGGCAGAGGAGGAGGCGGTGCATGCCATGGAACGGCAACGATCGGCCTTTCACTTCGCCGAGCAAAGGCATCAAGCGGGTGAAGATGATGCGCTTTCGCTTGCTGCCGCTCAAAGGGCATTGGCCGAAGCCGATGCCCGCCTGAATCGCGCCCGTGGTGATCGCGCGAATTCGGCAATAGCCCTGTACAAATCGCTTGGAGGCGGCTGGGTTGACGATCCGGAGGGCTAGCTTCAGCTATCCGCTGGCACCTCCCGTTCATGGTCGCCCCAATCTAGACTCCAATGGATACCTGCCCCCATAGGGGGCATCGGATAAGTTAGAGTTCCGAGGGATTGAGACGCTTGGCACCCACCATACCGGAAATTCTCCGCCTCTTTTTACAGCGATAAGCCGACATAGTTTTCCGCAATCGATGTCTGGGCGGCTTCGGAGTCGGCAATGTAGTCGAGTTCGGCGAGTTGGATGCGCCGGTCAAAATCACTGCTATCGGGAAAGCGGTGCATGAGGCTGGTCAAATACCAACTAAACCGGCTCGCCTTCCAAATTCTGGAGAGTGCCCGGGCAGGATATCCGACAAGGCCGCCCTCGTCCCCTCGCGCAAAATGGGCGATCAGGGCATCGCTCAGCATAACAACGTCCGAAGCAGCGAGATTGAGGCCCTTGGCGCCCGTTGGCGGTACGATATGGGCGGCGTCCCCGGCAAGGAACAGGCGGCCATGGTTCATCGTCTCGTGGATATAGGATCGCAGCGGGGCAATCGACTTTTCGATGGCCGGTCCTCGCGTGACGGCGACACCCTTTCCGAGCCGGTCCTCCAGCGCATCCCATAGCCGGCTATCTGGCCAATCCTCGATCCGTTCGTCCGATGGAACCTGAATATAATAGCGGCTGCGCGACGGAGAGCGCATTGAGGCCAGTGCAAAGCCTTTTTCGTGCGACGCATAGATGAGTTCGTGGTTGCAGGGCGGAACATCGGCAAGGATGCCCAGCCAGCCGAACGGGTAGATCCGCTCATATGCACGCCCGAGATCTTTCGGAATCGCCTGGCGTGAGGGACCATGAAATCCGTCACAGCCGGCAATGAAACTGCACGCGATGCGATGGTCTTCTTGATGATGCCGGAACGTCAGGAAAGGCGCGTCACTCGAGACATCATGAAGGCTGACATCCTCGGCTTCCCAGATGATTTCAAGATCGCGATCGGGAGCTGCCTCGATCAGATCATGGACTATCTCGGTCTGGCCATAGACAGTCACCCTCTGTCCGATCAGTCGATGGATATCGATGCGGATCGACCGATCACCCTGATGAAGTTCGAATCCGTCATGCGGCAATCCCTGCGCATCGAGATTGCTTGCGAGATCGAGGCGGCGGAGCAGATTGGTGGTGACGGTTTCAAGGACCCCCGCCCTGATGCGGCCTTCAACATATTCGCGGGTCTGCCGTTCGACAATGATTGCCTTTATGCCTGCCTGCCTTAGCAAGTGGCCGAGCAGCAACCCTGCGGGACCGGCACCGATAATCGCTACCTGGGTGCGCGAGGCAATCACCCGCCTGACCTTGGCCCGGGCGCAGCAGGGTCAACTTCGACGGGCAGACTGGCGATTGCGTGGAGCGTGTTATTGAGACGCCGGACGGGCTTGCCGGTCAGGCGGATCTTGGCCACGCGTTTGGCGATGGCGGTCGCGACAATCTCGCCTTCGAGGCGCGCCATCATCTGCCCGAGACACTGATGGATGCCAAAACCGAAACCGACATGACCGCTAACCCGTCGGTTCAGATCAAACTGCGTGGGCGCATCCCAGTGGCGAGGATCGCGATTGGCAGCCGCCAGCAGCAAAAGGACTTTGGCCCCCTCGGGAATCCGGGTTCCTTCAATTTCGGTATCGCATGTGGCCGTGCGAAAGAATGTCTGGACGGTGGAATCCCAGCGCAAACTTTCCTCGAATGCCTTTAGCGCAAGCCCGGGGTCACCATGGAGCTTTGCATATTCGTCTGGAAATTCGGCAAGCGCCAGAACCATATGGGCTATCCCGTTGACGGTCGTGTCCACACCGGCGGACAGGAAGGAGCGGATCAGCCGCTCTGCCTCCTCATCGGTGCACAAGCCCTGATCGGCTGCCTCGTATACGGCCATACCCCAACCGCCGGCTTGCAGGTTTTCGCGTTTGCATGCCGCCGCTACCCAGGCGATTGCTGCCTCTTTGCCGTGATTGCTCTTTTCCAACACCGCGTTGCGCGGTCCGAAAGCATTGAACACAATCGTGGCGTAATCGAGCAAATGCGCACGGCCATCGGCAGGCACACCAATCGTGTCCGGAAAAATCTGCATCGGGAATATCTCGGCAAGATCCGTCACCGCATCGAACCGTCGCCGCGAAACAAGTTCGTCGACAAGCTGCTCAGCCTTTTTCTGCCATCCGGATCGCAGCAGCTTCAGTGCCTTTGGCGAGACGATCCGGTTCATGATGCCGCGCGTCCGGTCATGCAACGGGGGATCAACCTCAAGCAGCAGCGAGGGTGGCCGGAAAGATGCCTCGCACGCGAAATCGGCGAGCCCCACACCGCGACTGGAACAGAATGTATCATGATCCCTGAGCGCCTGATGCACGCCATCGAAGCGGGCAATCGCATAGCATCCGATCGAATCAAGCCACACTACCGGACCGGCATCCCTGATCCGATCGTGATGCGCATAGGGATCAGCAAGAAAGGCTTCGTCGAACGGGTCGAGATCGAGTGACGGGCAATCGGCCATTTTCTGTTTCACTCCCCCAGGGTTCCGAAGGACCCTTCGGCATGCCTATCCGATCATGTCGCATGCAACGGTCGTACGCGGGTATTTGCGGACATAGGCAAGGAAATTGGAAAGCTGCCGGTCGGCGGGCGTCAGGATATCCTGGCGAAAGCTGATGCTGCTCATGACGATATCGTCTTCCTCGAACAATGTGCGGCCAAAATTCATGGCCTGTTCGAGTACGTTGTCGATCATCTCGTCCTCACCCGGTTCGCCGGTACTTTTCGGTGTCGCGACCATCATGCTGGCTAGCGTCCGGTTACCGGGGAGCGCCTTGCCCGCCGACATTTGATAGACCAGTCGGCCCATGAAGCTGGTTTCGAAGATCAGGCAATTCGTGCCGAATATCGTCACATGCTGCTCGAGCGGTCCCATGCCGGGAATGTTCATCGTCTGGGCGTAATGCATGCCGTGCGGCGTGACTTTCACACCTTCAGGATTAACCGACAGGTCGATCTGATGAACCGAGCGCAGATGTTGGATATCCGAAGAATTGGAAAAGGGAACGAAGTGATCGACAGTCACCAGCTGGTCAAACTCGACCTTCAGTTCCAGTTCGTCTTCGGGCACGGGGAAGTGCGGCAGGTCATAGAGCGGTTCGACACCGTTAAAGGCCCAGACGAACCCGATCGATTCCTGTGTAGGGAAGCGGAACAGTTTGGCACGCGCCGGCGCCTTGTCTCCGACCGCAGTCGCAACGCACTGTCCTTCGGCATTGTAATCCCAATGATGGAATGGGCAGCGGACCTTGCCCTCAACCATTGCCCCATCTTTGAGATCAGCACCGAGATGCCGGCAATAGGCGCTGAGAACCTGAGGTGTTCCATCCTCGTCACGCACCACGATCACCCGGCCATTCATGAACTCGGTGCCGTAAATTTCGCCAGCTTTTACGTCGGTCGAGAGGGCAATCGGATACCAATTCTGGTCATAGCCATGTTCGACGCTCTGCGGCGGAATAGGCTCGCCGCGCACGATCATCTCGTCAGCGGTTTCGGTTGCCCCACTGGATTTTGCTAAAGTTGCCATGGTTTTCGTCTCCATTTACTTTTCGGTCAGCGCATAATCGAGCAGCGCCTGATCCTGGGAATAATGACCGCCGGCGATCCCGAGCGCCCCGATCACGACATCACCCTCTTTGATCGGTGCACCGCCGGGCAAAAGAAGGAGCCCCGGCTCGGCGTGGAGCGCGGCCTGCATCAACGGGTCCTTGGACGACATGATCGAGACATCCTTCGTCGACACGCCCATATTGGCGGATGTTCGAGCCTTGCGGAGGGCTGCGTCGAAGCTCATGAAACCGGTGCCATCCATCATGGCCGAGGCTTTGATGTTTCCGGCCTCATCGACCACGACCGCAGCGATTGCGACGGACTGCGAGGTACCGGATTCAACGGCTCTCGCGAGCAGCTGCTGCGCCCTATCCAGCGAAATTGGCATGTAGTTTTCTCCCTTGTGACTTGGCTCCTTTTAGAAACTCACTGGGCCCCTGTCCTATTCGCTTGACGCTTCGAATTATCCAGTTGGTGCGTGACTCTGTGCATTTTGTTTGACAATGTAATCCAACAAAGACGGTTGCTGCGCAGGGGAGAGCAATGCTGGTTTCACAATTTTTGTCGAAGGTCCGCATACGAGCATCGCAATTTGGCCTGGTCGAATGCAGCGCGCCATGGAGCGGGAAGATGCCGGCGAGCGAAGAGCCGGTTCTGTTTACGATATTGGAAGGCGAATGCAGGCTCGAGGTCGGTGACCAGCCGCCACAATGGATATCGAAAGGCGATGTCGTCTTTCTGCCCAAGGGATCGGCTTATCGGCTGGGCTCTTCCGCCGATGCGGCGGATCAATGGGTTTCCGACATGCTCAAGCAAAGGAGCATAGAATGCTACACCCTCCGGCAAAATGGGGGCGGCGACGTGTGCAGCTTTATAGGCGGACTATCCACTTGGGACGATGTCGCACGCTCAACCGTCGCCCATATCCTTCCCGAAACCATCATCGTCAAACAAGCTGATTTCAGTCCGCAATCCAGGGTTACGGACCTGATACGCATATTGGAGCAAGAAGCCCGCAATCCGCGTGAGATCACACCGCTTCTGGCAAATGACCTCATCAACATGATTTTGCACGAGGCACTGTATACGCGCTTTACCGACAAAACCCTGCGGAGCGCTTTGCTCATCTCCTTCGGCAGTCCCGCGATCGCGAAAGCCCTTATGCTCATCCATTCGACAATCGTGCAGGACTGGACGGTGTCGACACTGGCCAAGCGCGTGGGAATGTCCCGTTCCGCATT
>CAJQMX010000111.1 GCA_905479515.1 uncultured Parasphingopyxis sp.
CTGCCAGCTCCCCGCTCGTTTCCGGAGGCTTCGCACCAGCCGGTTACCCAGCTCGCACGCTCCGGCTAGAAATGGTCGAGAAGGCTCGACCAGAGGCATCCCTGCCTCACTCAACAGATGCGACTTTCTGGTCGCACCGTGAATGGCCCATTCTTCCGCCTCCTCAATAGGCGAGGCTAGAAGCATCGCTGAGACCTCATCCCAGATGGCCCAAGCTTCTTGATTGGCGTTGATCCAACGCCCGCGCAGGATGCCATTATTGTAAGCCGCTAAACAGGCGACATAGATTCTGATTTCACTCTCCTGATCTTCCACTTCACTGATCTCCCGTAGGGTATGGGTTGCACATGCAACCCTGCCTCGTGGCGAACAGCGGGTGTCCAAGCGGAGTGAAAAATCGACGGCGGGCGCAGGCGCTTTAGCGCCGAGCCTCGGGAGACCGTCTATTTTTTTACGAAGCGCGGTGAGGGCGGAGCCCTAAGCCTTGCGCGAGGGATCGACGCCGGATGGCAAAGACCGTCCTGACGGGCTTGGTTTACGAGAGCCCGGTCCGAAGGACGCGTTAATAATTCTACTGCGCGTTGGAGCTTTATTCAGGTAGTCTTGCCCGATGGAAGAGATTCACGAGATTACCAAAAAATACGACGCCGAATATATCGAGCGGGAGCTAAAAACCGTTGAAAGTCTAAACGGCTTTGCACTCACCTTCTTCAAAGATGTCGCCGAAATTTACGACTGCATTACGCGTGTCAAAAATACGAAGAGAAATCCAACAGGCTTTTCAAATGAGGATGCCCCAATCCTGGGACTGCTGGTCCGCGTGTGGAAACTGCTCAAGGAAGTGATCCGGTACTACGAAGAAGACAATGCCGAGATTATCAGCGTGCTCGAGCGCCCATTGATTGAGGCTAGTGTGACGGCCTCATTTCTCGTGATGTCCTCAGCGGAAGTTATCGAGGACTATCGGAAATGCTCTTACAAGGATCGCTTGAGAATACTGCGAAATCTAAAGGAGGGATCGCCATTCTTCGACACAAAGGCTGGGAAAAGATTGCTTGCCTCGGTCAATGAAAAACTTGCTCTTGAAGAATGGGGAGAGGACGACTTCAAACAGCAAAAGCAAAATCGTTGGCGAATTCAAAACAAGACTTTCTACGATATTTTCGCAGAGGTTGAGCATGCCGACCTGTATGCATGCACATACGGTATGATGTCCGAAGCCGTCCATGGATCTTGGAATGAGTCGATGGACTGGTGCCTAGCCCGTAATGACGATGGAACGTACTCAGCATTCCCATTCCATTTTCCCGCCGACGTTCGGTTTGTTGCTCCGATGTTGCAGTTCACCAACAAGCCTTATCGACTTTGGCTCGAGCGCATTGAGGCAGATGACCCATATCTGATTGGACAGCTCGATTGGATAGAGCGGGTCAACGCCGCATTGTTCAAAAAATTCGATGCGATCTACGAGGAGTGAACGGTGAAAGTGGCTTCTCGTATTGAAATTGGCATTCTCGCATATGGCTCGTTGCTAAACGACCCTGGCGCCGAAATTGAGGCCATCAGGATCGGCGAGATATCGCCTGTGCAAACGCCGTTTTCCGTAGAATTTGCTCGCACGAGTCGGACGCGCGGCGGTGCTCCGACGCTTGTTCCCGTAACAGTTGGCGGGGCGCAGGTCCGAGGCACAATCATTCTTGTAAACGCAACACTGCCAGACGCTATAGACATCTTGTATCGCCGCGAAATCCACCGAACGGGCTCAACCAAAACCTACAAAGAACCTCCGCCTGAAGCATCAGACAGGGTGCGGGTAAAAGAACTCAGAGGCTTTCATGGGGTCTCAACGGTGATCTATACAGGCCTTGCATCGAATATGAACGAAGTAAGCGCTGAAAAGTTGGCCCAATGCGCTATCGAAAGCGTTGCCAAGGCCCCTGAAGGCAAAGACGGTATTAGCTATCTGATTGGTGCCATAGAGCACGGAATTCAAACGGCGCTGTCTGACGAATACGCCGCTGAAATTTTGAGGCGCACAGGTGCGAATGCTTTAGACGAAGCGCTTGCGGCTCTACGAAACGGATAGTCACGGCTAAATACCAAGAGGTACTTCGGCGTTTTTCCAAACCCCCTTTTCGTTGTCGGTGGGAATATGGGGAGCGACTTGCTTGACGGTTCGGACGTGAAGTTCAGGAGGGTTTTTGGCCATGTCCCAAATGTGAAAGATGTAAGCGTCTCCTGCTTTTTCCGCCTGGCTCCATTCATGGCGAGTAACATAAAATCTTAGCGGGGAAGCGGTGGTGGATTTTACTTCGATCATTTGGTTGACGAGGCCGTGTTCTCCAACTTGGTACGTAAGAACGTCATATCCTGCATAGTTGTTATCTAGGCCCGGCCATTCGGGCTCCTTTTCTATGCCTTCAGATTTTAGGCGTGTGCGTTCATTCTCGATTGTCAGAAGTTCGGCCAGCCGCCCCTGATTCATTTTTTCAGTGTCGGTGATTAGCCGCGCCAGCCCTGAGACATGATCCCACCACATAACGACGTGGTGTTCCGGCGGATCGCCCATCAGCCCCGCTGCACGAAATACGTCTCGATCATCTTTATCCAAACCTTGTACAAAGCGCTTTCGTCCAGACCTCATGGCCTTGGCCCAAAGCGGTTGGTGCTCGACGACAATCACCCTGATGCATTCTTGGTAAAACAGCATCCCTTCTGATGTGTAGTTTGAGCCAAGAAGTTCTCCGAGATAGACGGCGGCTTCCAAATCTAAGCTCTTGCCGTCAGGGTCGAGCTTTTGAACAAGCGCAATGATTTCTTTGTCGGCAAGGTCAGGCTGCTTTTCAGCGTAGCTCCTAAAGAGCCGCAGCCCTTCAAATGTGGATAAAGAAAATAGCCTATCGGTAGATATCTTTCCCGTCATGTCTCATCCGAGAAGTCTTGTTTGGCTTTTCCTTCCAGTTCGGAAATCAGATCGATTATATCCTGAAGGCGGACATCGTAGTCGATTGGGTCAACAGCTTCCTCTTCATCGAGCGCCACTTCATGTAAATCGGGATCGTCGAGCAACATTTGCATGTTACGAATTTTCTCAGCTAGCCTTCGACTGACTGACATATCGATGCTACCGACCTGCGGCGGTGCTTTGGATCTGTAAATAAAAATATTTGTATCTTGGTCAGGTGGAAGTCCGAGACGATGGATACGATCAATAGATTGAAGGTAATGGGTGGAGACGTAACTCCTATCGGCGTAGATCGCGTTGTGGCAGACAGTGTGCAGACTAATGCCTTCACCTGCCGCTGCCGGATTTGCAATCAAAACGTGGCAGTCGCTATCTTCGTGAAAGCGTCGAATTTTCCCTTCTCGGGTTTCGGGATCATCGTCTGAACCAGAACTAACCCCGCCATGAATGTAGACAGGATTGAGGTCAGCCAGTGATTCATTGAAGCTGTGGATAGTACCCGTGAAGATCGTCCAGATGACTGATTTCTCACCTGATGTTGCCAGAGCTCGAGCGTGATCCATTACAGCGTTCATTTTCGCTGAATTACCTTGGTCCATCACTTCGTCCGCAATGGCCGATTCAACCTCAATATCGTCGTTCGCCATAGCCGATAGCGCAAGCGCGGGATTGATCGATAGTTGCAGTAAGCGCATTACGGAGCGTCTGGCTTTAAGCAACTGAGGTTCGCCCAGTCCTCCACTTACCCGCTTCGAGAAATCTCGAAGGAATTCGTTCCGGATTATTGAGTAGAGAGCCAACTGTCCCTTATCCATCGAGACATCTACGTATTCGCGTATGGGCTTCTTAAGGCCGAGTTCCTTTTTGGTTGTGCGAACATATAAGTTTCCCAAGACTTCTCGCGGTGAGCGACCGGTAATCACTTCTTGGCCCAGCCCATGACCCGGCCACAAGAAATCTAGCTGTGATTCAACGTCCGTTGCTGCTTGTGGCATCGGAGTTCCCGTCAGTATGTCTCGGCGGACGGGGAGAGTTGCGATGTTTAAGAGAAACGCGCCACGCTGAGACTGCCATCCCGCCTTCATGCGGTGGGACTCATCAAGGACCAGGTGAGTTGGCGTTGTCGAAAAGTGAGCTGCAAGTATCGACTGTTGCCGGATCATTAGATCGTAAGAGATTATAAAACGTGTCGCTCCAGAACTGAGAGCCTTTTGGGTATCTTCTTCGCGACCATCTAATACGGTAAATGGCTCATCGCCGTGGTCACTGGCACCTTCGCTCATGCACTCGGCAACAATGTCTTTCCACGCTTGATTAGCTGCCTTAGGCGCAACGACCACGAGGTGCTGTCCAGGTTCACGTGTTAGAACGTGTAATGCGAATGTAACGGTTGTTTTGCCGGCGCCAGGAACTGAAAAATTTGCACCATTTGAAAGCGCCAGCAAATGACTAAGGTCACGTAGCTGGAACGGCTTTAACGTTCTTTTTGTGAAGCCCCTCTCAGTCAGAGCTGCTTGTATTTCATCGGGAGGCAGCGTTTCTGTGAGAGTTGATCTTTGCGCCCTAGCTGTGCGCAGCTGATCGGTAAAAGAGCGTAGCTCTAGAGCAGCGTTTTCTTCTGGTTTGAACCGAAAGTTCAGGCTTTTTTGAGTGCTGCGATTTCCGAGTTCCCGAACTACGCCTAGTACGTCAGACCAAGCGAGCTTTATCGAACTTCCGATAACTTTGTGCTCTAAATTTTTAGTGCGTATAGCAAGCTTCAGTCGGGCCCAGACGGCTGAATCGACTTCAGAGGCATCAACTGAGAAGCTACCTGAGTGGTCATGGTTAAGCGCTATTCTTACGGCTATCGGAGTGTCTGTCATCGCCACCCCTTCAAGCGTCTTGAGACTTAAGGCTTGCGCTCATTCTCTGGTCAATTTTTTCTTCGATCTTCAGCAGGCCGTCTCGAATAGTCTCGATTTGCTTTTTCATCGCCGGAAGTGTCTTCTCACCTGCCATCGAGACATCGACGCCTGCAACCTTCGCATTCGCTTGAGAGAGCGCCTTCAGAGCCGCCTTCTCCGATTTGAGCCCTTTATCCCTTTCGATGGCAGATTCACAAACATCTATGAGCGTAGTGATGGCATCGCCGGTGTCATCGTTTCTAAGAGCATCGACAACAGACTGATAGCTTTTCATGCCGTCCTCAGCGTCAATATCGATGTCGAAATCGCCATCGAAACCATCGTCATCGTCAGCATCACTTTGGAGCTCTAGCTCTTCGATGAGAGAATCGAGGACTTGGGGGGCGAGCTTTCCGAATGCAGCGTTGAATGAATATACGCGTCCGGGAAGTTTTTCGCGGTTTTCGAAAAGTGACCACGCAATGGCACGGCTAGCGTTTTGTAACTCTGTGTTTTTCTTCGAAATTTTCTTGGGAATATCCCCGAATATTTGTTCGCCTTCTCCGCTGACCAGCTCGTACTGACCAGGCTTATTCGCCCAATCTGTTAAGTACAGATCGGCCTCATCAAGAGCCTGCAAGACATTTTCAATGTCCGCTTTCGAACGACGCAGCCGGTCAGCCACTTCTTTTGTCGTGCGCCCTTTATTCACTTGCCGGCGAACCAGTCGAGCATCCCCGATCCAGTCGTAATCAAGCTTTGTTTGAGGACGAGCTTGCAGGTCTGCCTCAATGTCATCGATCTCGTCTGGCGTTGTGTCTGGAGGTAGAACCGCACACTCGATGTGACTGAAGCGCTCATCCACTGAGCCATCCGCGTTGCGATAGAGTTCTCGCATGGCGCTCAAGCGACGATTGCCATTCACGACCACGCCTGTGTGAGTGATCAATATAGGCTCGCGTTGCCCGTCCTTCTTCAGAACATCGATAATTGGCGTGACAGATCCGCTTCCGTGCTTCGCCAACTTAGAAAGAATACTGTGCTGAACCTGCTGGACAGACGACTTTTCTTGCCCTTTGGCAAAAAAATCTTTGTCATATCCCTGAGTGGCAATCTCGCTCTGTTGAGCACTAAATGTGCGGCAGTTCTCCATCCGATATACGGGCAATGTAATCGGAATGGAGACCACTTTTGGTTTCAATTCCCCGCCACGAAAATCGTAAATTGTTTCGCCAACATCTGTGGAGTGTTCAAGCCTCTTCGCGATCACGGATTCGCGTTCGGAACGAGGCGCAATTTCAACTTCAAATCCCATGACCGCTCCTGCCTTTACTCAAATGCGACCACAAGAATTGGGACGGTAATTACCCGGTCAAACAATTCCAGTTCGCGAATCACCCTTTCAGCGTAGGCTATATTATCCCCGATTCGCTTTGCAGCGTCCTGCGTGGGTAGCGCTATAGCCGCGGCTTCAATGCGATTGCTTTGAAATAGATATTGGAGCTTTAATAAATCGTATGGCGCACGACTCATATTTCCAGTTTGTAGTTGAAAAGCCAGATCGTCTTTTTGAGCAAAAACTTTAAGGCCAACGCCTTGGTCCAGGCTCACATTCATTGCCCATCCATCGTTCAGAAATTCTGTTTCTACATGTTCCCTTATTGCTGGCGTGCAGCGAGGCTCGATCCGAACCGCTGGCGCTTCGAAAACATCTGTGAGCCACTCCTTAAGTTCTCGACCATCCCACTCAGAGCCTGCGCTGTGATGTTCGTCGTAGGTAAATGCTAGCTTCATGAAGCTCCTTTGGTGTTCGGATCATATACAGGCTTGTTCATCGGGCGAGTTCTCAGTGTTCCTGCACGTAACGAATGAACGCGCTCCCAAGCAAGATCGACATAAGACTGATCAAGATCACAGCCGTAAGCGTTTCGACCGTGTTTGAGTGCAGCGATCGCAGCAGAACCGACGCCCAAATATGGATCCAGTACATTTTCGCCTTCGTCCGTCAATGACAGAACCAGCCGTTCGATCAGGCCAACTGGAAATTGGCAAGGATGCTCAGTCTTCTCTACATGGTTAGATTTCACATTCGGGATATCCCAAACATCTGAAGGGTTCTTGCCTAGGGGGTTGCTAGACACCTGGCCTTTGTTTGGGCCTTTAAAATGCTTTTTGTTTGGATACTTGGACGGTACGCGTACGGGATCCAGATTGAAAGTGTAGTCTTCCGATTTGGTGAACCAAAGGATGGTTTCGTGGCGTCCCGAAAATCGCTTCTGACAATGAAGCCCGTGCCCGAAAGTCCAAACAATCCGATTGCGTAGCTGAAGTCCGTGGTTCTTGAATAACGGATAAAGCAGAATATCGAGTGGAAACACTTCTCCTGCATCTACGTGATTTCCAACTTGCCAACAAATTGATCCTGTTGGACTCAACAGGCGAACGGCCTCGGCGATACATGCAGCTTGTTCTTCGATGTATTTGTCTTGGGACTTCTTTGTTTCGTACTCCTTTCCAATGTTATAGGGCGGGGAGGTTACGATTAGCCCCATAGATTCATCCGGAAGCTTGCGCATGAAACGCAGATTGTCCTGGCAAACGATCTCAGCAGACACATCCCGGTGCAACCGCGTCACCGTAGAGTTACCGGTCTGAAACCCTTTTTCGACTTTGGCTGTTTTTGGCCCCAACTCCTTCTCCTATCCGTATTTTGTTCTTGTGTCGTTCCTATGTGATGATGCCAAGGTTTGTGCGCAAATAAAAGGAAAATATACAATATTTCGATATATGAGCGCAGTTGCGCACAACATATAGCTCGAAACTCTCATTGAGCTTGGGCTGCCCAGAATGCCCAGAGTTGATATCTATGAAACGATCGTGGACCTAGGTGCGCGATAAACTTTTTAGGCATCCAATCCACGCAGTGTTGGTCTCAATGAAGTTGTCGCGCTGAAAGCGTCTGCATGAAATGCTCAGGGATTCCAAAGGGGCTTGAAGGCTCTTTTGGTCGATGGGGTGCAGGGGAGAGCGAAGTCTCCCTTGTGAGTGATGGAACGGCGACACGTTCTGATGGCTCTGGATGAGTTCAATACCCTGGAAGAGCCATGGCCGGAGGGATGCAACGGGAGCACGCAGTGGGCTCCCTTGCCAAGGTTGCTGGTATTACCAGCATACACCTTGCGCATCACGCGAATGCCAGCCCCATGCTTTGTACTACCCAATTGATCCGATCAGCCTGACCCGCGCGCTGAACTTCCTATGACTTATCGCTTGGTATCCTCGCATATGCTTTCAGCACCGCATCGACATGTTCCTGCTTTGCTTGCTTCACACGTTTCCCCATCCACATCGATACGCCGTTCGCGCTCAGACCTTCCGGCACGATTTCCATCGTCGCCAATAATCGCTTCGGCATCAGCCCAGTTCGCGATTGCTCAGCTTTCAGCGCTTCTACAAGTTCGTCTGTTACTGGCACCTTCTTCGGCATATTCGGCCAGTTATCCAACACGAACGCCAATAGATCCGCATTCGCTGTTTTGATCCTGCCTTGCATCCAATGCTCAATCGTCATGCCGCTCAAGCCATCCGGTACGCCCTCGGCCCAACGCAAAAATGCTGATGCTCCACATCCCGTTTCATCACGAGCGCTTTTCAATTGTGCTCTATGGTCGTTGGTTATCTCAATGCTGTTCTTAACGCGCTTCATTCATAGGCATATGTTCGTGGTCGGATCACAATCATATCGAAGCTAGAGCGCTGAAAATAGATAAAATTTTAGACGAATTGTATTGATTATACATAATAATTTAAGCGTTTTCGTTTACCCTTACTTTGCACGTCGGATTTTCGCGGTTTCGCAGGCTTCGATGGCAACGCCCGATAAGAGGCGAGTTAACAGGGATTGTGGGGAGCGCATGACAACGCACACAAACGAGAAGATTCGGGAGTTTAGAGCCGACGCCTTACGGGTTTCGGCGCAACTGCCTGCCGTAGGCTCGGCCTTCGATCCAAAAGGGGTTTCCGCGTCAGTTTCGGATGCTGGCTCCGGCAATTCAGCGCCCCCGAAACTAGGAGAGCTTTTCAATGTATCGGGCTCACAAGGGTTTCAGAACGAACGTGAGATGGGCCTCAAAAGCGCATCAATCAATGGTGCGTCAGGAAGCGGAGCAACGGCATCATCACGCATAGCACAACAGCAAGAGCGCGAAACAGCCCGCCGTAAGGCGTCCAACGATACGGTTATGTTCCTGCAAATGCTTGAAGACCTGGCTGAGCAGATCAAGGCGCTTGAGGATCAGATCGACCAGTATGACGAGCAGATCGGTGCGACGGACAGCTTGATTGAAATCCTAGCAAGCGGCGGCGAGATCGATCCGAACGACCCAGAGCATCAAAGACTGCTGAGACTGGCCGGCATTCCTGAAGAGGACTGGGGTACGGTCACGCTGGATGATTTGCGCAAACATCGTGAAGAGCTACAGGCAGAGCGCGATAAGGCAAAAGACCAGCTCGACAAGAAGGTTGCTGAAGAAGCGTCCCTTCTGGAGGCGGATAGCAAACACAGTGAGGGTAAGCCTGTATCAGCTGCAGAGCTCAAAACACCAAAAGCCGTTGAGGAATACGCGAAACGTAACCCGGACGTTGATCTCGAAGATCTTACTCGGCGGGACCTGGTGGAGATCGGGAAAATTAACTTGGTATCGGAGTACATTGCGCGTTCAGAGCATACGGAGAGAGATGTTGAATGGTTCAAAGCGGCTTATGCCGAGTTGAGCCTGACCTCCGATCAGGGCGTTCTATTCGAAAATGCGGTTGATATGCTTGTTAGCGAGCTAGCGGACAATTCTCGTGAGATGCTCCTTAAGGAAGACGGTCTTGATCCTGTTCTCGTTGAATATTTGGCTGAAGACAAAATTGAAGAAATATTGGAGCAAGTGGACATTAATGACCCAGGTGAACAAATTATGCTGCAGTTCGTCTTTGCGGACTGGAGCCAAGAAGCCGCGTCCGCAGCATTAAGAAATCCAGAAACACCAGATGTTCTGCGAGAAATAATCGCGCAAAATGAGAATGTCGGCAATGCAACTGATTTGGGGTTCGACTCGGCAAGCCCAACTTAGTCGAGACAGTTATCCAGCGTCCACTGACCGGCAAAAACAACATCCGGGGTACTGATACCTTCGCCATTGGTTCTGGCGACAACCATCGAAGAGCTTCCTGCTTCCATTGTGGTTACCGGGCACCCAGCGTCCTCAATGCTTTCAACAACGCGCTCCAAGTTGAATGAATTCACTCCCGAACCATAGATAAACTGTACAGGTTTGCCTTTAGCGGCCTCTGAGAAGCTCACTTGCTGAGGGGAGCTTTCAAGTTGTGCAACTTGAATGCGCTCCTGCGGCGCATCTTCTGCTGCGCCTGCAAAAGGAAGTGCCACGGCGGACAATCCCAATATTCCTGCTTTCATCGTGTTCTTCATCACACTTCACCTTGTGTCGTGTCGGCGGAGTGCATTGAATCTATTCAGCAAATTCGACGAAAAAGGACCCTTTTTCTTGCAACACAAATATCTTTTGTGTTACGTTCCGTATTGAATACTAGGTCGTTGTTATTGCATCGACTTTTAACAAGTGCGGGCCGTTGCGAATCGAAACCGCGCAAATTCTTGAAAAAGGGTCGTTTTATCGGGTGTGTCGCCATCGGTGCTTTGGTGGCCGTTGGTGTCATTTCTCATGACAGGAAGGACATTCCCAATGACACAGACTTTTGGCTATTACCGCGTCAGCACTGCTGAACAGAACCCCCAACTCCAAATCGATGCGCTTAAGGCGGCGGGATGCACCGAAATCCTCGGTGATGTCGGCTATTCCGGCGCGAAGACCTCCCGCCCCGCCTTCGATGAAATTATGAGCCGGATCGGCGAAGACGATAAGCTGATCGTCTGGCGACTGGATCGCATGGGGCGCTCATTACGGCATCTGGTCGAGGTCAATGAGACGCTGACCCAGTGCGGGGCGCGGTTCGAGTCCCTGACTGAAAAGCTCGACACCTCAACCGCGATGGGGGAGTTCGTGTTTCATATCCTGGCGGCGGTCGCCCAGCTTGAGCGTCAGATTATTCGTGAGCGCACTCTGGCGGGGCTGGAAGTCGCCGCGCGTGAGGGGCGGTTTCCGGGCAGGCCGCGAACCAGAAAGCGGCTTGCGTTAACGATTTGAGGGTATGGCTATAAGCTCAAAGCGCATTAAATACGAGTATGACTTTCAATACCTTATTCGACCTCAGATCTGAGCAAAACGCGGAAGTTACTGTACCAAGGCAGTTTCTATCTGATCAAATATTAGAGGATCACCTTCGAGAAGCGGCCAAGGCCGGGAGTAATCAAGCGCGAGTCTTGCTCTATAAATGCCTGGTCGAGAATAGGCAGGCCGAAGCTTTGAAATATTTGAATGACGCTGTTCAAAGTGGGGACGCTGAAGCTTTATACCTCAAAGCTATTCCAGAAAATCAGACCATACCAGAAATGCTGCGCCGAGACCAAAGCGAGGTCAAAGCGCTTATCCGTCAATCAGCCGAGCTTGGATACAAGGAAGCTCAGTTTTTGGTTGCGCAAGAATATTTTTTGCAAGGTATCGGCAGAGAAATAAATGTACCTGATGAAGCATTTTTCTGGGCGGAGCGAGCCGCTCGCCAAGGTCACGCCGGCGCTGAGTATATGCTTGCTGAGCTTCATGCATATGACCACCATCAGTCCGCCAATGTCGTACGGTCTATGCGGTGGCTAGTTGATGCTGCGGAGCATGGAAATCTCCTCGCAATGGCAGATGCCGCTATCATCCAGCTGTTCATGTTGCCAGGGTTTCAAGAGCTAAGGACTTTGAATGACCCGATTCACTCACTTGAGCACATAGCGAAAGTGGAGAGTGATTCAGATGGTATTACTTCTTTGCGAAATACTTGCTTAATTGCGCTAGCCACGATCTATCGAGACGGGCTGGGTGTGCCTGTCAGCTCGGCTCTGTCCAGAATGTGGTTTGAGAAAATAGACTTCACCGCCGCGAACATACCTTTCCTCGCCGAGTACGCGCTCGTGGATCAGCGTTTTGAGCGCTTTGAGGGAGGTGCGGTTCCAGAAAAAGAACGGCGCGAATTAAAGGCCGATTTATATAGAAACATCATTGACCTCTTTAAAGTTGCTCGCGCGCTGAGAATTCGTCATAATACTCCGTATACTGATAATCCTGACATTGCAGGGTCAGACGAGGAATTATTGGATGAAGAAAAGAAGGTAGATGGGTTAGGCCCAGTATTTGAAGGTACGCTTGATCGAGAGTTCGCTATCCAGGCCCTCAAGCATGTTCAGGCGGAGCTTGGTTTGTCGCAGAGGAAGTTTGCGGAAAGGTTGGGCATTAGCCACAGCACGTTACGGCAAATTTACAGCGGCAAAGCTACGATCGATAACACTGCGCAGATGCTTGAAAAGCTTGGGTTCGGGCTCAATGCGCAGTTGGTGAGGTTGGACATTTAAAAAAATTTGGCTTGACTGGGCGTAATATTACGCCCATATAGGTCTTGCTGAGGTTCACGGCTCAGTGGGGTAGCGCATCCCCGTTGCCTCGTCCTTATCGGAGAGATCAGATGTTCGGATCAAAGAAGAAAACCACGACGAAATCGTCAGGTTATAAAGCGCCTGAAAAGCGGCCTTGCACTCTTTGCAATGGGTCGGGGCGCAAAACAGTTATGCGCGGCGGAATTCCAACCACACATAGCTGCTCAGGTTGCAATGGAACGGGCTACATCTGTTAGCCAAAAGCGGCGCGAGGAGAGCGGCAACTCCCCTCGCGCTATCCCTCAAAAATCGGCCAGTCAGCCTCAATAGAAGGAGCCGGATCATGGCATCTAATGATCCCTCACACAATCAACACACACATCCTAATTCGGGGAGCAGGCCGTTTATTGGCCTTCAAAGCCCGCCGCCGGATATCGAGTACGGTTTTGACCGTGTTCATGAGCGCTCCCGCAAGGGGCAGAGCTTTTCGCTCGGACGAGAAATAGGCGAGCTGTTCCGCGATCCCGTGCGGCAAGCTTTCTATGCTGCTATTTGGTACGGTCTCGGCGGTATATTCGGCCAAGCGCGTATCAACGAGGCAGCAGGCATACCAGAGGCCACTTTCGGCTCAACACTCTATATCCTCGTCGGCTTCGG
This sequence comes from uncultured Parasphingopyxis sp., assembly GCA_905479515.1. Next base: position 13,052 of record CAJQMX010000111.1, read on the forward strand.
TCTTCCGGCACTCCTGATGGTCTGGCGGCGCGGACTCGTCTCCGCCGGAATCGTGTGCGGGCTAACGCTCATCAACACGATCACGACCTTCAACGGCATGAATGCGGGCCTGCCAGGATACACGATCTTCGCGGTTCTCACCCACGTGTTCTTCCTCAGCATTTTTGCTCGCGGCTTTGCGACGCTCTGGAGTGAGCGCAAGCGGTAAGCACGGCTCAAGCGGGCGGCTTAAGAGGCCGCCCGCTCAACCCCTCAAAATTGAAAGACACATCCATGTCTCGAAATCCTTCTTACCCGCCACGCAAGCGTGGAGACGGCGGCTGGCTAGCCCTTTCGCTTTCCGTCCTGATGATGGTCCTTTGTTATCCGCAGGTCTTTGGAATCGCTCGTTGGATCATGGAAACATTCTTCGAGGATGTTTCTTCAGATGCAGGATATCTGGTTATTCCCATTTTTCTGCTCTGCATGATGGTCGGTTTCTTTGGCCTGACGGTCTTGTTCCAACTGATCCCGAAGCTCTTCCTGCTCGGTCTGTTCACACGGCGGTAGAGAAATGGGCTTGCCTGATTTTGATAATGAGCGGTTTCGCTTCGGAAGCGCGGAGCTGGCATCCCAAGCACAAATCGCCGCCGCTGGTGCATATAATTTTACTCCGCAAACACGGTTTGGAGGCTTCGCCTTTGGCCGGCCGTTTGGGCACGCGGGGCTTGCAGGGGAAGTGATTGTCGGCGGCGCTCGAAGCGGCAAGTTGGCAAGCTTGCTTGCCTATCAGCTTTGCCTGGGCGGGAGCCAGCACAATCGCGTCGTACTCGATGTCAAAGCGGAAGCGTTCTTCATTGCCAATCTTCTGGTCGTCGAAGGGCGCTATAGCTATGTCTGGAATCCCTGCCGGATCGCAGGGCTGCCGTTTCATCGGATCAACCCCGTCGATTACATTCACATCGATAGTCCAAGCCTGATCGATGATGTGATTGCATTTTGCGAAATGGCGATCCCGCTTTCAGGTGCGCCGCAATCGCGGTTCTTCGAAATGCGCGCGCGATGGTTTCTCCAGCATATCTGCCTGGCTCTGGTCGAGATGGACGGCGTTTTGCGGCTGGATCGCCTCTATTGGGCGGTTATGCTCTTCGTGGCCGGAGGCGATGAATGGCTGGAGCGCTTTGCTTTCCCTATGAGCCAATCACGCTTTGAGGATGTACGGCAATGCGAAGAAGAGATTGCAGGCCTTCGTTCACGTGAGGGCGGCGGTTTCGATGGCATTGCGGGTGAATTGAGCAAGAGTTTTATCTGTCTTAGCTCGCCGCAATTGCGGGCGTCCGTGAGTCCGCCCTACGATTTTTCTTTCAAGCAGCTTTGCGATGAAGGCCGTCTCTATACGGTCAATCTGTGCCCGAAGGGAGAATATGTCCGGCAATGGGCGCTGGTGATCAAGGCGATGTTCTTGGCGGCCAAGACCTATCGGGCCGTCGCGCCAAAAGCGCCGCGCCAACATTGGGTGATTGACGAAGCCGCCCAACTCGGCGCGGCACAGTTCATTCTTGATGCTTACACGATAGGGGCCGGCTCATGGGGTGTGACGCCGCTTACGGTTTGGCAAAGCACCTATCAGATGAGAGCTTTGGGTGAGAACGCGGAGAACATCCTGCTCGGAAGCGCGGGCTATCAAGCCTATTTCGGAATCAGGGATATGCCCTCTGCTATGAGCCTGAGCCGCCGCATTGGTGCTGAGACCCTCGAATATGATGATGAGGTCCAGCAGGCCAAAGCCCGACAAGGTTATAATCGAGCGCTCCTGGAGTTGATCGATGGCGGGGATGTCCTGAGCGCAGGACTGCAAGCCACTCACTACAAACGCTCCTCCCGCATTCGCTCAAAGCAAAAGCGCGATGTGCGGACGCCGGATGAGATTTTGAATATGCCCGGCAGCAAGATGTATGTGTTCATGGATGGCGTCGATGGCGCGATCTATGCGGATCGCTACCCTTATTATGAGATGCTGTGGATGGCTGGGCGCTATCTAGGCTCTCCGTACCATCCGCCAATAGACCGTGTGCAGATAATGGGACGGCGCGGCCCGGAATATCGGCGCGTCATTACCGAAGCCGTTCCAGATAGGCTCGCACACTTTCCTCAATACCAACAAAGCGGCCAATGGTCGTATGTCGAAGGATTTCGTCCATGTCTGTGAAGTCGCCCGAAAACACGCTCAAAGCAGGTCAGGCCGCCAAAGATAATCTTGAGGCCGTCAAAGCGCGCATCGCATCCATGCGTGTGCGTTTGGCGCTGAGCGAGCGAAGCAAGGATATCGAAGGGCTTAATCAGGTGAGGGATCAATTAGATCGTTCGCTAAAACCTCGCGCCTCGAAATATGTTCGGGAGGCCGCAGACAGAGCAAATGAGATCAAGGCGTTTCGAAAGAAACGAAAAGCTCAAGCTTCGCCCCGTTCGCAAGATCGATCACGCAACCATTCACATTCATAACCAAAAGGAGACTGCCCATGACAGACGCCCCGCCAGGCCGGAACAAAGACAACGCCCCCGAGATCGTTTTGCGCGACGGCAATTTGAGAAGCGCCACATGGCGAAGTGAGGGTGAGTATGGCCCGCTTTTCAATACCAAGATTACAAAGCTCTACCGTGATGAAGATGGAAATCCACAAGAGACCTCCACGCTAGGCTCGAAAGACCTTCTGCGCGTCAGCGAGCTTGCCCGTGAGACGCATTACAAGATCCTCGCCCGCCAGCGTAAGCACGCCCAAGAGCGCAATGCGCAGCGCGAGGCTAATCAGCAAGAGCTGTCCGAAGACTGGCACGACGATGATAAACGCCGTGACGAGATTAAGCGGGAGCGTTTTAAAGACGAGCGCAAGCCGGTCCGTGGCACCCGCCGGGCGAAACCGCGAGATAGAGCGGCCCGCTAAATCGCGGGCCTAAAGCCAAGCAGATTCTTCTTGCCAAAAAGCTCAAGTGAGCGTATGTTCACTTTTTGTTCTTGTTGCCTTTGGCGATCCTGCCAACGCGCAACGCAAGAAGAGGAAAGGACGAAAATGATTGATACACCCTGATTGAAAAAGGACACCGAGTCATGGAGGAAACCAGGACCACACACACACCAGCGGATCGCGCCGCCGCCACGCCGATAGAGGGCAAAAAGCGCACGATACAGAATGCCGTACAATTCGATCTCGAAGCCTACATGCCGCTTCTCGAAGATACGGATATCCCAGACGATGAGAAACTCGATTTGCTGCGGGCGCTCTATGCGATCATGGCCAGTTTCGTCGATCTGGGTTTTTCCATTGAAAATCCGCCTTGTGGAAAACCGCAAGAATTGGCCGATCCGTCCGCCCAGGCCGTGCGGGATCATGTATACTCATCCCATCACAATTTCACTGAACGCTTTGAAAATGCTGCAGGCCCTGTGCGCGATGCGGCGCAGGAAGGAGTCGAGGCATGAACTCGCAAAGGACAGTCACAAAATCAGCTATTATCTATTGCCGGATATCCTCGCTTAAACAAGCCTCAGACGGCGATGGCCTGAACAGTCAGGAGTATCGGTGTCGTCAGTATGCTGCACAAAAAGGCTATGACGTTGAGGCCGTCTTTCCCGACTCCATCACAGGGGGCGGAGATTATTTGAAGCGCCCCGGCATGGTGGCGCTTCTGACATATCTCGATGCACAAAAGGACAAGAACTACGTCGTCATCTTCGATGACCTCAAACGGCTCGCACGGGATACGGCAGCGCATATTGCGCTTCGTCAAGAATTGTCATCGCGCGGCGCAACCGTTGAATCTCTGAATTTCAAATTCGAGGAGAGCCCCGAAGGCAAGTTCATCGAGACGATCATAGCCGCGCAGGGACAATTAGAGCGTGAGCAAAATAGCCGTCAGGTCGTCCAGAAGATGAAGGCTCGGCTTGAAAAAGGCTTTTGGGTTTTTCACGCGCCAATCGGCATGAAGTACGTGCCGGCAAAAGGCGGCGGCAAAGTCCTAGTGCGTGATGAGCCTTTGGCCTCGATCTGCGCTGAAGCGCTGGAAGGTTTTGCGAGCAATCGGTTCGCCTCTCAGACTGAAGTGCTCCGCTGGCTGGAAGCTCAGCCTGAGTTTCCCAAAGATAAGCCCAATGGCACGCTTCGTCCTCAAAGCGTTGTGCGCTTCTTGGGCAAGGAGGTCTATGCGGGGCTGGTCTCTTCAAAGAAGTGGGGAGTGACGCTTCGCGAAGGCCAACATGAAGGCCTGATCTCTGTGGCTACCTATGAGCGCATCCAGCACAAGCTCAAAGAAGGCGTCTACGCACCGACCCGCATTGATACACGCGAGGACTTTGCGCTTCGCGGAGCGCTCAAATGTGCGTGCTGTGGTTACAATCTCACGGGCGGCTGGTGCAAAGGTAAGTATAAGAAATACCCGTACTATTTTTGTGTGAACCGCGATTGCGAGCAGTGCTCCAAAACCATCTCCCGCGACAAGCTAGAGGGTGAGTTTGCTGACCTGTTGGGCCAGCTTGAGCCCGCACGAGCCCTGGTGAAAGTGGCGACGGCCATGCTGACCGATTGTTGGAATCAGCGCCTTGCGCGTGCCGAAGAGCGGGCAGAAGGATTCAGACGGGAAGCTGAGGCCTGCGAGAAGCAGATTGGCGAACTGGTCGACAGAATTATTGAGGCGACGAATCCCCGCGTGATCCAAGCCTATGAAGACAAGATTGCCGAGGCTGAAAAGCGCAAGCTCGTATTGCTCGAAAAAGCCGCTCAAACCGCCAGGCCGCAATTGCCTTTAGAGAGTTTGATTGAACTCTCCCTGAAATACGTCTCAGCGCCAAAAACTCTATGGGATTCAGGGGTGTTAGAGCTTCGCCGCTTGGTGCTCAGGCTCACATTTTCGAGTCATCTTCGTTACTCGAAAAAGGGCGGCATTGAACTCCCTGAAACGACAGCGCCGTTCAAATTATTCAACCAAATCAACAATCTAAAAGGAGGAAAAATGACTGAAACGCCTGAATTCCCTTCAGCAGAAGGGATGGTGCCGCGAGGGAGAATTGAACTCCCGACCTCATCATTACCAATGATGCGCTCTACCACTGAGCTACCGCGGCGTTTGCAGTTGCAGAATGCGGCGTTTAGCTTAAGCGATCCGACATGAAAAGACAGTTTCGCCGCG
>CAJQMX010000112.1 GCA_905479515.1 uncultured Parasphingopyxis sp.
TGGATCGAGCCTTCCTTGCCATTCTTGGTGACGAGCGATCCGTCGATGCGCACCTCGGCTTTCCAGCGGCGCTTTGAATCCATGAGGATTGCGCCGGGCTTGAGCAAATCAGTCTCGATCAGCGCACCGAACGGCACCTTGGGCTGGGCCGCATTCGACTTCATGATGGTGAGCGACGATTCATCGAGCGGAAGCGCAGCGTCGATACGCTCGCGGGCAACGCGGCAATAGCGTTTCTCGCGCTCAATCCCGAGCCATTTGCGACCGAGCCGCCGGGCCACCGCCCCGGTGGTGCCCGTGCCAAAGAAAGGATCGAGCACGACATCGCCGGGCTTGGTGCTGGCAAGCATAACGCGGTACAGCAGGGCTTCCGGCTTTTGCGTCGGATGCGCTTTTTTGCCGTCTTCTTTCAACCGCTCCTGGCCCGCACAGATCGGGATCAGCCAGTCGGACCGCATCTGCAGCTCATCATTGAGCGATTTCATCGTCTTGTAATTGAATGTGTATTTCGCTTTCTCACCCTGCGATGCCCAGATCATCGTTTCATGGGCATTGGTGAAGCGGGTTCCGCGAAAATTCGGCATCGGATTGGCCTTGCGCCAGACAACATCGTTGAGGATCCAGAACCCTTCATCCTGCAGCGCAGCACCAACCCGGAAAATATTGTGATAGCTGCCAATTACCCAAAGCGTGCCATTGGGTTTGAGGATACGGCGCGCCTCTTTCAGCCAAGCCCGGGTGAATTTATCATAGGCGGCAAACGTATCGAACTTGTCCCAATCATCATCAACGGCATCGACCATGCTGCCTTCGGGACGGAACAGATCGCCACCAAGCTGAAGGTTATACGGCGGATCAGCAAAGATCATGTCGATGCATGCATCTGGCAAGGATGCCATAGCGGAAACGCAATCCTGCTCGAGAATACGATCGGTCTCCAACGCAACCGGCGGTTTTGACCGCTTCGATCTCGTTGTTTTCACCGTATCAAATGTCTCTGCAACCGTCATTCGCCATGCCCCTCGCGATAAGAGACGGGAGCCTGAGTCAGCCGGACTCCCGGGTCAAGGCGAACATAGTCGGAGAACAGAATGAGGATATGGTTAACGAAGCGGGAACGAAAAGAGTCCCCCACCAGATATGGCCCATGACGGCGCTATCCAGACTCAAGATGCTGGGGTGTGGCGCGAAAGACTCAAAGGTCGAGTAATGACTGGGCGACCGGTGCAAAACTCCGGCGGTGCAATGCGCATGGGCCATGTTCGCGCAGTGCGGCGAGATGGGCGCGCGTCGGATAGCCCTTGTTGCTCTCCCAATCATAGTGGGGATGGTCGATCGCTGCCGCCCGCATCATCCGGTCCCGCGTTTCCTTGGCTATGATCGAGGCAGCCGAGATGCAGGCATGGATCGCATCGCCGCCGATTACCGCCTCGGCAGAATAGCGCCATTCGGGAAGCTTGTTGCCGTCGACAAGAATATGGCCTGGTTCTACTCCAAGCGCCTCAACCGCACGGCGCATCGCGACAAGCGTTGCCTGCAGGATATTGATACGATCGATTTCCTCGGGTTCTGCGATGCCGACACCCACCACGCAGCGTGCATGTATCTGCTCTTCCAGTTCAGCGCGCCGCCGCGCGCTCAGTTTCTTGCTGTCGTCGACGCCCGCAATGCCGCCCTCGCACAGAATAACTGCAGCCGCGACAACCGGCCCCGCCAACGGCCCCCTGCCCGCTTCATCGACACCAGCGACGATCAGGCTCACGGCCAAAATTCTCCAATATCAGCAAAGCCCAGTGGTCCATTGCCTTTGCCAAGGCCCGGCGCAGCCTTGAGCGCGGCGCGAACAAAGCCGCGCGCCCTGTTCGCCGCTTCCACTGGCCCCAAGCCTTGCCCCAGGCCTGTCGCCAGCGCACTCGACAATGTGCATCCGGTGCCATGGCTGTGTGCGGTCTCGATCCGGCTATTCTTCCAGCGATCAACCTTGCCATCTGGCTGGACGAGAATATCGGTGATCAGATCGCCTTCGAGATGCCCGCCCTTGGCGAGCACCATGGAACTGGCATCGCGGGCAAGGCGGCGGGCCTCACGCTCCATCTCATAGGCAGAAGCGAGGCGCGAAGACGTCAACCGGGCCAGTTCGGGAAGGTTGGGCGTTGTAACCGTCGCAATCCGCATCAGCGTGTGAAACCCGGCAATCGTCTCTTCATCAGCCAAGGTTGATCCACTGGTCGCCACCATGACAGGGTCGAAAACGATTGGGACGGTGATTGCCGTCAACCGATTGACCAGGGCTTCCACCAAGGCGCTTGCTCCGAGCATCCCGATCTTGATGGCATCAATGCCAATGTCGGATTCCACCGAATTGATCTGGGCAATAACCGTGTCGACGGTGACCGGTTCCGCCGCCTGGACGCCCAACGTATTTTGCGCAGTGACTATGGTAACGGCCGTCATGGCGTGGCCGCCCAACAGCGTAATGGCTTTGAGGTCGGCCTGAATGCCCGCGCCGCCACCGCTATCCGACCCCGCAATGGCGAGAATACGGGCTGGCATGGTCATGCGTTTGCCTTGTATTTCCGTTCGGTAGACGCCGGGAAGCGTGCAAGCAGCGCAGTGGCCCGGGCCGGACGTTGTCGCAGTTCACCGCTACAATTCGGGCAACTCCCGGCCAGCGGCCCCTTGGTACAGGCCTCGCAAAAGGTGCATTCAAACGTGCAGATATGGGCACCCGGCTTGTCCGCCGGCAGATCCACGCCGCAGCGTTCGCAATCTGGCCGCATCTCAAGCATCAGGACGCATCCTCTATCGCCTTGCAGATATCATCGACGACCGTCTCGATCAGACTTTCATCTTCACCTTCGGCCATCACGCGGATCAGCGCTTCCGTTCCTGATTTGCGGATCAGCACGCGGCCGCTTCCCGCCAGTTTTGCTTCACCAGCGGCAATGGCGGCCTGCACCGATTCTGCCGCCAGCGGATCTCCGCCTTCATAGCGCACATTTTTGAGCAACTGCGGATAGGGTTCAAACAGGTGGAGAAGCTCACTGGCCGGCTTTCCACTGGTCACCAGCGCAGCCAGTACCTGCAATCCAGCAATCAGGCCGTCCCCGGTTGTCGCATAATCGGTGAGGATGAGATGGCCCGATTGTTCGCCGCCCACATTACAGCCTTTGGCCCGCATCAGTTCAAGCACATAGCGATCCCCGACTTTCGATCGTTCAAGCCTGATGCCTTCGCTTTCGAGAAATTTCTCAAGCCCGAGATTGGACATCACCGTGGCCACGATCGCATCGCCTTTAAGCTTGCCCCGGCGCTTCCAGTCACTCGCGATCAGCGCCATCAGCTGATCGCCATCCACGACCTTTCCCTTCTCATCGACCACGATCAATCGGTCCGCATCGCCATCCAGCGCTAGGCCGATATCGGCTCCTTCCTCTACCACCCGCTCGCATAGCGCCTGCGGATAGGTGGACCCGCAATTGTCATTGATATTGGTGCCATTGGGCGAAACGCCCAGCGCGATGACTTCGGCGCCAAGTTCCCAAAGTGCCGAAGGGGCAACCTGATAGGCAGCACCATTGGCGCAATCGATAACGATTTTGAGCTGATCCAGACGGAGCGAGGATGGAAATGTCGATTTCGCATCGTTGATGTACCGGCCCTGGGCATCGTCGACACGCCGTGCGCGGCCAATATGTTCGGACGCAACAAGCGCGGGCGGATCCTGCAATAGTTTTTCGATCGCAGCCTCATCGGCATCTGACAGCTTATATCCGTCCGGCCCAAACAGCTTGATCCCATTGTCGACATAGGGATTGTGGCTGGCAGAGATCATCACACCCAAATCGGCGCGCATGGATTGCGCGAGCATGGCGACACCGGGGGTAGGCATTGGCCCCACCATGATGACATCCATGCCAACGCTGGTGAATCCGGCAACCAGGGCGGACTCCATCATATAGCCCGACAGCCGCGTATCCTTG
>CAJQMX010000113.1 GCA_905479515.1 uncultured Parasphingopyxis sp.
TCATGGGCAAGGCCATCGGCCAGCGTCATGGGCATGGCGGCGATCAGCCCGTGGAGCTGGAGAAAACGCTCGTCGGCCAAATCCCAACCGGCGGCCTTGTAAATGGCTTTGATCGAGCGTTCATGAGCATCGCCGAGGCCAAGCGGCGAATAGCTGGTTACGCCATAAAAAAGTTGCACGAGGCGTTTCCCGGCCTGCAATTCTGCCTGGACATGGCTCCATTCGGAAGATTGCTGCGCCAGCTTGGGCAGAAACCGCGCGCTTTTGGATTGGCTGAGGCTGGTCGTGCGCATAAACTTGAAACCGGCTTTTGCAGACGCGCCTTCGCGGTCGGGATAAACCAGACAAAGCATGGTTGCAGCCGGGCAGGGGAAGCGCAGCTTGTCTGTAAACATGTCACCGATTAGCCGCGCGCATTCCCACGGTGCCCACCGTTCGGGCATTTGCCGAACCCCAAAATGCCGGATGTCGAAGGCATCGGGATAAATAGCGCCGATCTCGGGCGTCCCATCAGCGCTGCGCCCGATTTCCCGGAACCGTTCGGTGCGCAGGATCATCCGGTCGTCGTGGGCTTCGAGCTCAATATCCCGGCGGATGGCTTGGCTGGCAATATCATCGAGCGGATTGTAAACGGTTCGGTCTTCTTGCGGCGCTGTGGTGGGGGAAGTCAGGTCATCAACGAGCGCGATGAGTTCCTGCGGTTCCATTTCACCCGCATCAATGCCAAGAGACGTCAGTACGCCGACAAGCCCGTCGCGGCACTGCGCAAGTTCATTGTCATCAATGTTTGCGGTGTCTGGAACGCCCAGCGAGATAACCAGATTATGGCAGCGGGCATGAAACGGCGCATGGGCAGACCCGCTTTCCCAGACCAGATCATAAAGCCGTTTTGATCTGTGGCGCGCCATTGCCTCATAGACACCGCCCTGTGCGTAGCGCTTGGCAAACCATGGGGCGACTACCCGGCCAATGCGCGGGCTGGCAAAATGTAATATCTGCAGGCACGCGCCTTCGGGCATACCTTCGGAGAAAAACTGACCCAATATTTCACCGGTGCGTTCATCCGCGCCAATCAGCGGCGCGGCGGATAATATAAATCCTTTGGAGCGCGCGTTGCGATACAACCGCGGTCCTGAATCAAAAACCCGGTACGGCAGCCAATCTGACAGCATGTCGAGCGCGATGCTCGGTTTTGCTTGGTCAGCGGTCTGGGTATCACCAAACAGACCCGACAATAGTTTGGCGCGCGCGCCAGTTATGGAGAAGGTCATTGTCCTTTCTCCTCGCTGGGCAATCTGTTGCTCTCGCGTATCTTGGCGGCTTCGATGGCCTCAATACTCGGAAGACCATCATTCGGGAATGCTTTCAAAACAAGGTGAGGGGTTCGACTTGCTGGGGGAGGGAGCCCATCGAACCCCTCGATTGCCGGTATGTTTGCACCGGCAATTGCCTCTCGCACGGTCAAGGGGTACGAACCACGCGAGGGCAAATTATAAGAACTTTTGAGAAATGGGTCAGCGGCGTCCGTTGATTCTGACGGCGTTTCGCTGGCGTTATCGTCTGCGCTAAGAGGGTCGCCGGAATGGTCTTTGGATGCTAGCTTGGCTTGATCTGCTATATCGCGCGCCATTTGCCGAGCGATATTTGTTTCTTGCCCAGTCAATGTGGCAGCCCAGTCGGGAGTGCGCGCAACTACATGCACGCTACGCGCTTCATGCAAATTGCCCGACGCATCGACAAATCCGGGAAAGACAATCTTGAGCACACGCTCGCCTGTCCGCGCAGTTTGCGCCGCCGATATCAGGTTTCGCCTGCCACTTGGCTGAGTTTGCTCGAGCATTGGTGCATTCGCCGCCGCATCAATTTGCGATGTCGGCGCGCAGCTACCGCCCGGCGCCTTGCAATCAAAACTGCCGCTGATATTGCTGCCCAGACTAGCGCAAGACGATAGTGAGACGCATGAAAGCGCGAGCATCCCCAATGGAAAGTGCGCGCGCGTCATTTTGCACCTTTTGGATTGGAGCTCAGGAAGGCGCGGATTTCGGCTGCGCCGCGATATCCTTCGAGCACCGCGCCGTCACTTGCGCGCACCATGACCGGCGTTCCGGAAAAACCGTGGCTGCGTGCAAAGGCCTCATTGGCATCAAGACCTGAGGTGTTGCACGACTTTTGTTTCTTCGGTGTTTCGCCGGAATAGGCCTGGTGCAGCGCTTTTGCAGGATCCCGCGAACAAATTACCGTTTCAGCCAGCTTCCTGCTTTTTTCGCCAAAGATGGATATCGGCCGCTCTTCAACGCGCATGCGCGCCTTTTTGAGCTCCGCGGTCAGCCGCTTGCAATAGCTGCAATTGAAATCGGAAAAGACTATGAGCTTGGGCCCGGATTTGGATCCCCACTGGATTGCCCCCGATGGTACCAGGTCCGCGACGGGAACTTTGGAAGCAAGTTTACCCGCGGGCTGCTTTGCGGCATTCTGCTTGCCGGCATTTGCGCCCGCTGTTCCTGCGACAAGCAGCTGCGGATTAAGCTCCAACAGCTTGGCCGCCGTCAGGTCCGCCCGGCTTTCCATATCGTATAGACGCCCGACAAATAGATAACGCGCGCGTTCATCAATATAGAATAATGTCTTTTCCGATACGACCTCGCACAGACCGCCAAACCCCTTGCAGGTGAGGCTGGTAATGGGTGTTTTCGGGAGACGTAGCTCAATTGCGGTGCGCACATCCTCGAGCACGGCTGCGGCATTGGCTGGAACCGAGATGAAGCTGGCCACGACAAGGCCTGTGACGACCCCGCCGCTGGCGACAGCAAGCGCAATGGCGGCCGCCCGTGACTTGAAGGTCCGACCCTCGGTTTTGAAATTAGAAAAATTCACTTTTTTTCACTCCTTACATGGACGCCGTCGAGAAAGACGATCTCGACATCGATGCCAGTCGGCATCTCGACGACAGGTTGATATTGTTCGGCTCGTTCGATGAGATATTTGGAAACGGTATCGGCGGCATCTCCTGCGCCCTGGCCAAGGCCGCCGGTCAATATGTCGGCGCCCGAGAGGCTATCGCGTTTCCCGTCCGTGCCAATCTGACCGGAAAAAATGCCGTTGGCATTGGCTGAAAAGCCGCGCCCGAACCCGCCGACAATCCCGGCAAGCAGCGCTTGGCTGATAAGACTGCCTTCGCGGCTGACAACGCGTCCGCGCACGCCGGATTTACCGGCAAAGCTGATAAATCCTTTGACCTCGCTGACGGCGACACGCCCGCCGGGCTGATCGCAGGTCATACGCGCAAGCTTCACATAGACTTTCTCCGATGAGAGGTCGCCGCGCGCCGCGCCGTTGACAATGCAACCGGTGATATTTGTCGTAAGCAATTTGCCGTTTTTGACCACCGAACGGGCAGGGCCAGTAATACGCAATACCACCGGAAGCGGATCGCTCTGACTGGCAACCCCGACCGAGGCATCAACGCCAACAATGACTTTTGCCGGTGCATAGCTGTTGGGCGGCAAATATTCCGGGCTGTCTTCAACCAGGAGCGGTGATATTTCCGATGTGCGTTTCTTCGGTGATTTCGATCCCTGCCCTGCGCTGCCGAAGTTGAGAATTCTTACTGCGCCGGATGGAGAACCATCGGGTGAAATTTCTGTGCCATTTGGTGAGCCAAGCGACGCAGATTGACGGTTAAAATCTCCGCCTTGCGGACCATAGGCCGGTGGGATTGCCGGCGGCGGTGTCGCGGCTTTCTCTTCGAGCTGTGATTTGAGTCCCGCGTTTTCCGCTGAAATCGCATCGATGGCGGCTTGCCCATTGGTTCGCATTTCGCTGTTTTCAAGCCGAAGAGCTTCGATTTGGTCTTCAATTTTGTCAGTTGGGAGCTGTGATTCTTTAAGCGCCTTTTGATCTTGCGTGAGTTTATTAAGTCGGTTTTCATAAGCCGCGACAAACTCGCGCTGGGAGAGATTGCGGTTAACCAGACTGCCAGCGTCAATTGTAACTATGCCGTTATCGTCTTGAGCTGCATCATCACCGTCACCGGCAAATAGAAACCAGGCGCCTGCGATAAGCGCGAGACTGCCAATACCGGCAAGCAGCAAATTTTGCCGCCGCGCGATCTGTTTGTTGAGACCAGCGCGCGCTTTACCTTGCTCTGCATCCGCATCTTTAACGGGTGCTATAGTTTTGCTCTCGCTCATTGGTCGGTCCCCCGCGTCGCGGTGACAACAAAGGCCGATGTGCTTGTTCCGGCTTTCAGTGTGTTTTGGGCAAAGGAAATTGCGCGCGCGGATTTGGGTGCGAGCTCTTCTTCATTGAGCTCGACTGCGGTTTTACCGCGATTGGTGAGAATGAATTGCTGCGCGTTGTAATTGGCGCCGCGATATTCTGCGATGAGCTGGACTTCGATGGATCCGGTTCGGACCGGGCGCATCATACGCTGGTGCACGCTAAAACCGGGAGGCGCTGCTCCCTCCGCCACCGCTTTGACCAAAGCGATGATGGTCTGCTCTTCGCTTCTCTCGTTTTCCCACGCTTTTGCCGCCGGTTTTGCAAGGGCGGGATTGGTTATAAAAAGTTGATGCGCTTCAACCGCTGCCGTGCGGCAGGCAAATTTATAGACAAAACCCTGTTTGCTGGTGGCGAAGAAACTAACGCTGTCGCTGGCGAAGCTGGGCGGCACGGAAATATAGATATCACCGCGCACCGGCTCGTGCGTTACCCCGAAATCATTATAGGGATAGCCCGAGGCGATTTTTGAAACGCTGGAAAATTCGTCGCCAACCAAAGCAATACGGGTCAGCTCATCGCGCGATAATGTGCAGTCAATCTTCGCATTGTCGGCCGCCTCGACAAACTGGTCCGCCAAAGCAGGTGATGCGCTTAACGAAAGGGCGGCAATAAGTAATGCCGCACCAAGAGTTTTAAAACCGGTATCGGGAAGCCGCGTAACACCCACGCTGATGCTCGCCATGCCGCTGCCCAGCAGACAGGCGGGCAGGGATGTTAATATGCTGCTCATGACGAGGCATCCTTTTCAATTGATTTTTGCTGAATCTGTTGTTCGCGCTCGGTTGGGACCTGGGCAAAGCCGGTCAATGCAAGCCGAAGACCGGAGTAGGTCCAGCTGAATTCAAATTTACGCTCTTCGCTGGCAATTACCTGCGCGCCCACAAAGGTTTTGAGCGTTCCGGTTACCTCAGACTTGAGTTCTTTCGGATCGATGACAAGCGAACGGATGACAAAGGCCTGGGCAATATCGGAGCCGCGTTGTTCGGAAACGATTTTGACCAATTCTGATTTGAGACGGCCATGGGCACTGGGATCGGCTAGCTTGAGAATCTGCCCCATCCAGTAATCAAGCCCTTCAGGGCTGCGGTTGAGCAGCATGAGAGCGGTATCGCGGGTGACGAACTCCAAATATTCATGGGCAACGCCTGCGCTTGACAGGGTGAGCGATTGTCCGGTCACCGGCACCAGCACGATTTCACGCGACTGCGTTGATCCAGCTGCAATGGCCGCCAGGCTCGTCACTGCTAGCCCCGCAGCTAGGAGGGCCAGCCAGTTGCGTTGCCGCAGCAGGCGCTGCGCTGACTGATGTGCAATATGTGCTTCCATCTTGCCCTCCTTCAACCGGCCAAAAGTCGGCAGTGGGAGGGCGGCGTGGCTTTCAATCCCAGAAACGATCCGGGTAGATACCAATAGACAGCATGGAGGAGCTGCGCGCTCGCACCGCCGGATTTTGCTTTTCGAAGAGCGAACCAGGCAATAAATGCTAAGGCGATTCCAATAAAAATATGCTGCGCTAATATGCCCCAGGCGAACGGAATGATCAGACCGAGAAACTCGTCGATCGTCCAAAATCCGATGAGTTCGGGATCATCAAGCCGCCGGGGTAAAAGATATCTGTCAGCCATGATGCCGCCCTCCTTGCCGATCGCAGTCGTTAAATGACTGCCGTGACAACAGAGGTGACGATGGGAACGCCTGTCCCGACGCCGATGCCGACGCCTACCGGCACAGCAATTTGCCCGAGGGAAAAACGCCCAGACGCTAATCCAATGAGACCGGCTGCCAGGCTAAGAACGGTAATGATCTTACCGCCAGAACCTTCTAGAAAGTCAGTAAATTTTGCCAGCGCTGGATCAAAGGTATTGTCCGCGCCTGCATAGGCAGCCGTTGCACAGAGAAGCGCTATAGCTGCTGGAATGAGGTAATCGGATGCGCGGCGGTTTGTTTGGGTAGTATTGATCATGGAAAATC